>JBDSNB010000024.1:0-3289 GCA_039915555.1 Chthoniobacterales bacterium | reverse complement strand
GATTTACCGCGACAGCTCGAAGCGCTCCGCGCCCTTGAACACGCGCAAGACCAAGGACATGGGCGGCGCGGCCACCGGCGCGCTCGACATCATGGTCGAGCGTCCGGAACTCGAAGCCCGCATCCTGGAATTGGAGCGAGAACTCAACGTCGCCCGCGGCAAACCGGCGCGCCATCGCATGCCCGATACGCGCATGTCGCTCACCCACCGTTTCGAGATCGCCGGCCACGAAGGTTACATCACCGTCGGCCTCTTCGAAGACGGCATGCCCGGCGAACTCTTCGTCACCATGTCGAAAGAAGGCAGCACCATCGGCGGCCTCATGGACACCGTCGGGACGCTCACCTCCATCGCCCTGCAATACGGCGTCCCGCTCGAGAGCCTGGTCAAGAAATTCGCCTACCAGCGCTTCGAGCCCAGCGGCTTCACCAAGAACCCCGATATCCGCAACGCCACCAGCATCACCGATTACATCTTCCGCTGGCTCGGCTGCCAATTCATCAAAGGCTACAAAGAAGCCACCTCCCCGCGTGGCGCCCAGCCCGAGCTGCCGATGAAAGAAATCCCCGAGATGGACAAGAAATCCATCAACCGACCCGTCGCCGATCTGGAACGCACCGCCGAGAAAGAGATCCTCGACGTCATCACGAACCACATCTCAAACGACGGCGGCCCGACGATTCAAACCAACGGCCACACCCACGCCGACCGCGTCGCCACCGCCCTCGGCGCCATGTTCATGGACACCACCTGTTCCCATTGCGGCAGCGAAAAAGTGATCCGCGCCGGCGCGTGCGGAGTGTGCACGGAATGCGGGACGAGCCAGGGGTGTAGCTGACGGCGGGCGGCAGCCTTGTTGATGACAAAAGTCCGCTTTCTCGCAATTTCGGTCTTGCACCTCCTCGATACTCGCCTGTTGCCCCTCCCAAAACAATTACGAGTAGTCTCGGTTGGGACTAGATGGACGACACTGTAACGAAGCGGAATTGGCCTCTGGTTACAGCTGCGGCCGGAACTTTTGCCACGTTAGGCGCGGCCGGTTGGTTGGCCGTTCCGCAGCAATGGACGGGAGCAGGTGTGCGATATTCCCCGATGATCGCCTTGACTGCGATTACTGCGCTTGCGGTGATTTGGTACACATACTTTACCCAGCAAACGCTCGAACATGCACGTAGGAGCGCAAAGGCGGTTGCGGACCGCCAGCGCAGCAGTTTGTGCACAGCAGTCCTGTGGGAAATGAGATCTTTGCTGCGCCGTCTTCACCGTCTCACCTCGCCGGGACCCATAGGGGAAACCGCCGATTTTTTCTCACATCCAATGCTAACAATTGCCGCAGCGAATCCGGCACTTATGACGTGTCGGGATACGATCGGAAAATTGGCGGAAGTTTTGCGGCTGCTGAGCGATCTCCAGGAATTTTTGCGTCGCTATATTGAACTCGATACTTCGCTGCAGTCGTCAACGATCTCGTTCGAAGGAGTGAAGAACGCCCGTGATCAAAAGCCCAGACTAGAGGAACTCGTACGATATCGGGCGGTATGGGCCTATAACGCGGCTGTCCAACTTGTCTCGCTCTTGACGACCGAAGGAGGTGCGCTGCCGCCGCCTCGGCGGGAAGACTCCGTTACGAGCCTGGACGAAATTCCGCTGGAGCCGGATCCCTTCGAATAACGAATCTGAGCAAAGTTCAGCGCTGAAGCGGGATCATCGAAAAGGGGTCGGTCCTAGAATCTCGGCATTCTGGACGGCAGATTTAGGTTTCGCGTTCCGTCCAATGATCGAGATGGCGGCTGCCGTGCCCGAACGCGGCAACCACGAGCCGTTCGCCGCGAATGAAGTAGGCGATGTAGTAGGGAAAGCCGGGAAGATTCACGCGTCGATAGCCGCCCAACCTCTCTCGCTGAAGAAATGGCAGGCGAACAATCGCAGCGCAAACATCTTTGATTTCCGCGAAAAGCAAAAACGGGTCGGTCCGTGCATACGTGCAGAATCTCCGCCAGCTACTGAAGGTAATTGAATCCTGGCGTACGGCTCCGGGGAGTGTTTGACGAACGAGGGAATTCCGCCTAGGTAGAATTGCGATGGATTCTACCTATTCGGTCACACAGGCGCAGACGAATCTGCCGCGGTTGATCAAGGAAGCGGCGGCGGAAGGCTCGATCGCGATCACGCGGCATGAGGAGACGGTGGCGTATTTGATCTCGCGCCGGCGGATGGACGCGATTATGGAGACGCTGGATCTGCTGGGCAATCCGGCGGCGATGAAGGCGCTGCAGGATTACGAGAAGGGCAAGACGAAGTTCCGGCCGCTCTCCGCGCTAAATGGAGACAAGGGTTGAACTCTCCGAGCAGTTCGTCCGGTTCGTAGCGAGTCGCGCACCGGAGCCTCGGGCGATGCTGCGTGCCGCGTTGCGCGGCCTGGCGCGGGAGCGCGGCGACATCCGGGCGCTGGAAGGTCCACTGGAGAATTATCACCGGCTGCGAGTGGGCGGATACCGAATCATTTTCGCTTACGAGTTAACGGAAAAGCGCCGCGTGATCCGCTGCATTTTCGCGGAGCGGCGGAGCGCGGTTTACGAGACGTTCCAACGATTGCTGCGCCAGCATTTGCTGGAAGGTGAACGTGATTGACGAAACGACCTGCCGACATAGGCGGCCGGGCTGTCCAACTCGAAAGCTCAGCCCTCGGGTTCCCTCAGGTCAGCAATGTCTTGCGGACGACCGACGGCGCGTTTGTTCGCGATCAGAAGTTCTTTGCTCAGGAACGCAACGGGGAGGCCGTCGAGTTTGGCGGCGATTGGGCTGGGAAAAGCTTCGTCCGCGGTGACTCCAGTGATGCCGGTAAGAAGATCGATCCGATTGGGCGCACGCCCCAGTTGAATGACTCGATCGGGCGCGGTGAAGTCGGCGACGGTGATTCCCAAGTCGCCGAACCTGAATTGCTTTAGAGCGGCGAGGGCGCGGGCGTCATTCTCCGCCGTTGGGCGAACCCAATATCCAAATCACCGGTGAAACGTGGCCGCGCGTGGAAGGCCAAGCTGTGCGCGCCGACGATGAGATACTCAACTCGGTGAGAGTTTAGTAACTCGATAAATTCTCTCAAGCCGCTGCTCAGAGCCATGGGGTAGGAGTTCGAGGAGAAGATCGAGCCGTTCCTGCGGTGTGAGATTCCGGTAGAATTCGCGGTCGGCTTTCTCGGCTTCCTCGAAAGTGCAGAATTTGGCGACCGTTTTTTCCACGACTCAGTTTAGCATTCGGCGGCGGGATGCCGAGGGAAAAGCGGGACGTG
>JBDSNB010000111.1:0-6523 GCA_039915555.1 Chthoniobacterales bacterium | reverse complement strand
CAGCGAGTGACCCAGTTGCTGGCCGCTTGGAGTGATGGAGACGAAGCCGCTCTCCTGGAATTAACGCCGCTGGTCTATGACGGCCTGCGCAGTATCGCTCACCGGCACATGGCCGGACAGCCGCCGGACCACACGCTGCAGGCGACCGCGTTAGTGCATGAGGCTTATCTGCGCATGGCTGACCAAAGCAAAGCCAGCTGGCAGGATCGGGCCCACTTCTTCGCGGTCGCGGCACGGGCGATGCGACAGATCCTGGTGAACTACGCGAAGAGTTCCGGTGCGATCAAACGTGGGGGCGGCGCCTGCAAGGTAAAGTTCGATGAAGCCGCGCTTGTCTCGCCCGGGCAGTCGGACGAGATCGTCCATCTGCACGAGGCTCTCGAGAGACTGGCCACGCTGGATCCGCGGAAAGCTCAGGTGGTGGAGCTGAAATATTTTGGTGGGCTGACCTATGACGAAACCGCCGAAGTGCTCGACATCTCAGCGGTGACGGTGCGGCGCGACTGGAAACTCTCCAAAGCGTGGTTGTACGCTGAGTTGCACGGCGATTAAAGTTTCTCTTCACCGCGATGCTGTGATGACGCCGGCGCGCTGGCAGGCGGTCGAGGAGCTCTTTCATTCTGCGCTCGAACAGGAGGCGGATGAGAGGAGCGCGTTTCTCCATCGCGCCTGCGAGGGTGATGCGCTTTTGCGCCGCGAGGTGGAGAGGCTGGTGGCCTCCCACCGACGAGCAGGCGGCTTCATCGAAACGACGGCGGCCGGGCTCGCGGTCAAAGTGGTCGAAGAGGGCCAGGCCGAATTGCTGATCGGCCACACCCTCGGTCATTACAAGATCGAACGAAGAATCGCCACCGGCGGAATGGGTGACGTTTACGGCGCGACCGACATCGCCGCCGGGCGCGCCGCGGCGCTGAAAATATTACCGCGGCGATTTACTGGTGATCCCGGGCGTCTGCAGCGTTTCAGGCAGGAAGCGCGCGCTGTGGTTGCGCTCAATCATCCGAACATCCTGACCGTATATGAGGTCGGCGAAGCGCAGTCGGTCCACTACATTGCGAGCGAGCTGATCGAAGGCGAAACGCTCCGGCGACGGCTGGCTGGAGGACCAATCCCGACCGCCGAAGCGCTCGACGTCGCGATTCAGGTGGCGAGTGCGCTCGCCACTGCGCACAGCGCCCGCATCGTCCATCGCGATATCAAGCCGGAGAACATCATGCTGCGGCCTGACGGCTACGTGAAGGTGCTCGACTTCGGAATTGCCAAGCTCGCCGAGCAGGAGTTGCCGGTGCCGATCTCGGAACAAGAAGCGCTTCTGCTGGTGGAAACAAATGCCGGGTCGGTTCTCGGAACTGCTTGCTACATGTCGCCGGAACAGGCGCGCGGTGGACCCATCGATGAGCGGACCGACATCTGGAGTCTGGGCGTAGTGCTCTATGAGATGCTCGCGGGCGCGCAGCCATTCAGCGGTGACACGGCCACCGGGGTGCTTCATTCAATCCTGACGCTGGAACCGCCCCCGCTCGAAAACTCAGATCCGGCGCTTCAGCAGATAATCGCGAAGTCACTGCGGAAAACCCGCGAGGACCGATACCAGAGCGCCGAGGAATTCCTGGCGGGACTTAAGACGATCCGTCGCCGCATCGAGTTCACGGACGAGCTGACGCGCGCCACGGCCGCGCCTTCATCGATGCGCTGGATGCGATCACCCACCGCTCTGGTGCTCGCGTCGTTAGCAGCAGCTCTCTCGATCCTCGTCGCTTTCACGTGGCGCGGCGATCGAACAAGCAGCTTGCCACGCGAAAAGAGTATCGCGGTCTTACCCTTCGAGAGCGGGAGCGACGATGCGGAGAACGCCTTCCTGGCCGCCGGCATTCACGGCGATGTGCTGACGAGCCTGGCGCAGATTCACGAGCTGAAAGTTATCAGCCGCACCAGCGTGATGGCGTTCCAGAAATCGCAAGGGCGCAGCCTGCGGGAGATCAGCCGCGAACTCGGCGTTGCGAATGTTCTCGAAGGGAGCGTGCGCCGCGTAGCTGATCAGTTGGTCATCAATGTGGCGCTGATTGACGCACGCAATGAACAGCAAATCTGGTCTCGACGCTATGAGCGGACTCTCTCTGACGTGCTGTCGTTCCAAGGAGAGCTCGCGGTGGAAATCGCGCGCACTCTGCACGTGACGCTCACACCCACCGAGCAGACAATCGCGACGACGAAGCCGACCGAGAACTCCGATGCCTACCTGCTCTTTCTCCGAGGCCGGGAAGCGGAAAGTAAAACGGGCTATAACTACGCTTTGCTGCCGGTGATCCAACTTTACCAGCAGGCGGTTGATCTCGACCCGACGTTCGCGCTCGCGCGTGCCCGCCTGTCGATCGTGGCGACGGATCTCGCCGGGCCGGGTCAGGATCGGTGGGCAGCGAAAGCTCGTGACGAGGCCGCGGAAGCATTGCGTCTTCGCCCGGATCTGGCGGAGGGCTATCTCGCGCTGGCTTTTTGTCACCTGAAGCCCGGAGGAGAGCAGCAAGGCGATGGCGAGCGGGCCCTGATCGAGATTCGAAAAGCGGCGCAACTGTCGCCTAACTCCGCGGAGGTGTATCTCTGGGAGGCATTCGCCTACAAGCTACTGAACAGGTATGGCGATCGGCTGGCGGCGCTCCGTCGAGCCGAAGCACTGGATCCACGCAATGGAAAAGTCTTGTTCTTTGTTAACCTGACGACCCGATGGTTGCGCGACTGGCGAGAAGCCTTGTACGCGAGCGACCGGCGGGCGATCGTGCGACGGCCAGATGCTGCTGCCAGTCCGCTGCCGTGGGATCGCGCGCAGGTTGAGTTCCGGCTCACGGGCGACGTGCAGGTGCTCCATAAAGCCATCGCGGAACAACTCAACGCGAGCCCACCACTCGACCTTCCCTGGCTGAGCATCGCCCGCTTCGAGACGGCAATGCTCGAACGCAACTACGATGATGCGGAGCGTTTCCTTGCGGCCACTCCGTCGCAGGCATTTGACGCCGCGGTCGCCACCGGATTCGGTATTCCCGAGCAGACGGGCGCGAAAGTTTTTCACGAAGCGCTGCTCGCGTTTGCGCGCGGGAGCGACGCAGCGGCGACGCAGCAGGCGCTCGAGGCCGCGCGGCGAGACCTGGAGGAACGGCTGTCAGCGAGCAACGACACATACAGCGGTCAGCTCCGCGCGAACCTCGGCCTCGTTCTTGCCTTCCTCGGCCGCAAGGAAGAGGCGATCCGGCAGGGACGACTCGCGGTCGAGTCTGAACAGCGGCAGGGTAGCGCCGAGAAGAACGCAATCTCCTCCGCCCTTGCGCTCATCTATGCGCAGACAGGGGAAACCGAGCCGGCGCTCGACCTCATCGAGCACCTTCTCACGGTCCCCTGCGAATTGCTGGGAGGCGCGGTTTACGACATGACGCTCGCGGACCTGAAGTGGCGTTGGCTCTGGGACCCGCTCCGAAACCATCCGCGCTTCGAGAAGATCCTCGCCGGTCCTGAGCCGAAGACCGTCGCGCAGTAACGCCCGTCTGCTCGCCACGAGCGCCGAAATAGATGATCGGGGAGGCGGCGAGGAGGCAGGATGAAGCGAAGCGGAACACGCGCCGGATGAGTATTACGTGATCGAATCGTCGAATCCGAAAGTGCAGGGCTTCGACGGCGCGACGATGTCGTTCGTCGAATATCTTTACGAGCTGGCGAAGTAGGCGAAAAGGCGGCGAGGGGGCCGCCAACACTTCCGGCGACGAGGCGTCGTCGCTACACTACGGCGCGGAGAGCACTGGCTTCCGCGGCGATTTCACGGAGAGCGGCGAGCATCGGATCGCCGGCTGCGCGCGGGTGTGGCCGCGGCGCGGCGGTGCGGTCTTCGATGTCGCCGAGGCCGGCATCCCGCAACTCGCGCAGGCGGGTGTTGATGAGAAGGCGGACTTCCTCGGCATTGTTCACGCCGCGGAAACGAACGCCGTGGAGATTTTCTTTTCCTTCCTTGTCGCTCTTCTTGGCCGCGCCGTCTCCGCCGCCGGCAGTATCGACGCGCAGATCGGCGATGCCGAGGAGACGCTGGATCGGTCCCTGCGAAACGGAGATGTTCTGGATGTTGGCGATGGTGATGGTCATCTCGCGAATGAGGAGGACACCTTCGCGCACGCGCAGGCTGCGATCGGTCACGAGGTACCAGCGTTTTTCGAAATCGAGCCGGAGGAGGGCGAGGGAGAAGAGGCGTTGCAGGATGATAAGGCCGGCGATGAGGGGCGGCAGGCTCATGGAAAAGTGGGAGGGAATTTTCCGTTCGAACGACTCGGTGAACGCGCCGAGTAAGGGAAGAATTTCCGCGGGCAAAAGTGCGACGAGCAGAATCACCGTGCGCAGGGTCCAGGTGACGAGCAGGTAATAGTAGCAGTTAGGCGCGGCGCGGAAGCGGCGGGTGCTCGCTTCGTCGCCAGGGGGCGGCTCGGGCTCTCCGGGAATGCGCAGGAGCCGCTCGGTTAATCCGCGAAAGGCGCTGAACATATTAGGCGGGCGGCTCGGCGCGCCGGTCGTTGCCAGCGCGTTGCTCGAGCAATTCGCGGGTGCGGCGTAATTCGTCGCGAATGTTCAAAAGCAGGGCGACGGCTTCATCGCCACCGGCGGAGGATGGCAGGGGCGTGTCCGCAGCGGGTGCGGAGGACTGGACGCCGCGGGTGCCGCGCATGCGAGCGTAGAGGAAGTCGCGGATTTCCTCGAATTCCTTGAAACCCTCGATGACCAGCTCGGCGCCGGACGCGCCGGAGGCGGTTTGAATCTGGATGTCGGCGAGGCCGAGCCAGCGCTGGATGAAGCCGGCGTTGAGGTGGATGTCCTGGATGCGGGCGTAGGTGAGGTTAACCTCGCGGCGGAAGAGGATGCCGACGCGCATGTGGATGCCTTCGTCTTCGAAGGTGTAACGCAGGGTGCGGTAGCGGAAATAGAGAAACGGCAGGACGAAAATCAGCCCGGGGCCGGTGAGGAGGCTCCGGATGATGTAGTGGGTGAGCAGCGCTGGATCGGGCGCGGAAAGCGCGAAGATGCGCTTCGATTGCTGCGAGGCGTCGAAGGGTTGATTCACGGAAAATCGCGGTCCTTGCGCCGCCCGCGGCGCGCGGACGGCGATTGTATCGCGCTACGCCAGCCGCGCGGTGAGCTTGATCTCGGTGCCGCTGAGGGCGAGTGAAACGGGGCAGGTCTCTTTCGTTTTCGTGGCCTGCTCCTGGAAGGCTTCGTTCTCGATCCCGGGAACTTCGGCTTCGGTTTCGAGTTCGATCACCGTGATCTTTGGCCCGCCGTCGGTCATTTCCAGTTTCACGGTCGCCGTGGTGCTGATGCGCGTGGCGGGGTGGCCGGCTTTTTCCAGATTCGAGGACAGAGCCATGGAGAAGCAGCCTGCTTCGGCAGCCCCGATCAATTCTTCGGGGTTGGTGCCGCTCGCATTTTCAAAGCGGGAGCTGAAGGAGTACGGGCCTTCGTAGGCGCCGCTGCCGAGTTTCATCGTGCCTTTGCCTTGCTTCAGGGTGCCTTCCCAAACTGCTGAGCCTTTTCGTTCTGCCATATTGTTTCTCCTGGTTGTCGTTGGTTGTTTTCCGTTACGTCTTTCCGCTGGGTTGTGCAAACGGGAGGGCACGGCGTCTTTCCGCTCAGGATGACATCGAAAGAATGGGTCCCACCACAGCTTGAGTGGCCGCCGGCGTTCCTGCGGGGTGGGGGGAGAGTCGCCCGCGCGCGCTCTATTTCTTGCGCTCGAATTCCGTGAGGTAGCCGACAAACGCGCGGCGGTGTTCCTGTTCGTCGCCGAGCAAGGTGACCGCGAGATCTTGCGTGACGGGATCCACTTGGTCACAGAGATCAATGATTTTCTCGTAGCCTTCGATCGCGTCGTCTTCCGCCGCGATCACGCCCTTGATCACGCTGATGAGATCGGTGGAATCCTTCGGCGGCTGCATGTATTTCTGCACGCGCTCGAGTTCGAGCGAGCCCGGGACGCGGCCGCCGAGGACTTTGATGCGCTTCGCCAACATGGTGGCGTGGCCGAGTTCTTCGGTGATGTCGGCCGTGAGCGCTTTCTTGATTTCTTCCGCGCGCACGCCATCGAGATCGACCGAGTTGGCGAGGTAATTTTGCACGGTTTCGAGTTCGCTGGCGTAGGCGCGTTTCAGGGCGCGCACGATTTTCTCTCGGACTTCTTTTTTCATGGGGTAAACTCGCGCCGTACCCTTCTTCGGATCGGGCCAGCGGCAGGCTCTAGGTTCGCCGCCTGAAAACCGCGGTCAAGGGCCGCTGGCGCTTTCGCCGTAGTTTGCTTACATTCCCGCTCTTCGTCTCATGAAATTTCGCTCGCTTCTCTTCGGTTCGACGGTCTTCCTTTCGTTGCTCGTGTCGGGCTTCAGCGGTCCGCGTCCGCCGCGCGCGCCCTTTCAGGTGCCGCTCCCGATCATGCCGGTGCTGGCGCCGACTTCGACGGACGCGACGACCGATTACTACGACATCACGATGCAGGTGGGGCAGA
>JBDSNB010000010.1:0-12450 GCA_039915555.1 Chthoniobacterales bacterium | reverse complement strand
GGCTCGGGGCAAAACTACTCCATGATCATCTCTGCCCTGGCAGATGTGCCGCGGCATGAGCGCGGCGCTGGGCTTTACGTCAACCCTGACCACCTCGCCGGGTTGCTCGAGATCGTCGGCATCCTTGGCGTCAGCATCGCGGCTTGGAGCCGATGGCCAAGTTGGGCCCGGGTGGTGGTGGCTTACCTGACCGGTCTCTGCTATTTGGGCCACGCGCTGACCGGAAGCCGCGGCGGTTATCTTAGTTCCGCGATCAGCATCGGAGCGTTTGGGGTTCTCAGTTTGATTGTGCTCCGCGCCGCCGGCACGGCCCGTTTGTTGAAAACTGGCGCGATCAGCTTTGGCCTTCTCGTTGCTGCCGTGGCCAGCGTTTGGTTCGTTATCCAACGGACCCCGGCGCTGAGTGCGCGAGCGGCAAACACTTTTACTATCGACCAAGGCCGGATTGATCTATGGCGAGCCGCCATCGAGCAGTGGCGACTCAGTCCTCTTTTCGGCACCGGCAGCGGCACCTATCTGTTCTACGGGCGCCTCTTCCGTGCGCCGGCCCTGCAATTGGATCCGGTCGACGTCCACAACGACTACCTTCACTTGCTCTGTGAATACGGGCTAATCGGCGCGGCTCTTTTCGCCGTCTTCCTCGTCGTTCATCTGCGCGCCGGGTGGCGAACCTATGTCAGCTTTGGCTATTGCCGGGTTCAAGGCGGGGCGCTCCTGCGGAGCAATCGCGTGGCTCTCTCGATCGCAGCGCTCTCCGCGTTCGCGGCCTACGCGGTACACTCGCTGGTTGACTTCAATCTTCACATTCCGGCCAATGCTCTCCTTGTTGCATTTATCTTTGGCACGCTGGCAAACTCCGGAGACACCGCGGCCGCGCCTGCGACAAGCCCCACTTTCTTCGCCGTTGCGCGTTACGCGGCGGTCGCGCTGGCGCTTATCGTTCTCGTGCAATCGGTGCGTCTCTGGCCGGGCGAGGCCTCGGTAGAAGCGGCGCGCGTTGCGCTCCGGGACGAAAATCCAAAGCTGGCACTAGCGCAGGCCCGGGAAGCGGCGCGGCGCGACGACCGGAATCCTCTCGCGTTTTTCTATCTCGGCCGGGCGTTGGCCGCCATTGGCAACCGGCAGAAAACTGTCCCTGAGCGGACCACCTTTTTTGAAGAAGCAGTGGCGACGTTCGACCAAGCCAGGCTTCTCTCGCCGATGGACGCGGCCTATCCGCTTGAGCTCGCGCGGCTCTACGATTTCATGGGCCGTTACGAGGAAGCAGAGTGGATGTTTTTCCTGGCCCGGGCACGCGACCCGCGGTCCGAAAATGTGCAGGCGCGTTATGAGTATCACCTGAATCTCTGGCGCGACCCGGAGAGCCAGACCCCACGTTAGACCCAGAGCGTGCGATCAAACGTCCGATACTGAATCGCCTCGCTCACATGCTCGGAGGTGATGGCCTCGGAGCTGGCGAGATCTGCCACCGTCCGCGCCACCTTCAAGATCCGGTCGTAGGCGCGCGCGCTCAGGTTGAGCTCCTGCATCGCGATGCGGATTAACTCCTGCGCATCCTCGCCTAACGAGCAGTGTTGCCGGAGTTGACGGGTGTTGATCCGCGCGTTGCAGTTTGTTTTTCCCTCGCCCTGGTAGCGCTTCCGCTGTCGCTCCCGGGCCTCCATAACGCGCTGGCGGATCGCGCCGGAATCCTCCTCCACGCGAGTGCTCGAGATGTCGCGATATTCCACCGCGGGGACTTCGATGTGGAGATCGATGCGATCTAGGAGCGGGCCGGAGATGCGCTGGCGATAACGCTGGACCTGCACAGGACTGCAGCGGCATTCGCGTTTCAGATCCCCGAAATAGCCGCAGGGACATGGGTTCATGGCGGCGACGAGCATGAACTCGGAGGGGAAAGTGACGCTCCCAGCGGCACGCGAGACGGTAACTTTGCCGTCTTCCAGCGGCTGGCGCATGACTTCGAGGGTGGAGCGTTTGAACTCGGGCAGCTCATCGAGAAAAAGGACGCCGTGATGCGCGAGGCTCACTTCGCCGGGCGCGGGCGTGGCCGAGCCCCCTAACAAGCCAACATCGGAGATGGTGTGATGCGGCGAACGGAAGGGGCGCGTGGCGACGAAGGCCTGCTCGCCGTTTAACAGTCCGGCGATGCTGTGGATCTTCGTGCTCTCAATCGCTTCTTCGAGCGACATCGGCGGGATGATGGTAGCGATGCGTTTCGAGAGCATCGATTTGCCGGAGCCGGGCGGGCCAATCATGAGCAAGTTGTGGCCGCCGGCGACTGCGACCTCGATCGCGCGTTTCACGTGGCCCTGCCCTTTCACGTCGCTGAAATCGACTTCGTAACTTTGATGGTTGGCGAAGAACTCCGACCAATCGCCGCGAGTCGGTTGCAGGCTCTCGTTTTTCCCGCTCAGGAAATCGTAGGTCTGCCGCAAATTCTGCACGCCGTAGATTTCGATTCCTTCCACCATGGCGGCTTCGCGCGCATTCGCTTGCGGAACAAAGAGCGCCTTCTTCCCGCGGCGTCGCGCTTCGATCGCCGCCGGCAAGACGCCGCGCACCGAACGCACCGCGCCGCTGAGTGCGAGCTCGCCGACGAAGCTGTACGGGTCCAGATCGGGTTCGCCGAATTCTTCGGTCGCGACGATCATTCCGAGCGCGATCGGCAGGTCGAAACTCGGGCCTTCCTTTTTAATGTCAGCCGGCGCGAGGTTGATCGTCGTCCGTCCGCGCGGCGAATGGTAACCGCTGTTCCGAATCGCGGTCGTGACCCGGTCCTGGCTTTCTTTCACCGCCGTGTCCGGTAGCCCGACGATGATAATCTTGGGATCGCCGCGCGCCGCGTTGACCTCGATCTCTACTTCGTAAGCATCGATGCCATAGACCGCAGCGGAGTAAACTTTCGCCAGCATCGCGCCGCAGAGTGGCAGAGAAGGCCAAGGACGAAAAGCGACAAAAGTGGAGGGAGTCGCTGCGCTACGTCATTGCACCGAAACCCTCCCGCGCTGGCGCATTAGCCTGAGTGCCCTAGGGTGAATAAGAAACCGCTCATATGAAAACCACTTTTCTTTTTTCCCTCGTCCTCGCACTCTTCGTCATTACCTCGCCCGCGGCGCCTGAGGCTTCGCCCTCCCCGTCTGAGGAGAAAGCCGAACGCACCGAGATCGACCAGAAGATTCAGGCCGCGGTGGCGCGCGGTGCGACGATCGAAGAGATCGCAAAATTAAAAGAGCCAGGAGCGAAGACGCCCGCGGAAGCGATCCGCGCCTTGAAGGCCGGCAATGCGCGCTTCTTCAGCGGCACGGCGCGCCGCCCGGAGTTGTCGGCTAACGAACGGCGCGCGCAAATTTTGCAACAGACGCCGTTCGCGGTGGTGCTCGGTTGTTCCGACAGCCGGGTCCCGACCGAGTTGGTTTACGATCAAGGCTTGGGCGACATCTTCAGCGTGCGCGTGGCCGGTCAGGTAATGGAGCCCGGCACCGCGGGCAGCATCGAATATGCGGTCGGGCATTTGAAAACGAAGCTGCTGGTCATCATGGGCCATGAAGGTTGTGGCGCAGTGAAGGCCGCGATGCTCCCGGAGAGCGACCGCAATGCGGAGCCGGAGAATGTGCGTTTTCTCCTCGATAAAATCGAGCCTGCGGTAAACAAGTTGCCGAAAATCCGGGATACAAAAGCGAAGATGCGCGAGGCGGTGGTGGCCAACGTGCGCCGCCACGTCGCCCTGGCGAAGGAGAACCCGGTGGTGCAAGCCGCGGTGGCGAAGAAGGACCTGGCCGTGATCGGCGCCTTCTATGAAATCAGCAGTGGGCAGGTCGATTTCCTGGAGTCAGACGACGATCTGCGGGTGGATTGATCGCGCGCCTGAGCGGGGTAGCGTCGAGGGCTTCGCGCGGCGGGCATCATCCGCGCCCGTCTTTCCTCCATGCTACTCGAACAGATCAAACGTCGGCGCACGTTCGCCATCATCTCGCACCCGGATGCCGGTAAGACGACGTTGACGGAGAAGCTGCTCTTGTATGGCGGCGCGGTGCAATTGGCGGGTTCGGTAACGGCGCGGAAGAAGCAACGCGCGACGACTTCCGATTGGATGGAGTTGGAAAAACAGCGCGGCATTTCCGTCAGCTCGACCGTGCTGCAGTTCGAGTATCGCGATTGCGTGATCAACCTGCTCGACACGCCGGGGCACAAAGATTTTTCGGAGGATACCTACCGCGTGCTCACGGCGGTGGACGCGGCCATCATGGTAATCGATGCGGGCAACGGCATCGAGAGCCAGACGCGGAAGCTCTTCGAAGTTTGTCGGCGGCGCGGGGTGCCGATTTTCACTTTCATGAACAAGCTCGATCGACCGGCGCGCGATCCGCTGGCCTTGATCGATGAACTCGAAAGCGTGCTCGGGATCGGCGCTTGCGCGATGAACTGGCCACTCGGGCAAGGGCCGCAATTCAGCGGCATTTACGATCGGATGCGGCGGGAGGTGCACGTCTTTGAGCGCTCGGTGCATGGAGCGCATCGCGCACCGGTTTCGGTGGGCGGGATGGACGACCAGTTTGTGCGCGATCGCGTGGATGAAGAATCGCGCCTCCTCGCCGTGGAAGAGATGGCGATGCTGGATGGCGCGGGGCACGAGTTTAATGCGGAGGCGCTTTCGCGCGGCGAGTTGACGCCGGTTTTCTTCGGGAGCGCGGCGAATAATTTTGGCGTGCAGCTATTGCTCGACGCGTTCCTCGATTATTCGCCGCCGCCGCAGCCACGTACGTCGCGCGAGGAAACGGTGGAACCAGCCACGGACAGCTTTTCCGGTTTCGTTTTCAAGATTCAGGCGAACATGGATCCGCGGCATCGCGATCGGATTTGTTTCATCCGCATCGTCTCGGGTCGCTTTCGGCGCGACATGCAGGTCATCCAGACGCGCACGGGCAAGACGGTACGGTTGTCGAATTCGCAAAAGCTTTTCGCGCGCGAACGCGAGACGGTGGACGAAGCGTTTGCCGGCGACGTGATCGGCATCGTGGGCAATCACGGTTTCCAAATCGGCGATACCCTGGCGGAAGATGCGACGATTCGCTTCGAGGAAATCCCACGCTTCCCGCCGGAGTGTTTCGCTTACCTGCGGAACACGAACACCGCGAAATCAAAGCGCTTCCGCGAGGGCCTGGAGCAGCTCTTGCAGGAAGGCGTGGTGCAGAATTTTTCGTTCCCGCACGCCGCGCAACGCGTGCCGCTGCTCGGCGCGGTCGGGCCGTTGCAATTCGAAGTAGTGCAGGCGCGGCTCGAGGGCGAGTACGGCGCGGAAGCGAAAGTGGAAACGGCGCCGTGGGAAATCGTACGCTGGCTGCGCCGCAAGGATGGCGAACCGGTGGACGGAACGATTTCGTTGCCAACCGGAACCGCGTTGGCGTTGGATGAGCAGGATCGACCGGTGGCGTTGTTCCCGGATTCGTGGCCGCTGCGCTTTTTTCCGGAGCGTAATCCGGAGCTGGAGTTGTCGGAGCTGCCGTTCGAATCGTGAGCGGTCGCTCCGCTTTCTGATCGAATCCACGTGCAGGTGCTTCACCATTGCGCTCCCGCCCGCGGCGCATAAGAACTGCGATGCGCTTTGCGATTCTCAGCGATATCCACGCAAACCTCGAGGCGCTGGAAGCCGTGCTGGCGGACGCGCGCACCGTGGGCTGCACGGAGTTCGTTTGTCTGGGCGATGTGGTCGGTTACAACGCCAGTCCGCGGGAATGCATTCGCGCCTTGCAGGATCTGGGCGGGCCGGTGGTGAAGGGAAATCACGACGAGCAGGCGGGAGCGGAACATCCGGCGCAGGAATTCACGGCGCAGGCCCTGGCGGCCATTTTGTGGACGCGCGATCTCCTGACGCCAGAAGAGAAAAACTGGCTCGAGACTCGTGAGCTCACCCGGCAGGTCGATGGTTTTACCATGGTCCACGCCACGCTCGATGCGCCGCAGCATTGGGAGTATGTCTTTAACGATTTCGACGCCGCTGCCAGCCTCAAACTCCAACGCACGCCGGTTTGTTTCTTTGGCCACACTCATGTGCCGCTCGCCTACGTGAAAGGGGACGGGGTGCATCGGATCGCGTTGGATCGACTCACGGTCAGGCCGGAGAGGAAATATCTGATCAACGTGGGCAGTGTGGGACAGCCGCGCGATGGCGACTCGCGGGCGGCTTATTGCACCTACGATTCAGACGCGGGCGTGGTGGAACTGCGCCGCGTGGAATACGATTTCGCGGCCACGCAGGCGAAGATCCGCGCGGCCGGCCTGCCCGAAGGCTTGGCATGGCGGCTCGCGCTCGGGAAGTAAAGCGGGCGTGACGGCCTGGATCATCCCGGCGGATTGTCCAAAATCGCCGACGGCTTCTTGAGTTTGCCGGTGACGAGGTCACGCACCGGCGGCAGAACTTCTTTGAAGGTTGACCCGTAGATGTCCAGCACGGTCAGGAACAATCCGCAGACGATCGGGCCAACAATGAAACCAATCGGCCCAAACAAGAAGAGCCCGCCGAGCGTGCCGATGAGGATGAGCAGGTCGGGCATCTTCGCGTCTTTCCCGACCAGGGTCGGGCGCAAAATATTATCCACCGTGCCAACAATCGCCGAGCACCAGATGAGCAACAGCGTGGCGGCGAGCGCGTGCCCCGTGAGGTAGAGATAGGCGACGCCCGGCACCCAGATGAGCGCCGCCCCGATCCCCGGCACGACGGAAAGAATCGTCATGATCGTCCCCCAAAACGCCGCCCCCTCGATGCCGGCCGCCCAAAACCCGAGGCCGGCGAGCGTTCCCTGGATGACGCCAATGACGAGCGTCCCCTTGATCGTCGCGCGCGTCACGGAGGTGAAGCGTTGCAAGAGGCGTGCTTCGTCTTTGTGATTGAGCGGCGTGTAATAAAAAATCTTCTCCACGATCGCGCGCCCATCCCGCAGGAAGAAGAACATCGCGTAGAGCATGACGAAGAGATCGAGCAGAAAAATGGCGGTGCCGGCGCCGACTCTCGACGCTCCGGCCACGAGGAAGGCGCCGACGGCTTTAGCCACGTTGCCGGCGCTCTCCATGAGCTGATTTTGATCGGGCACATAGGGCTCGAGACGCGGGAAGCGCTCCACCAGCCAATCGTGCGCGTTGAACGCGGTGCCGGCGGCGAAATGCTGCTGCACCCAGGGGATGGCGTCGGTGCTCACGCTCACCGCCTGCCGCACCACCACTCCCAAAAAAGCACTCAGCGGACCCACCACGAGCAGGAACAGAATGAGCAGAGTAACGAATGAGCCTAACGAGCGCCGGCCTCCCACCAGCCGGGTGACGGATTGATAGAGCGGCTGGCTCAGAGTGGCGAGAATGGCAGCGAGCAGTAGCGGCGTGATGAAGGGCCACAGCACCGCGAGAAAGAGGGAAAAAATCGCCAGGACGAGGAGGAGAACGAAAGCGGTGCGGAGACTGGTCCCGCTCAGATTGGTGCGCTCCATCATGCGACTATCTCCCAGATGTCGCGGCAGGCGCAGCTAAATTCTCAGGCGCAGCGAAACAAACGCGACGCTTTGAGCGCGGCCATCTTCTGTTAGCAATACTTCGTGGTGACGCCGCATCTTCTTTTCGCACCCGGCGCGGGCGCGCCGTCATCGCATCATTGGATGCGGCATTGGAGCGAGTTGCTCACCCAGCTCGGTGCCGTCCAGGCGTTCGATTATCCCTACATGATCGAGGGACGTCGGCGGCCCGATCCGCCACCGGTGCTCATCGCCGCGCATCGGGCGGCTTTCTCGTCCGCCCAATCGGCTGCGGCCGGTCCGGTCGTGCTCATCGGCAAAAGCATGGGTTCACGGATCGGCTGCCACGTGTCTCTGGTGGAACCGGTGCGTGCGCTGGTGTGCCTGGGTTATCCGCTCTGCGGAGGTGGCGATCCCGCCAGGCTGCGGGACAAGGTGTTGCGCGAAATCACGGTGCCGATTCTTTTCGTGCAAGGGACGCGCGACAAGTTGTGTCCGCTGGAGCTCGTGGAAAATATCCGCCGCGAAATGAAGGCGAAAAGCGAACTACTGGTCGTGGAAGGCGGCGATCATTCCCTCGCGGTAACGAAGAGCCAGTTGCGGAATGCGGGAGAGACGCAGGACGAGGTGAACGAACGCATCCTGCGCGCGATTGGAGATTTTGTGACCCGTCACGTTTCTTAAAATGCCAAAGCCACCAGAGCGCGTGAAGATCGACGGGCACGACCTCACGCTCTCGAATGTCGGCAAGATTTACTTCCCGGAGACCGGTTTCAC
Source organism: Chthoniobacterales bacterium (assembly GCA_039915555.1). GTDB lineage: Bacteria > Verrucomicrobiota > Verrucomicrobiia > Chthoniobacterales > UBA10450 > JACCTI01. Next base: position 4,171 of record JBDSNB010000010.1, on the reverse strand, counting down.
GAAAGGTGAGACGATCGCGTTCTACTCCGAAATCGCCGACATCATCGTCCCGCATTTGCGCGACCGGCCCTTGACCATGAAGCGCACTCCGGAAGGCGTGACCGGGGAAAGCTTTTACGAGAAGAACGCGCCCAAACACACGCCCGCCTGGATAAAAACGTTCGCCGTGCCGCGCAGTGAAGGCGGGCCGGCGATCAATTACATTCTCTGCAACGAGCGCGCCACGCTCCTCTGGACCGCGAACCTGGGCGACATCGAAAAGCATGTCCTGCTCGCGCGCGCGCCGAAGTTGAACGAACCGACCTCCCTCGTCTTCGATCTCGATCCCGGCCCGCCCGCCGGAATCCTGGAATGCGGCGCGGTGGCGCTGCATCTGAAAAAACTCTTCGCAGCGTTGGGACTCGAAGCGTTCGTGAAAGTTTCGGGTTCGAAAGGGTTGCACCTCAGCGTGCCGCTCAACTCCGGCGCCACCTATGAAGTAACCCAGCCGTTTGCGAAAGCGGTCGCGGAACTGGGCGCACAACAACTGCCAAAGCTGGTCGTTTCCGAGATGGCGAAAAGCCTTCGCCAAGGAAAAGTGCTGATCGATTGGAGCCAGAATTCGGACTTCAAAACCACCGTGGCGGTTTACGCGTTACGCGCCAAGAACACGGCGCCGTTTGTCTCGCTCCCGATCACCTGGGAAGAGCTGGAGCGAGCGGTAAAGCGCAAGAAAGCAGACGTGCTCTTCTTCACGCCGGCGGCGGCGTTGAAACGCATCAAAAAGCTCGGCGATCTCTTCGCGCCCGTCCTCAAGTTGCGACAGCAACTCCCGGCCGCCTTCACGCAGGCACTCGCTTCCGGACCGGCGGTGAAACTGAGCCGGTGGCCGCGCAATACCAAGGAGGGGCCCGCCTCGAAGGATAAATCGCTCCGCGAGTACACCGCGAAACGCGATTTCCAGCAAACCGCAGAACCACCCGCGGAGGCTGCGAGGAAATCAAAAGCCAGCACGCACCATCGTTTCGTGATTCAGAAACACGCGGCCAGCCACTTGCACTACGATTGGCGTTTGGAAATGGAAGGCGTGCTGCGCTCGTGGGCGGTGCCGAAGGGTCCGCCAACGGAATTGCGCGAAGCGCGGCTCGCGATGCACGTGGAGGATCACCCGCTCGCGTACGAAAAATTCGAAGGCACAATCCCGAAAGGAAATTACGGCGGCGGCACCGTGATGGTGTGGGACTACGGACTCTACGACGACATCACGGGCGACGCGGCGGGAGCATTTCGCGAAGGCAAAATGCACGTCGTTCTCAAAGGGCAAAAGCTAAACGGCGAGTGGATCATGGTGAAAGACAAACGCGAGCCGAAGAGCAACAAATGGTTGCTCATCAAAGCGGGGAAATCGATGCGACGCATCCCGGCGAAAATTGACGACAGCTCGGCGATCTCCGGACGTTCGATGGCGGCGATCGCGCAAGATAACGACGCACAATGGGAGAGCAGCCGGCCGTCGAAACGCGAGCGCGGCGGAAATACCGCCGCGCCGAAGTTCGTCGAGCCGATGAAGTGCAAAGCAGTCGCGAAACTTCCGGAGGAAGCGGACTGGACTTTTGAGATCAAGTTCGATGGCTACCGCTGCATCGCGGTGAAAGACGGAGACGAGGCCAGACTCTTTTCGCGCAATGAAAAAGAGCTCAACGCGCGCTTCCCTAATGTGGCCGAGGCGCTGGCTAAATTGCAGGGCGATTTCGTGCTCGATGGCGAAATCGTAGCGCTGGATGACGAAGGCCGCCCCTCATTTCAACTCTTGCAAAACAGCGTCGGTCGTCCGCTCGCGGTTTACTATTACGCCTTCGATCTCCTGCATCTCAAAGGCGAGAGCTTTTTGCATCGCCCGATCGCAGAACGGCGCGAGCAGTTGCAGAAGTTGTTGCGCAAGACCGCCGACCCGCTGCGCTTGTCGCCCCTGCTCGACGCGCCTGCGGGGCAGGTGCTCGATGCGGTCCGGAAGCTCGGTCTGGAAGGCGTGGTCGGGAAGCGCGCGGGCTCCGTCTACGAAGCGGGCGAACGCTCGGGCGCGTGGATCAAGCAGCGCGCGGATCGCGCCCAGGAGTTCGTCATCGGCGGTTATGTGCCCGGGACGCGCGGTTTCGATTCCTTGCTCGTCGGCGTTTACGAAAAGAAACAGCTGAAGTTCGTCGCGAAAGTGAAGGACGGCTTTGTGCCGCGCCTGCGCGAAGAGGTCTTCGCGGAGTTCGCTGGACTGGAGACGGCGGAATGTCCGTTCGTTAACCTGCCGGAAAAGAAGAACGCGCGCCGCGGGGATCCGATCACTGCCGAAAAAATGAAGGAGTGCCGCTGGCTGAAACCGACGCTCGTCACTCAGGTTGCGTTTGTGGAATGGACCGACGCGGGCAATCTGCGGCACGCGAAATTTATCGCGCTGCGCGACGATAAGAAGGCGACCGCGGTCGTGCGCGAAACTTAGAGCTCTCGCATGGCGGAGCGATCGGACCAAGGCTCATATTTACACCGCCACAGGCTTCGCTTCGCCCATGAAACGTCTGTCCTTCCAGCGGAGAGAAGAATCTGTGACTGTTTCTGACGCTTCTCGTGACCGGAATAGTCAGAGATCCTTCGCTCCGCTCAGGATGAGAGCGAAGCGACGGCTGCGCTCTCCGCCACTATTTCGCTCTCCGAGGGTATTTGGCTTTCTGGGGCTATTTCACTTTCGCGCCGTTGCGCGTTTTTGTTTTGCGCGCCGCACTGCCGTTGCGCTTCAGCGGCCCGGGCAAGACCATCCCGTCGTCACCTCGAATGAATTCCTCGGTCTTGGTGCGCGCTTCATCGTCGGTGAACTGCACCGGCGGCGATTTCATAAAGTAGCTCGACGGCGCCACGAGGGACCCGGAGAGCTTGCGATCGAGCGCGAGCTTGGCGCAGCGGATCGCATCCATCACCACGCCGGCAGAATTCGGCGAGTCCCACACTTCCATCTTCATTTCGCAATTGATGGGCACGTTGCCGAAGGTCGTGCCTTCCATGCGGATGTAGCACCATTTGCGATCGGTCAGCCACGGCACGTAGTCGCTCGGCCCGACGTGCACATCGTTTGCCGGCAAAGCGTGGCCCATCTGGCTGGTCACGGCTTGGGTCTTGGAGATCTTTTTCGACTCGAGGCGATCGCGCTCCAGCATGTTCAGAAAATCGGTGTTGCCGCCGAAGTTTAGTTGATAGGTGCGATCCAGGCGCACACCGCGATCGCGGAACAGGTTCGTGAGGACGCGATGCGCGATCGTCGCGCCCACCTGCGATTTGATGTCGTCGCCGATGATTGGAAGGCCGCGCTCTTCGAACCGGCGCTGCCAATAAGGCTGCGAAGCGATGAAAACCGGCACGCAGTTGATGAAACCGCAGCCTGCTTCCAGGATTTGCTCGACATACCATTTCGTCGCCATCTCGGAGCCGACCGGTAGATAAGAAACGACCACGTCGGTTTTCGTCTTCTTCAAAATCCCGATGATGTCGTCGGTCGAAGCGGGCGATTTCTTGATCACCTTCTTCAGGTATTTGCCCAGGCCATCGTGCGTCATGCCGCGATGCACTTTCACTCCCAGCTTCGGCACCTCTGCAAATTTGATCGTGTTATTCGGCTCCGCGAAGACTGCTTCGCCCAGATCCCGGCCGACCTTGGTCGAGGCAATGTCGAACGCGGCAGAGAACTCGATATCCCGCACATGATAGCCTCCGAGGTCCACATGCATGAGGCCGGGGACGAATTCTTCCGCATTCGCGTTCCGATAAAATTCAACGCCTTGCACAAGCGACGAGGCGCAATTGCCGATACCGATGATGCCGACGCGGATCTTGTTCTTCATTTTAGTCACTCCACTCTCACGCGACGGGTAGCGGCACCTCCCGGCCCGCGAGCCCGTCCTGGGCCGTCCGGCGCGTCGGTCGCTACCTTGCGGCATTTCGGGGCAAATCTCCACCACATCTTCGACCGTTGAGCGCGAACGCGAAAAATGAACCGGCAAGCCAGCGGGAGCGACGCCCTCGGATGCCGCCAAATGGCTCCGCTCCTCCCCGGCAGAGAGAGATGCTTGACAGGTAGTTTATGTTGCTAGCAGCGAAATTGGAGACGCCGGCGGTTCCCCCCGGGACAGGCAAAATCGAGCTCGCTGTGGAA
>JBDSNB010000001.1:0-18959 GCA_039915555.1 Chthoniobacterales bacterium | reverse complement strand
TCGCGGGTGAAGAACATCGTGCGCGAGTTGAACAACGAGAAGGTGGACATCATTCGCTGGAGTTCCGATCCGAAAGAATACGTCCTCGAAGCGCTCAAGCCGGCGAAGGTGAAGAACCTGGTGTTCGATCTGGAACGGAAGAGCGTCCAAATTTCCGTGGATGAAGATCAGCTCTCGTTAGCCATCGGGAAGAAGGGCCAGAATGCACGGCTCACTTCGCGTCTCACCGGCTGGGAGATCAACATCGACAAGGACACGACCGCGACGCATGCCGTCGAACAGAAGGTCGTGCAAGCCGCGAACACTTTGCAGGAAGCGTTGCCGATCACCGAAGAGCAGGCGCTCACGCTCGTGAAATCCGGGTTTACCAATCTGGAAGGATTGCGCGACGCGGACGTTTCCGATTTTGTAGACATTCTCGCGGTGGACGAAGCGAAGGCTCAAGAGATCCACGCTGCTGTGCCCCGCGAAACTGCCGAAGCTTAAATGGCCCGCCGTGGGTTTCCCGGAGCCATGAATAAATTTTTAGAACAAGATGCCGACCAAAACGACAACCAAGACGACCGCCCGCAAATCCCCATCGAAGGGGAAGGCGACGAAGTCTGCCGTTGCCGCTAAGTCGTCCCCCGCGAAGGCCAAACCGTCCAAGGCGCAGACCCCTGCGGAAGCTGCCAAGACACCGCGCAGCACGACGATCGCCCCCACGCCGGCCGCTCGCTCCCGTGCCGCCGCCGCCGCCGCTGCTGCTGCCGCCGCTGAAAAACCGGTCGCGCCGGTCCCGAAGGCGCCGGTCGAGTCCGTCTCGCTGATCGACGAGAAGAAGCCGCGCGTCCGCAGCGCGGATGACAAGCCGCGCACCACTCAGTCGTTCCTTCCGCCCATTTCCCGCATCATCAAGAAGCCCGAACCGGTCGCGCCGAAAAAAGTGGAACCGCCACCCCCGGCTCCCGTGCGCGTCGCCCCGACGGTGACGGATTTAATCTCCGGCCCCGCACCCGCACCCACGCCGGCGCCCGCGCCGGTTGCTCCGGTCGCGCCAGCCGCGGAAGCCGCCGAGACTTTCGTGGCTGAGGCCGACGCCGCTCCGGAAACCACGGAAAGTGTCGAAGAGCAGAAGATCATTCACATCAAGCCGCCGATCATCGTCCACGATTTGGCGACACAGATCGGGATCAAAAATCACGTTCTAATTAGAGAGCTGATGGAGCTCAATGTTTTCGCGAACCAGAACCAGACGGTGGAGCCTGATATCGCGACCAAGATTTGCGAAGCCCACGGCTTCGTCTTCGAAATGGAGCGCCGCGAAAAAGGCGCCGGTGTCCATAAAGTGGAAGAGGTCGTGGTCGCGCCGCCGCCGCCCGTCATCGAGACGGAGGAAGAACTGAAGACGCGGGGGCCCATCATCACGTTCATGGGGCACGTCGATCACGGCAAGACTTCGCTCATGGATGCGATCCGCAAAACGCGCGTGGCCGCGGGCGAAGCGGGCGGCATCACGCAGCACATCGGCGCGTATACGGTCGACTACAAAAACACGCGCATCACTTTTCTCGATACGCCCGGTCACGCCGCCTTTACTGCGATGCGTGCGCGCGGCGCACACGTCACAGACATTGTCGTCCTCGTCGTGGCTGCGGATGACGGCCTCATGCCACAGACGATCGAAGCGATCAATCACGCGAAAGCCGCCGAGCATGTGCACATCATGGTGGCGATCAACAAAATCGATCTCCCCGGCGCGAACATCGACCGTGTAAAGAAGCAACTTCAGGAACGCGAGTTGAGTCCGGAAGATTGGGGTGGCGAGACCATCGTTTGCGAAGTTTCTGCCACGAAGGGCACGGGCATCGATCACTTGCTCGAGATGATGGCGTTGCAAGCCGAGATCATGGAATTGAAATCATCGCCCACGGCCACGCCGCGCGGGACGGTGATCGAAGCGCAGGTCGAAGCCGGTCGCGGACCGACTGCGACCGTAATTGTCCAAATCGGCACGCTGAAGATCGGCGATCCGTTCATCTGCGGCGATTATGGCGGCAAAGTGAAATCGCTCATCGATGACCACGGCAAACCGGTGAAGTCCGCCGGTCCTTCGACGCCGGTAAAAGTTCTCGGCTTTACGGGTCTGCCGCATGCGGGCGACGAGCTGCTCGTAATGGAATCGGAGCGCCACTCGAAGACCTTGAGCGAAGAGCGCCTCCAGACGAAACGCGCGGATAAATTGAGCACGCCGCAACGCGCCACGCTCGAAAGCCTGCTCGAAGCGGCGGATGGCAAAAAGAACCTGCGCATCATCTTGAAGTGCGACGCGCAGGGCTCGCTCGAAGCGCTCACCGGCTCGCTGGAATTGATCGAGAGCAAGAAGATCGATCTCGAAATCGTGCACTCCGGCGTCGGACCGATTTCCGAAAACGACATCCTCCTCGCGAGCGCCTCGAACGCAGTCGTGATCGGATTCAACATCAAGGTCGAGAGCAACGCCGTGAACGCCGCGAAGCGTGAAGGCGTGCAGGTCAAGCTTTACAGCATCATTTACGAGCTGATCGATCAGATCAAAGACTCGATGGCCGAAATGCTCGACCCCGAGCATCGCGAGACCGTCATCGGCCACGCGGAGGTCAAACAGGTCTTCAAGCTGACCAAGGGAATTGTCGCAGGTTGCCTCGTGACCGATGGCCGCATCGCTCGCACCGCGCGCGCTCGCGTCCTGCGTCGTCGCCAGCCGGTTTACGATGGCGGCTTATCGACGCTCCGCCGGTTCCAGGACGACGTGAAAGAAGTTCGCGTCGGTCTCGAGTGCGGCATCAAGCTGGGCGACTTCAACGAATACCAGGTCGGCGACATCATCGAGTGCTACCAACTCGAGCAGGTCGCACAGAAGCTCTAACGGCGCCTCGCCGCGAAACCGAAGCCTCGACGAGCGAGGCGGCTACATCATGAAACATCGAATGCTGCGCGTGAACGAAGTCGTCCTGCGCGAGCTGAGCACGATCATCACGCGCGACATGGTGTTCGACGACGTGCTGGTCACGATCAACCAGGTGGACGTCACACCCGATCTGAAGAATGGCCACGTTTTCGTCAGTGTGCTCGGGAAGGGCTCGCGCACGGCGGTGATCGAGAAGCTGGAAAAAGAGCGCACCCATTTGCAGTCGGAAATGGCGAAGAAGGTGGTGCTGAAATTCACTCCGCATCTCGTTTTTCATCTCGATAATTCCACTGCCCGCGGAGCGCGTGTGATCGAGATTTTGGAGGAAATCGCGCCCCCGGAAAACGTCGACGATGAAGACGAATCATAGCTTCGCGGAAATCGCGACCGCCTTGCGCGCGGCGCAAAAGATCGTCGTCATCAGCCACGTACGTCCTGACGGCGACGCCTTTGGCAGCCAGCTGGCCTTGGGATTATCGCTCCGCGAACTCGGAAAGGACGTCACGCTTTGGAATGAAGACGGCCTCTTGGAGAAGTACAGCTTTCTGCCCGGCGGTGAACTCCTCGCGAAACCGCCCGCCGAGCCGCAAGCTTTCGATCTCGCGGTCGCGCTGGATACCGCCACGCAGATGCGCCTGGGCACTGCGCTCGCGGCGGTGAAAACCGATTGGTGGATCAACATCGATCACCACATCAGCAACCCGCGCTACGGAAATCTCGTGCACATCGATTCGAACGCGCCGGCGACGGGTCAGATTTTGTTCGAACTAATCACGTCGCAGGATCTGCCGATGAACCAGCCCATCGCGGAGAACCTTTTCGTCGCCATCTCCACCGACACCGGCTCGTTTCAATATCCGAGCACGACCGCGCGCACTTTTGAAATCGGCGGCGCGCTGCTGCGGCGCGGCGTGAAGGTGGGGCGGATTAATCAGCTGCTTTACGAAAGCTATCCGCGACGTCGGGTGGAACTATTGCGCGCCTTGCTCGGCACGATGCGTTTCGAAGGCGAAGGACGGATCGCATGTTTCAGCCTGAGCCTGCAGGTGGCGAAGGAACTCGGCGTCCTGCCGGAGGATAACGAGGGGTTGATCGATCATCTGCGCGCGATCGAAGGCGTGGTGGTGGCGATTTTTTTCGAGGAGCTGCAGGAAGGAAAGGTGCGCGTCAGCATGCGGTCGAAAAGCGAGACCGCGGACGTGTCGGCAATTTGCCAGCTTTTCGGCGGAGGCGGACACAAACTCGCGGCCGGCGCGCGGCTGCGCGGAACTTTGGCGGAAGCGGAAACAAAAATTCTGGAGGCAACTTGCGATGTCATTAACTGCAACCCCTGACGGCGTTCTGCTCGTCGATAAAGCCGCGGGCATGACGTCGCATGACGTCGTCGCGCTCGTTAGGCGACGGCTTCAGATTAAAAAAGTCGGCCACTGCGGCACGCTCGATCCGATCGCGACCGGCCTCCTTCTGCTCACGCTCGGGCGCGGTACGAAGATTCAGGATTTGCTCATGAGCGAGGACAAGGAATACGCGGGCACACTCACGCTGGGCGCGACGACGAGCACGCAGGACCGCGCGGGCACGGTGCTGGAAGAGAAGCCGGTCCCGGAATTAACGGAGGAGACCGTGCGCGCGGCGTTCGAAAAATACCGCGGCGATTTCTATCAGATGCCGCCGATGGTTTCGGCGATCAAGCAAGGCGGCGTGCCGCTTTACAAGCTGGCGCGCGAGGGAAAAGTGGTCGAGCGCGAACCGCGGCTGGTGCACGTTTACAACTATGCGATTCAACGCATTGCCGCGCCGGACATCGATTTTAGTGTCGGCTGCAGCAAGGGCTTTTATGTGCGCACATATGCGCACGATATCGGCGCGGAGCTGGGCTGCGGGGCGCATCTCAAGGAGTTGCGCCGCACGCGTTCGGGCCGGTTCCTGGTCGACGGCGCGGTGACGGTGGAGGAATTGAAGAACGTCGATCCGGTGGACATTCTCGGACGCATCCTGACGCTGCCGGAAGTGTCTCGCATGCGTGGCGCGTAGCCGGACACAAAATTCTCAGACTAACGCTCAAGATGCACATCCTGCGCGCCATCTCGGAACTGGCCGATCTGCCGGGTCCGCTCTTTACTGCCATCGGCGTTTTTGATGGCGTGCATCTGGGCCATCAAGCGGTCATTTCCACTTCGGCGCGTCACGCGCACGCGGCGGGCGGGACGCCGGTGGTGGTGACGTTCGATCCGCATCCCGCGAAAGTTTTACGGCCCCAGGAGGCGCCGCGTTTACTGACCGCCACGCAACACAAGATCGCGCTCATTCGCGACCTCGGCGTCGAGCATTTGCTCGTGATCACTTTCGATCGCGAGTTTGCCGGTACGCCGCCGGAGGAGTTCGTGAGGCGGTTGGTCGAGAACGCGAAACCGTTGCGCGAGATTTGCGTCGGGCACGAGTGGTCGTTTGGAAAAAATCGCGCTGGAAATTTGACGCTCTTGCAGAAGCTGGGCGCCGAACTCGACTTCGATGTGGTGGGGATCAAGCCGGTGGAAGTGAACGGGACCGTTGTGAGCAGCACCGCGATTCGTCGCGCGGTGGAGATGGGTGAGCTGGAGCGCGCGGCGGAGATGCTGGGACGAGATTACACCATTCTCGGGACGGTGGAACTCGGCGCGCAACTCGGCCGTAAACTTGGTTTCCCAACGGCGAACCTGAGCGCCCACAGCGAACAATTTCCGCCGAACGGCGTTTACGCGGCCGACGCCACGCTCGATGGCGCGACGTTCCGCGGCGTCGTGAATCTTGGTGTCCGTCCGACGGTCAGCGGTGAAAAACCGCAGCGCCTCCTGGAGCTGCACCTCTTCGATTTAGCCAGGGACATCTACGGAGCCGAAGTGGAAGTGCGTTTCGGCCGTTATCTGCGCCCGGAGAAAAAGTTCGAGGGCTTGGACGAATTGACTGCACAAATCGCGCGCGATGTCGAACAGGCGCGGAGCTTCTAGCCACCTACCTCCGGCGCGGCGGACGCGCGGTTTTCACCGCGGCCGCAGTGCCCAGCACCATGACGAGCAGGCCGGAGAATCCGGCAAGCGCACAGACGGTCCAAATCGGCATGGCCACGAGAAAGGCCGCGCTGTTGCCGATGAAGGCACCGCCGCCGGACGCAAAGTAGGCGACGACACAGGCGAGCAACGTGACCGCCACCATGATCGCATTCCGCTGCGCGTGCGATTGGCGGCGCGCGGGCAACTGATGCATGACGCGCGCGGTGAAGCCGGCGTCGTCGAGATACGGCGCTTCTTCGCGCAGTCTCAGGTCAAGCCAATCGTTCTCCAGTTGCTCGTCCATCGGTTCAGTCATTCTCCCACACTGCCAGGGTCTTCTTCAACTTTTCTCTTCCGCGCAGCACATTTGTTTTCACGGTGCCGAGCGGGATGTCGAGCACGCGCGCGGCTTCATCATGCGAGAGGCCGTTCTGGCAGCAGAGCAAAACGGCGGTGCGCTCGTGGAGCGGAAGTAAACTGAGAGCATGCATGAGGTCCTGTCTTAAGGCGGGGTCAACGGTTTGCGGATCTTGTTCGGCTTCGAGCCGGGCTTCATCGATGCCAACCAGCTCTTTCCGCTTCCGCGCTTCCTCACGGAAACAGTTGTAGGCGATGCGGTAGAGCCAGGTGGAAAATTTCGCCTCGCCGCGAAAACTGTGAATGTTTTTGAAGGCTTTGAGGAAGGCTTCCTGAGCGAGATCGTCGGCGAGAGCAGCATCGGTTCTGGTGAGTTGACGGAGCAGACCCCGGACCGCCGATTGATGACGCCGCACCAGCTCGGAGAAAGCGTGGTGGTCATCATCAAGGAGGACTCGGGCGACGAGGTCTGCATCGGTCAGCGACACTCCGGCAGGTTACGGGAGCGGAGGGGGGTTGTCGGTACTGGTCTTAAAGGTGGCCGTCTTGTTGGTCTCCAATTTCCAAACGAGAAGATGACCGCAGCCGATGAGGAACGGGATGATACCGAGCGCCCAGGCGCCGCCTTCCCAGTCGTTCACGGCCGCGAAGAAGATCATGATGCCGAGGCCGACCATGACGAGGACGACTCCGCGACGCATATCCGAGCGTTGCTTGATCGGCGAAGAGGGCGACGCAAAGAGGCCCTCCGGGACGGGCTGCCCCTTCTCGACCATCATGCGGACGGTGCGATGCAGCTGCCGCTGTTTCCAATAGCTGAAGAACAGGATGATGCCTACGATCATGACGGGCGCGCCGAAGAGGGTGGTGAAGATGATGCCGACAATCGGGATGGCCATCAGGGCGCCATCGCCAATATCGGAGTTGTCCACGCGGACATGATCGCGGTCGCGGTCGCGCTTACGATCGCGTTTCCGCTCGGCGCGTTCCTCATCGTCGTCGCCGAAGGTGATGTGCACGCCTTTCTCGACCTTCTTTTCGATCCGGCTTTCAAGGTCGTCAGCGTCTTGCGGAGTCATGGCCACGGTCGGGCTGGGTACGACGGCTGGAGCGGGAGGAGTCGTAACCGCAGGGGCGGGAGGCGGCACCGCGGGAGCTACTGCGGGCGTGGCGACGGGCGCCACGGGAGCCCCTGGATCGGGGGGAATGGTGGGAGTTTGTCCGAGCGCCGTGAGAGCGAGCGCCAGGGAGCAGAGTGAGGTGAGAAGGTTGGTTTTCATTATTGTCCTTTTGCAGTGAGATGCAGGCGAAGGGGTCTTTGGATTCAAAAAAAATCAGCGCAAAGAAATCCAGGAGCGGCGCGCGCGCTGAATCTGATCGGTCGCACCCGGAATTTTCGGCGCGAGGACGCGCCGGCTCCACTGACAAAAGCCCTTGCGCTAGCCGGACCGCTGGACATTATTGCACCCCGCTCCGGCTCCGGCGTGGCGCGGCCAATGCGGGTGTAGCTCAGTGGTAGAGCATCTCGTTGCCAACGAGAACGTCGAGGGTTCGAGTCCCTTCACCCGCTGTCCGCCATGTTCGAGAGGGGTCCGCGAACAATCGCACATTGGAGAGCAATCGGGTTACGCGCCCAGCCATTGCTGCGCGGCAACGAGATCCTCGCGCACCAGCTCGTGCCCAGCTTCCTGGATTTTCCACGTCACGCGCGCACCACTCGTCTTCAGCAAGTGAGCCAGCCGCTGGGAATTCTCCAGCGGGATGATCGGATCAAGCTGGCCGGCGCTCATGAGGATGCGCCTATTGCGCAAATCGGCGGTGGGCGGATTCGCTAGCACTGTCATAGCTCGGAAAAGGATGGCAGCCGGCAGCACTTCGGGGCGAACCATCATCATGGCAGCGGCTATGTTGGCACCGTTGGAATAGCCGACTGCGATCAGATGGCGCGTCTCAAATTGGTAGTGCGTCGCCGCCGCGACGACGAAATCCGCCAGCTCATGCGCGCGGTGCACCACTTCCTCCTGGTCGAAAACGCCCTCCGCCAGGCGACGGAAAAAACGAGACGCGCCATTTTCCGAAACCTGCCCGCGCGGACTGAGCAACGCCGCCGCCTCATCCAGTTCGCGCCCAAGCGTCAGCAAATCCGATTCGTCGCCCCCGGTGCCGTGGAGGAGAAGGAGGACCCGCGTTTCCGCTGGTTTCCCGGGCACGAAACGATGCAAGAAATTCAGGTCGCTCATCGCACTCCTCCACCCTCGCGTTAAACTCCGAGCGCGACTAGGAATAACGCGTGAGCAAAAAAGGACGGCCCTATCTTTGGGAAAAATCGGTCGCGGCTGCGTGGGTGGAGCGCCACGAGGCAGCGATCGCCCGGCAGACAGGCGGAACGCATGCCGTGGTCGAGCGACCGGGAAAAACCCGTCTCAAGCTCGAGGTGTATTGTCCGAAACTGGCGGACGCGCGCGCGCTGACGGATGCGTTCGGTGGCTCCATTACCCGGCTGCCAGGAGGTTGGGAAGAGAGTTTGTTTACCGCGCACAAAACCAAGCCGCTGCGCATCGGACGTCGTCTGATGATTCGAGACGAACCCGAGCCCGCGACCGAAATCCCGCACCTTGCCATTCCCGCCGGCGTGGCTTTCGGCACGGGAGAACATGCGACAACCGCGATGTCGTTACGCCTGCTCGAGGAAGTAACGCGCAAGCTGTCGGCTGGTTGGAAAATGCTGGATGCGGGTACGGGCTCGGGAATTCTCGCGCTCGCGGGACGGCGTTTCGGTGCGGGCGATGTGCTCGCAGTGGATAACGATCCTAAGGCAGTTCGGACGGCGCGCGCGAATGCGCGGAGCAATCAGATTCGCGGGATCACCTTTGTCACCGGCGACGTCGCACGCGAAGCCCGCGGCACCTTTGATCTCATCACCGCGAATTTGTTTTCCGAGCTGCTCATCTCGGTGCTGCCGACCTTTCGGCGCAGCTTGGGCGCGGATGGCGCATTGATCTTGTCGGGCATCCTGCGAACACAGGAGCGCGCGGTGCACGAGGCCCTGCGGCAGAACGGCTTGCGCGCCACCGTGGTGCGGCGGCGCGGGAAATGGATCGCGCTCCTCGTCCGCCTGGCCCCGCGCCCCAAGTCGCAGTTTCCACCGCGGCGACCGCTCCTGCGGCGCCGCGGCCAAAAACTTAGTTGACGCGAAGAGGCCTCAAAAGCACCTTCCCCGCGCACCCTTAGCGGGCCTTCGGTCTTTCCTGCACCACGCGGTTGATCCTGTCGGACCGCGTTTTCATTTTTATGCAGGCCGAAGAACTTTCCTACGTCATCCTCACGCCGTACTCGATGCGCAAATCGCGCACAGGCGGCATCGTCTCACGCTTGATCGCACGCACCGGTCTGGACCTGGTGAGCGCACGCATGTTTGCCCCCAGCCAAGAGCTGGTGAAACGCTATGCGGACACGATTGTGACCGAGACCGAGCCGCGTCATCGCGCCACCCAGGAGCTGCTGCGCAAATACGTGGCGAAGAATTTTTCTGGAACCGTGAACGGCAACCGTCCGCGCGTCATGCTGCTGGTTTTCCAAGGTCCGAACGCCGCCCGCAAGACGCTCGATACCGTGGGGCACATCGTGAACGAACGGACGAGCGGCGAAACGATCCGCGACACGTTTGGCGATTACATCGCGAACTCGGCCGGCGAGGTGACCTACTTCGAACCCGCCGTCCTGACCGCCGTCGACGCCGCGGACGTGAAAGAGGATCTGCAACTCTGGTCGGAATATTCGGAAATCGACGGCGGCATTCTCGACAAGGTGTCGACCTATCCGGCAGGCGCCAAAGTCGAGAAGACGCTCGTTCTGATCAAGCCCGACAACTTCAAATTCCCCAACCTCCGCCCCGGTGGCGTGATCGATGTTTTCTCGCAGACCGGCCTCTCTATTATCGGCTTCAAAGTCCACCGCATGAGCGTGGCCCAGGCTGAGCAATTTTACGGCCCAGTCCTGCCTGTGTTGGAAGAGAAACTGGGAGCCGACAAAGGACGTGGCGCGTGGGAAGACGTAGTCGCATTCATGTCCGGCGGCCGCCCGAGTAAAACCCCCGCGGAGAAGAAGAACGAGCCCGGCTCTGAGAAGTGCATCGCGATCGTCTACCAAGGCGTGGACGCAGTGCGCAAAATCCGCGATGTCCTCGGTCCGACCGATCCGAGCAAGGCGCCTCCGGGTTCGATTCGGAAAGAGTTCGGGCAGTCGATCATGGTGAACGCCGCGCACGCTTCCGATTCCGCGGAAAACGCTCAGCGCGAGATGGGAATCATCCAGGTCGACGAGAATAACTTCAAAGCTTTGATTGAATCCTTTTACGGGCGGCAATAGCTTGCCGATCCATTTTGCAAACCTCCACTACCAGCCCAACCGCCATGGATATTTCTGAGCGCGCCGCGCAGTTAACACCCTCCCTCACGCTCTCCATCGATAGCAAAGCCAAGGCGATGAAAGCCGAAGGCCTCGACGTCTGCGGTTTCGGCGCGGGCGAGCCGGATTTCGATACGCCGGAGCATATCAAAGAAGCAGCCGTCGCCGCGCTGCACGCCGGGTTTACCAAATACACGCCGAGCGCCGGTTTGCCGGAACTCCGCCAGGCGATCGCCGAGAAACTCGAAGCCGACAACGGGATCAGCTACCGCCCGAGCCAGATCGTCGTGAGCAACGGCGCGAAGCATTCCTGCTACAACGCCATTATGGCTACCTGCCAGGAAGGCGACGAGGTCATCATCCCGGCTCCTTATTGGGTCAGCTATCCCGACATGGTGCGCCTGGCCGGCGCGGAACCCGTCATCGTTCCGACCACGGAAAGGAACGGCTGGAAAATGCGCGCGGAAGATTTCGAAAACGCGATGACGCCCCGCACCAAGATGCTGATCTTGAACAGCCCGAACAATCCTTCCGGCGCTGTCTACACCCGCGAAGAACTCGAGAAGATCGTCGAAGTGGCGGCCGAAGAGGAGATCTACATTCTCTCCGACGAAATCTACGAGAAGCTGACCTACGACGACATCCCGCACGTCAGCATCGCCTCCCTTTCGAAGGAAGCCTACGACCTCACGATCACGGTGAACGGCTTCAGCAAAGCCTATGCGATGACCGGCTGGCGGCTGGGTTATCTCGGCGCACCGGACGCGATCGCGAAAGCGGTCGATAACATCCAAAGCCACAGCACCTCTCACGCTACGTCCTTCGCGCAACGCGGCGCCCTCGCCGCGCTGAAAGGCGATCAGCAACCGCTGGCCGACATGCGCGACGAATTCAATCTCCGCCGAGGTTACATGTACGACCGGATCACAAAGATCCCGAACATCACTGCCGTGAAGCCGGAAGGCGCGTTTTACATTTTGGTGAACATCAGTCAGCTCGGCCTCAGCTCGACCAACTTTGCCGATCGTCTCTTAAGCAAAGCGAACGTCGCGGTCGTGCCCGGCATCGCGTTCGGCGACGACCGCACCGTGCGCTTGAGCTATGCGACCAGCATCGACATCATCAAAAAAGGTCTCGATCGCTTCCAGGATTTCTGCCGCACACTGTGACCTCGTAGTGTTCAGGTTTCAGGTTTCAGCGTTCAGGTGCCGTTGCCGGACATCTGAACCCTGAAACCGGAACCCTGAAACCTGATGTCTGGCTTTCTCGCTCTCGTCCTCCACGCGCATCTGCCGTTCGTCCGGCATCCGGAACACGACGAATTTTTCGAAGAAGACTGGCTCTTTGAAGCTATCTCGGAAACTTACATCCCCTTGCTCGCGATGATGCTGCGGCTCCGGCACGATGGCGTGCCGTTTAAGCTGACCATCGGCCTCACCCCGCCGCTCTGCGCGATGCTCGATGACGAGTTACTGCGCGCACGTTATCGACGGCATCTCGCCCGCACCATTCGGCTCGCGGAGCGCGAACTGGAGCGGACGCGCGACGATCCGGCCGCGCACGGACTCGCGCGCTTTTATCATCAGACGTTCAGCGAGATTCGCCGGCTCTATGAAGCGTGGAGCTGCGACCTGCTCGGCGTCTTTCGCGAACTGCGCACAGCCGGCGTGCTGGAGATCATCGCCTCGGCGGCGAGCCATGGCTTGCTCCCGCTCCTCACTTCCACACCGGCGGCTGCGCGCGCACAGATTCGTGTCGGCTGCGAGGCCTACCGGCAAACGTTCCATGACGAGCCGATCGGCTTCTGGTTACCCGAGTGCGCCTACGCGCTAGAGCTCGAGAAATTTCTCCAGGAGCAAAACGTGCGCTGGTTTATCCTCGACGCGCACGCCTTCGCCCTCGCCAAACCGAAACCGCGCCGAGCCGTCTACGCTCCGTGTTTTACGTCCGGTGGGCTGGCGGCTTTCGCGCGCGATCCGGTTTCGAGTCGCGAAGTTTGGAGCGCGGAAGCCGGGTATCCGGGGGATCGGGTTTACCGCGAATTTTATCGTGACCTCGGTTTCGACCTTCCAGCCGATTACGTCTTCGCCGATTCGTCGCTCAAGATTCCGCGCTTCACCGGTTTGAAATATCACCGCATCACGAGCCGCGCCGCGGAGAAGGAACTCTACCAGCGCACGCCGGCGGAAGGCGCGGCCCGCGCGCATGCTGAGCATTTTCTCGCCTCGCGTTTGCATCAATTGGAGCCGCTGCGCGCTCTGGATTTCGAACCCATCATCACGATGCCGTTCGATGCCGAACTCTTCGGGCATTGGTGGTATGAAGGCCCGCTTTTCCTCGAGCACTTCATCCGGCAAGCGGCAGCTCACCCCGACGCGCTCCAGCTCACCACGCCCGGCGCATATTTGGCGCAACACCCAACGCAGGAAGTCATCGCGCCGGCGGCCTCTAGTTGGGGCGAAAAAGGATACCTGAACGTGTGGCTCGATCAGAGCAACGCGTGGATCCAGCCCCACCTCCACGCCGCCGCGCGTCGCATGACCGAGATGGCGCGTGCATATGAAAAGACTGCGGGCGCCCAGACGGAACGCGCCTTGCGCCAACTCGCCCGCGAACTCTTGCTCATGCAAGCGAGCGACTGGCCGTTCTTGATCAAAAACGGAACCGCAGCGCGTTACGCTGAGCGACGAATCACGACCCACGTCGAACAATTCACCAAACTCTACGAGCAACTGAAATCCGGTCGCATCGACGAAGCTTTCCTTTCCGATTGCGAGACTCGCGATAATCTGTTCCCCAATCTCGCATGGCGTTCCTATCTCTAACCGCGCGACCAGCCCTGCGGGGTTTCTGTCTGCTCGTCGCTTCGGTTGCGCTCGCCGTTGCGCAGGATTCGCCGGCACCCGTCGCCTTCCCCTCACCCACTCCCTCGCCGACAGTTCCAAGGTCCGTGGCTATTCGCTTTCTCCCGCCACCGCTCGAGGGCACGATCAGCCTCGGGATTTATGATGCGGGTGGTCAACTGGTGCGCGTCTTGCACCGTGAAGCGGACCTCGAGGAATTCGAAATCGGGCACGATGCACTCAGCACGAAATGGGACGGGACCAACGACGAGGGTGCCGCGCTTCCGCCGGGGAAATATCATGCGCGCGGGTTTGCGGTCGGCGACGTCGCGATCGAAGGCGTCGGCTTTTTCTTCAATGATTGGGTGACAGACGAAGACTCGCCGCACGTGCGGAAAATTAGCAATTTGAAGCTCGTTTCCGAGAACGAGCTCGCTCTGCTTGTCACGTTGGCCGGCGGGAAGGAGGTCTCCGCGAGTTGCGATCTTACCAGTGAATCGTTGAGCGTCGCGGCCTCGGAACACGAGGACGAGCGCTTTCTGCCGGAACGCTTTTCCGTGCGCGCGACGGAGGGAAAACTCACCTTCCAACGTGCGACCGGCTGGGAAGCGGTCGCGTGGCCGGACTTGATCGCGCCCCTGGCAGCGGCCGCGGGAAAAGACGGCACCACCTGGGTGATTGATCGCGCGGAAGCGGAGGCCACCGAGCTGGCGCTCAAGCAATTTTCGCCGGAGGGCGCTTTCCTGCGGCAGATGTTATTTCCCCTCGACCAGCCGCAACCCGTGCTCGTGACCGCTTCCACCGCGAGCGACATGGTTTTCCTCCTGGAAGAGAACGCGACCCAGCAACGCGTGCGCGGTCTCACGCTCGTGGCGACAAACGCGGCGCCCGATCCCGCGGCCCAGCCGGTTTCGGATTGGAAGGTGGAGTTTGAGAAGCAAATCGCCGCGCACCAGCGTTTCGCGATCGTGGGCGGGAAACCCATGGTCGGTCCGGACCCCGCGGAGATTCAGGCAGCCACTATCAAGTTGCGCGCGAATCCGCTGGAGAAAGATGCCAGTGGGACGGTGGCGGTCGCGGTCGGTTACGATGAGACCGGAAGTTTTTTGAAAACGACGGACGGTTTGCCGCTGCAAACGGTGAGTGAAACGCCTCACCTGACGCGCGTCGCGCTCTCCCCGAATGGCGAAAAATCGATCGATGTTTTCCAGGATGATGAGGCGGTGGTGGAGCAATTCCGCGTGACCGCGCTCGACCAGATGATGGCGTTCGATTGCGGCGAAATTGAATTGAAGTAAACCGGCGCGACGATCGACATGTTTGTGACCTCAGGATGACGTGGCCCGCGATGGCTCGTCGCGCGGTGCATCTTTGTCCCGCAAATCGATCGCGAGATATCGCGTTGAAATAGCCGGCACGCTGATCACTGTGAACGATGCCGCGCGACATCGTTTACTTCGATCTCGAAACCCAGCGCACCGCGAACGACGCCGGCGGTTGGGATCGGAAAGGCAACATGCGGATGTCGATCGGTGTCGTCTTTAGCACCGCGACGGGCAGCTACCAGGTCTACAGCGAGGCGCGGGTGCACGACTTGATCGAGCGGCTGCGGAAAGCGGATCTCGTGGTCGGATTCAACGTCCTGAACTTCGATTATCACGTCCTGATGGGCTACACGATCCTCGATTTGATCCACGAATTGCCGACCGCCGATCTGATGGTCGATGTGGAGCAACGCCTCGGCCATCGGCTCGCGCTCGACTCGATCGCAAGCGCCACCCTCGGCGTGCAGAAAACCGCGATGGGGCTGGACGCGATCCGCTGGTGGCGCGAGGGCCGGGTGATGGAGATCGCGGAGTACTGCTGCTTCGATGTGAAGGTGACGAAGCTGGTGCACGAGCACGGTTGCCAGCACAAGGAACTATTCTTCCATGATCGCTTCGCGCAGCGGCAACGGGTGGAGATCGATTGGCGTCACTTGGATTACTAGGCCATGACCGCGCCGCGTGGTTACAGTATAATTTACGACGACCGTAGGCGCACGTTTGCTGCTTCCCTTCCACGGGCACCGCTTCTTTCAGAAGGAAATTTGCGGAGAAACAGAACAAACAGCCGCCACGTGCGATAACGTGGCGGCTGATTTTGAAATGCGGACCACTGGTTGGACTGCGCAGTTTTACTGATTGTCGACGACCAATTGTGTCGCCGGCTTCCTCGCCGCAACCTGCGCACTCACCTTTTGGATTTGCGACGCCTGCTTTTTGAGGCTGGCCGTGAGGGCTTTGATTTCCTTCTGCTGTTGCGCGGCGGTCGCTTCCAATTCCTGCACATTGCGGTGCTGTTTGAGGAATTCGTTAAGCAACATCGCGTTCACCGCCTCGTAGCGCACGGTGTAGACTTTCCCCTGAGCGTCGCGAGCCACGAGATCGGGGTTCACTTTTTCCACCTCCTCGGCGACGAGACCGAACTGCGGGATCCCTTTGCGATCAAGCTCGTGCTTGTAGCGGAAAGTCACCGGCTTGAGCGCGAGGATCGCTTCGCTGGCCTCGTCCATCGGCTTGATCGCCTCCTTGAAATGCTGTGAGGAAACTATTGTACCGAGCTGGCCGTTGGCGTCTATGACTACTGTTACGCCGCCGGCGACCGTGGCCCCACTAATACCGGCGATAAATGTGGCCGTCTGATCTCCCGCAGCCCCGATGCGGATGGTGCTGGACTCGCCCGCAACACCTTCGTTGGCGATGTCGATATTGAAGTTGCCGGTGGTGAGGAGGGCGCCAGCGCTATTGCCCAAGGCCGTGTTGTTGTTGCCGGTCGTGTTCGCATAGAGCGCAAAAGCACCGTTGGCCGTGTTGTTGCTGCCGGTGTTATTGAAGAGCGTTTGCCAACCGTTGGCGGTGTTTTCGGAGCCGGTTGTGCCGCGACCCATCGCGGCACGACCGGTGGCGGTGTTGCCAATGCCGTCCGTGTTGGATAAGAGCGCGGCCCCACCAGTAGCCGTGTTGTGGAAGCCGGTGGTGTTACTCAGGAGCGCGTTCCGGCCAGTGGCCGTGTTGAAGGAGCCCTCCGTGTTGGCATGGAGCGCGTTAAAGCCAAGGGCTGTATTGCCGTAGCCGGTCGTCAGGCTGAAGAGTGCACCATCACCCTCGGCGGTGGTTTGGTTGAAATAGCCTCCGTCCGGTGGTGGCCTTAAAGCGCCGACCGGCGCTGCATGCGCCCGCGGCGAAAGGGCAATGCAGGCGAACATGGGGATGATGAGAAGAAATCCGCGCCGAGCGACGGTGTGGAAGAGGTTTGATCGTTTTGTGTTCATGGAATTGGATTGTTTTTAGGGTTGAGTTTTTCTGTGTTCACTCCTTCCAAAAGAAAAAAATGCGTGGCATTGCAAAAAAACGCAGCTGCGTGTCAAAAAACCGCAGGGGCGATCACAGGTAAAAAAATGCTGACCTACCTCGTCACGATAGGAACGATCGACACCGCCATTTACCTCGGCTTAAGCGAAGCGACGATTTTCTCGAAGCGCGGATCGCCGCGCAGCGAATCCCACTCGGGATCGAGACGGAGCTCGCCGTAGGATTGGCCCCCCGGAATTTTCGCGAGAGTTTGCAGTTGCTCAATGGCCAGGTCGCGCTCGCCTGTCCAGGCACAAATCACAGCATAAAAATAAAGGACGTCCGGGCCGTCCATCGCGTTCTTCGCCACGGGGAGAAGTTCCACCGCGTGGCGACCCTCACGCAGCGCCTCTTCTTTTCGCCCGAGTGCAGCGTCGATAAGACCCAGGACGCAAAGAACCGAGCCGTCATCAGGCCGTGCGCGGACCGCTTCCTCCTGCTGCGCACTCGCGGCCGTAAAGGCGACGCGTGCCGCGACCGTGTCTCCTTTCATCCGAGCAACCAAACCCTGCACGTAATATCGGCTAATTTTAACCATCCCGTTTCTTGTGCCAAAGGTATTCTCGGTGAGCGCCGCCAGGGCGCGATCGGCGGCGACAGGATCGTGCTCCGCCCTAGCGAGAAAAAGGCGATGCTGCACCAGCTCTCCCGCCAATTCGGGGTCATCCCTGAGCATCTTTTCGATCACAGCATGCAATGGTCGAGTATCGGCTCGCTCTGCGACGTCGATCCAAGCATGAAACAACAGGTGATTATTGTCGTTTGGTTCGAGGGCAATGAGGCGATCTAAAGTCTTTCTGGCTCGCCCATAGTAGGACATTAAATTGTAAGTTAACGCGGTTTGAAGTAGAACCTTAGCGTTTCGCGGATCCAGCTCACTTGCACGCTCCAGGT
This sequence comes from Chthoniobacterales bacterium, assembly GCA_039915555.1. Taxonomy (GTDB): domain Bacteria; phylum Verrucomicrobiota; class Verrucomicrobiia; order Chthoniobacterales; family UBA10450; genus JACCTI01. The sequence goes on along the minus strand of JBDSNB010000001.1, from coordinate 1,108 downwards.
TGCGCGCGGCATCATGCCAACGGCCCTGCCGGCGGTCGATGTACCCCGTCCATTCAAAAATTCGCGCGTTGTTGGGCAGGGTGCGGACGGCGAGGGCGAGCTCGTCACGGGCGTGGTCGTAGTCGAAATAGCCAAAATAGAGATGCATAGCCCGGGCAAGGTGCGCCTCGCCTGAATCTGGTTTCAAGCGAAAGGCGGCATTGATGGCGGAGTTTGCCAAGGCCAGCCGAGCGGGCGGGTCATCGTGCTTTTGCAAGTAGAGCGTGTCGTGCGCCTCAGCTAACCTGCAATATGCGAGAAGAAACGTTGGATCCCGCGCGATCGCCTGGTTGAGTAACTCCACTGCTTGGAGATACTCCTTGAAGTAATCCTTCCTCGATTTAAATCCCGCCTTGTCGATCAAAGACGTCGCTCGGACATAAAGGTCGTAGGCAACAAGGTCACCGGTCGGGCGCTCTGCCACGGCGGCTTTTTCACCAGCTGAGATTTTGGCCTGAAGCTGGTCGGCAATCGCCCTGGCGATTTCACTTTGAATCGCGAAGACATCGGCCAGTTCGCGATCATAGTGCTCGGCCCAGATGTGCGTATCAGTGCGAGCATCGATCAGCTGGGCGTTGACGCGGACGCGGTTGGCAACGCGCTGCACGCTGCCTTCCAGCACATGGGCGACGCCGAGTTCCTGAGCGATCTCGCGCAGATTGCGCGTAGCCGTGTTCTTGTACTGCATTACACTGGTGCGGCTGATCACTTTCAGGTCCGCGATCTTGGCGAGGTTCGAGAGGATTTCATCCTGGACGCCACCGGCGAAGAATGCGTTTTCTTCGTCCTTGCTTAGGTTATCGAAAGGAAGCACAGCGATCGATTTTTGCGGCGGCGGCGGCGACGAGGATGCCTTCTGCCGTAGAGGGCGGAAGGCCAGAAGCGCGCCGGCAAGAATCGCCGCCACGGCGAGGAGTGCGGCCCATCTGCGGCTGGCGCGTCGGAAAACGGACTGGTTAGGCGAGACAAATTGCGCACGGCACGATTCCAGGGCAGCGAGCAACTCCCGCGGCGATGCCGGTCGTCGTGCGGCATCCACTGAAAGGATGCGGCGCAAGAGCGCAACTAA
>JBDSNB010000229.1:0-6815 GCA_039915555.1 Chthoniobacterales bacterium | reverse complement strand
TTGCGTTCCCGCCCAGTCTCGCGGCCCGCAAGATCACCAATCCGGACGCGCCTCGAAATGACCACTTTATCCTCCTCGAGGTGGATGGAAAAAAATGGCCGGCGGTCCCGATCCTCTTCTCGACTTCACAAACCTACGATCCGCAACGTGGAGGAGAGTTTTTCGCCTACCTGGATTTTCAATTTCTGCTCGCCACTCGTTCGGCCGACGCGAGCCGCCTCGAGCCCGCTCTGGACGGATCAGCTCCGAAATTAGCCGGATTGAAGGAGGTCTCCGGGTTCTTCGAACAGGTCGGAAAAAATACCGATTACATTCTGCACCCGGAAGAGATCCTGGCGGACAATTTTGCCCTCCTCGTGTTGGGCGAAAAGAAGGCGCCATCCCCGCGAGTCCTCCAGCAGATGAAGGAAATTTTTCTCACGCAGAAAAAGCCCGCCCCATCCAATCGCTGAGGAAAAAGGGAAGGGCGCGCTCGTTTTCAGAACGCGCCCTCCGTTTCGATGGCGATAAGCCGAATTTTGTCGTTCGATTGCTCGAACGGATGATCATTTATCTCGACCCGCTTGCGCGAGCCGCTCGCTGCCGCCGAGGCGGAAGCGTAGTGCGACGATACCCGAGGGAACACGGACCGGCTGCCCTCCCTCTGTTTTGTCTTGCACCGCATGGGGTTTTTCCTGCCTCGCGAATTACTTCGCGAGCGGTGAGCTCTTACCTCGCCTTTTCACCCTTACCTGCACTCTGTAGCCAAAGAACGGGCGGTATCTTCTCTGCGACACTGTCCGTCACCGCGCGCTTACGAGCGCGGTGCCCGCGTGTTTTACGCGGCATGCTGCCGTTTAGTGTTCGGACTTTCCTCTGGCGCATCTTGCGACCCGCCAGCGATCATCTGCCATCGCGCACACGCTACTTCGAATGACCCGCGATGACAACGCGCAGGGCGCTCAGCGTTTCTCCGTGCGGCCCGCCATCGTGTCCATCCAATGCGCGATGAAGAACTTTTTCTCGCCCGGAAAGAATGTGTCGGCGCGGCCGATGATCGGTCGCAGGGTGGCCGTCATCTGCAGGCACACGAGGATGAAGATCAAATTCCAGAGCTTGAGATGCAGGCGCCCGCCGCTGCCGAAGAATGCGCCCGCCGCATTCAACAAACGGAGACCGAAGCCGACAGCGATAATCCAAAAGAGCAGGTGCAACGCGCCGATCAGCGGAATGGAATCCGTAGATTGCGAAAAGATCCAGCCGACCGGCGCAAACCCCACCAAGAGCAAAGCCGCCAGGCAGACTGCCGCGAACAAAAGCCCACTCACCGTGCGAATCCGCGTTTCGATTCCATCCAGGCAGACGAAAATGTAGAGGCTCGGCAGGCAAATGATCATCGCCAGCAGAGTGCCCAGCGCCATCTTCGCCGGCGCCACCCAAAGCTGCGGGCCACCGGAAAGCATACCGACGATGAGCCCATACAGCGCCATGCCCATGAGCCCCAGCCCGAGCAGCCAAATGGGCAAACCAGCGGCGCTGCGATGGTGCAGATCATGCACGATGCGGCCAGGTTGCTTGAGCAGAGTTTCGAGCACGGAAGCCGGATTCGGTTCCTCGGGCATCGGCTCGAAAACGAGGCCGCGCAGTGTCGGCCGTGGAATGGGTGGTGGATTCATCGTTGTGTTCATTGGTTGTGGTTTCAGAAAAAGAGATGACCCGCCGCGCGCCACACGGCTTCGTAAAAATTGCCGCGCAAGGGATCGTCGCGAAGGAATTGGACCGCGAGATTCGGACTGCCGATGAACGGGCGCAGCGTCCACGCCAGTTGCGCACCGAGAAACAAGTTGCCCGCCAGCCAGCTCAGCAAAACCCGCCGCGCGATCGCACGGCTGTCGCTCATTTTTTCGAGTAACCGCAGCAGCCGCTGATTCGCCAGCGCGCCGGCATAAGCGATCAAACCCACATGCGTCAGAAGCATCACGCTGTGCCCGGTGCGCGCTGCGCCAGAGCCCAGCGGCGGCGTGTTGTGGAGGACGAAAAGCGTGAGCGGACTAAGCGCACCGAGCACGATCGCCGCCGTCGCAAAACTCATCAAAATCGCGAGCGACGTCTGGCGGAACGAAAGCCCGGAGCCGAAAAGCTGCGCGAGCATTCCGTTCAGCACCGCGTTCCCGGCACAGGTCAGGAAAATAAGGAGCGGAAACTTCAGCGCGGTGAACGCCGCTTGCAGCGGCGCGCGCCACAGGCCCACGGTCGCGCCGTAGATTCCGCAGCCGAGTGAAATCCAGAGAGCGCAATGCATCGCGCGGCGACCGTCAAACGTCGCCAGCCAAGCGGCGATCTCACTCGCGTCACCACGCAACAACGTTTTCGCGCACGCGATCATGACGCGGCCTCCGCGATCTCGATCAGCCGCGCGTGCACTGCGGCGACCGTCTCCTTTAACGTCGAGGTTCCGGCCGTCAGTCCCACCTCGTGGGAGTGAGCGAGCCACTCGGGCTGCAACTCCTCCGGCCGCTCGATGTGAATGGCGAGTCGGTCGCGCGCCCGAGCCGCGGCCACGAGTTGGCGGGTGTTATTACTCTGGCGACCTCCGACGATCACGATCGTGTCGCAGGTTTCGAGGAGCCGCTGCAAAGCGTCCTGCCGGTTCTTCGTCGGCTGGCAGACGGTGTCGAAAAATTTTACCTCCGCCTTCGGCCGCGCCGCGCGCAGAGCCGCGACCAGAGCGTGGACCTGCGCAAGCGGCTGCGTCGTTTGGGAGATCACGCCGAAGCGCGATTCCTCCTCGGGCAGATCGACGATGTCGGCTAACGACTCGATGACGACCGCCGCGGGAAAGTCGCCGATCAGTCCCTGCACTTCCACATGCCCGCGTTGGCCAATGACGATCGGGAAGTAACCGCCCGCCACCAAGGCGCGCAGCTGCTCATGCGCGCGCCGCACCAGCGGGCACGTCCCGTCAGCCAGCGCATAGCCGGCCTCGCGCCAGGCCTGCCGCTTCGCGTCGGAAGCGCCATGCGCCGTGATCATGACCTGCCGGGCGTCCACTTTCGCCGGAGCGTCGAGACTTCCCTCGCGCACGCCGCGCCGGCTCAATCGCTCGCGCACCACCGGGTTGTGCACCAGCTCGCCGAGGATCGTGAGCGGCCCGACTGCGGCCAGCCGCTCCGCTTCCGCGATCGCATCGCGCACGCCGAAGCAAATGCCGAAATGCTCTGCCAAAACGATCTTCATAAAATGCCTCTCCACTCAAGCTTTGTAATACAAAGCTTTAGTGCAAAATTTTTCATTTCCGTCCCGCCTTCACGATCTCCTCCAGCAGATCGAGGTATTTCTCGAATGCGGCGCGCCCTCTCGCGGTCAGCGAGTAGCTCGTTTGTGGGCGCTCCAGGATTTCCTTCGTCACCGCCACGAACCCCGCCTCGTGCAAGATCCGCAAATGCGTCACGATGTTGCCATCCGTCATATTGAGTTCCGCTTTCAACTCCTGGAACGGCCAGCTCACCCGCGAGGCCAGCAAGGTCATGATGCCGAGGCGCGCCTTCTCGTGGATGGCTTTGTCGAGTTTGTCGAAGTCGAGCATCGCTCATGCGGGCTCCGGCTGGCGCGGCCACGTCCACAGTCCATACACGAGATGATAGAGGCCGAAGGTGAGGCCCATCGCGACCGCGGCAGCACGCGCGGGGTTGGCGTTAAATAACGGATCCGTCAGGACGAGGCAGGCCGCCCCGGTCAGGAGAAACGCCCAGCCGAGATAGCGAAGAGAACGCGGCGCGAAACTCGCGGTCGCGAGCAAGGCGAGGCCGTAACACGTGATCCAGATGGTGACGAGCAGCGGGATGTTCTCCGTCGTCTGGTCGGCGCGCCAGAAGAGCGAGGTCAGGACGGCGGCGATGATCAAAATCGGAGACGCGGAGGAGATGGCCAGCTTGAGACCGGAAGTGAAAAAGGCGCGCCCCTCGCGCTGCGCTTTGCGCCAGATGAAAAACGTATTGGCGAGCAGCGTGACCGCCAGCACCACCAGCCAGATCGCGGTAAAGTGGCGTCCCGCGTCCGGATAAGTGAGACGGAAAAAGGAATCGCTGCCGCGCTCACTGCCGACATAAAGAAGCGCCGAAGCGGCCAACGCGAGCGCGCTGCCGACGAGCGCGGTGGGTGCCGAGATCGCACGATAAACAGTGGCGCGCTCCATCAGCGAACGGATGACGCGGAGGTGTTCTTCGGCATCGCGCGGGTCGCTCATGGCAAGCTTTGTATAACAAAGTTAATCGTGCCGCAACTTGATTTCGTAGAAAATTCGCGCGCGCCTACGAGCCCGGTGCCCGCGCGTTCAGCAGAAAGGTAGTGATCATCGCCAGGCTGATCGCCAGTTTGCCGACGATACCCGCGAGATTTCCGAGCAGTGTCCCCCAGCCTGCTTTCCCGGCGCCGATCAAGCGCTGGCCGGCGATTAGTTCTCCCAGGATCGCACCCGCAATCGGCAGCACGAGCAGAGTGACGAAGCCGGTGAAGATGCCGACAATTCCGCCGACGATCGCGCCCGCCACGCCCCAGCGCGAGGCGCCGAAATATTTCGCGCCGATCAAACCCGCTAAGAAATCGAGCCCATAGGACGCCAGCGCGAGCGCGCCCAGAATGGCAAAGCCCCACAAATTCATCCCGCTCTCCGCTCCCACCATCACGCGATGAAAAATAGCAGCGCCCAAAATGATGATCGTGCCGGGCACAACCGGCAGGACCGAGCCGATCAAACCCACCGCCATGATCACAATCGCGAGGAACCACCAAAGGGTGTTCATTTCAGAAAGCGCCGCGCCTTCCGTCCGGCAAATCTTTTGACCATGTTGAGCGCATTTCTATAGTGCGGTTCCCCCTCATCTTCACCACCAAATACTTATGGCACTATCCGTTGGCACCAAAGCCCCCGACTTTACCCTCCCCACCAAAACGGCGGACGGTCCGAAACAAATCACGCTCAGCGAGCAGTTCGGCAAAGGGAACACCGTCCTGCTTTTCTTCCCGATGGCCTTCACCGGCACCTGCACGACCGAGATGTGCACCATGAGCAACGGCCTGCGCGAGTATCGCGACCTGAACGCCAGCGTCTTCGGGATCAGCGGCGACAATCCTTTCGCGCAGGAAGCCTGGGCCACAAAGGAAAGCATCAGCGTGCCGCTCCTGAGTGATTACGAACACCAAGTCACGCAGGCTTACGATGTCGCCTACGAATCCTTCCTTCCGCAGGTCGGTCTCACGATGGGCGGAGTGCCGAAGCGCGCCGCGTTTGTGATCGACCGCGAGGGCGTCATCCAACATGTGGAATGCCTGGAAGACGCGCGTGAGTTGCCGGATTTCGACAAGATCAAAGCGAAGCTTGCGGAGCTAAGATAGCCATGCACGACGAATTCAACACTCTGCAAAAGTTCGACGCCGGGAACGGCCGCGAAGCCAGCTTTCATTCCCTCCCCGCACTTGAGGCGCAAGGCATCGGCCCGATCTCGCGCCTGCCGATCAGCATCCGCATCGTGCTCGAATCCGTCCTGCGAAATTGCGACGGAAAAAAAGTGCGACGCGAAGACGTCGAGACGCTCGCCAATTGGAACGCGAAGAAGCCCGCCAACGAAGAAATCCCATTCGTCGTCGCGCGCATCGTCCTGCAGGATTTTACCGGCGTGCCGCTGGTGGTTGACCTGGCTGCGATGCGTAGCGCCGTGAAACAACTCGGTGGCGACCCGAAGATCATCGAGCCGCTCGTGCCGGTTGATCTTGTCGTCGATCACTCCGTCCAGGTGGACTTCGCCGGCTCTGCGCAAGCGTTGCAATTGAACATGGAGATGGAGTTCAAGCGCAACCGCGAGCGTTACCAATTCCTGAAGTGGGGTCAGCAGGCGTTCAAAACTTTCGGATTGGTGCCGCCCGGCATCGGCATCGTGCACCAAGTGAACTTGGAATACCTGGCGAAGGGTGTTCTGCACAAAGACGGTGTCTATTTCCCCGACACACTCGTCGGGACAGACTCGCACACCACCATGATTAACGGCCTCGGCGTGGTCGGTTGGGGCGTGGGCGGTATCGAAGCGGAAGCGGGAATGCTCGGCCAGCCAGTCTATTTTCTCACGCCCGAAGTAGTTGGCGTGCATATGACCGGCGCGATTCGCGAGGGCGTGACGGCGACTGATTTGGCGCTGCACATCACCGAGATGCTGCGAGCGCAGAAGGTGGTCGGCAAGTTTGTCGAATTCTACGGCGAGGGCGCGGCTTCATTGCCCGTGGCGGATCGCGCGACGATCGGCAACATGGCGCCCGAGTATGGCGCCACGATGGGATTCTTCCCGATCGACGAAGAATCGGTCGCCTATTTGCGCGCGACCGGTCGCACGGAGGAGCAATGCACCGCGTTCGAGAATTATTTTCGCGCGCAAAAGATGTTCGGCATTCCGCGCAAGGGCGAGGTCGATTACAGCATCGACCTCGACCTCAATCTCGGCGCCGTGCAACCGAGCGTGGCAGGACCGAAGCGTCCGCAGGATCGGATTAATCTGCCGGAATTAGGCAGCACCTTCCGCACACTCTTCACGAAAGCGGTCAAGGATGGCGGTTACGGAAAGACAGACGACGCGCTGGGCAAACGCTTCTCGCTCGATCTCAACGGCGACGCGCATCCGACCAACCGTGAATTGGATGATGCCAGCGTCGCGAGTCCGACGGACACCGGCGAAGGCATGACCGCTGATGGCGGAAAGGAAATCGGCGAAACGCAGGGCGATCGTGAGATGGTGACGAACCGACCGACCGCCACGCCAGCCGACATGCTGGAAGAAGCGCACGCGCAG
>JBDSNB010000037.1:0-24759 GCA_039915555.1 Chthoniobacterales bacterium | reverse complement strand
GGGCAAATCCTGCGCGCGATGAAGACGCTCTATGGCGTGGGCGCGGAGACGTTCGACGAAATCCTGAAAACGAATCGTTCGTTCGAGGGCGATCAGGATATCGAGACGAGCACGGATTTGAACGCGGACGATCCGGAAGCGTCGGTCGTGAAATTCGTGAACCAGATTATTCGCGAAGCGATCGTGGAGCGCGCGACGGATATCCACGTGGAGCCGTTGGAAGACGATCTGCGGATTCGTTATCGGATCGATGGGATTTTGCACGAGGTGGCGGTGCCGCCGCAGTTGCGGCTCTTGCAGTCGGCGATCATCTCCCGCCTGAAAGTGATGGCGCACATGGACATCGCGGAGCGACGTCTGCCGCAGGACGGGCGGATTAATTTGCAGTCGAACTCGGCGAACATCGACGTGCGCGTTTCGACCATCCCGACGGTGAACGGCGAGTCGATCAGCTTGCGTCTCTTGAGTCGCGATCAGCAGCACGAGCAATTCGGTTTCGAGCGGCTCGATTTAAGCCCGGCGCACTCGCGCACGATCGAGGCGCTGCTGCAGCAGCCGAACGGAATCGTGCTCGTAACCGGGCCGACGGGCTCGGGAAAATCGACTTCGCTTTATTGTTTCCTCAGCAGCATCAACTCGGTGCAGCGGCGCATTATTACTATCGAGGAACCGGTCGAGTACCGGTTGCCGGGCGTGTCGCAGATCGATGTGAAACCGGAGATCGATCTCACCTTCGCGAAAGGCTTGCGCCACATTCTGCGGCAGGATCCGAACGTGATCATGGTGGGCGAGATTCGTGATTTTGAAACGGCGGAGATCGCGATTCGCGCGGCCATGACGGGGCACTTGGTTTTCAGCACGCTGCACACGAACGATGCGGTGGGCGGGATCACGCGTTTGCTCGACATGGGGGTGGAGCAATTTTTGCTCGCGTCCACGGTGCGCGCGTTTCTGGCGCAACGTCTGGTGCGTACGATCTGTCCGGATTGCGCCCAGATGGTGGACTATCCGCAGGATTATTTGGAGGAGATCGGATTTCCGATCGGTGAATTTGGGGCGCGCTTCATGCGCGGGGTCGGTTGTGATAATTGCCGGCAGACCGGCTATCAGGGGCGGCTCGCGATTTATGAAATCTGTGTGATCAACGAATCGATGCGCCGCATGATCGTGCAGAAGCGGGATGGCGGAGAGTTAAAGCAAGGCGCGGTCGCGCAAGGGATGCAGACGCTGCGGCAGGATGGCTGGCGGCGCGTCGGGCAGGGGAAGACGACGATCGAGGAAGTGGTGCGCGTGACGCAGAACGACGAGGTCATTTCCGAGACATCGATCGAGAGCGCACCTGCGACGGTGGGGGAATAGCGCCGCAGGCTGACAGATTGAGACGTCGGTCGTTGCAATTCGATCTCGAAACCCTCGGATCGGTGACGCGACTTTAGAGAGCCGACCGCCGGAATCGTGCGACGTTTCCCCCCAAGTCGGCAGCTTTCCCTTGACGATGGGTGGCTTCGTTTCTAGATACACTGCGTTTCAGCCGGTCGGGGCGGCGTTGCGCACGTGAGCTGCTGGTTTCGAAGAGGGACGGGCACGGCGGACTGAAACGCCTGACCTCTTTCTATTTCATGTTTAACGGACTTTTTGGCTGGTTATCCAGCGACATCGGCATCGACCTTGGCACAGCTAACACGCTGGTTTACGTCAAGGATCAGGGGATCGTTTTGCGGGAGCCTTCGGTGGTGGCGGTGCAGGCGGGCACGAACAAGGTTCTCGCGGTCGGCGACGAAGCGAAGCGGATGCTCGGGCGGACGCCTTCGAATATCGTGGCGGTGCGGCCGTTGAAAGACGGTGTGATCGCGGACTTCGAAGTGACGGAGGCGATGCTGCGTCACTTTATTACGAAGGTGCACAATCGCCGGGTGAGGGCGCGGCCGCGAGTGGTGATCGCGGTGCCCTCAGGCATCACGGAAGTGGAGAAGCGCGCGGTGCGCGAATCGGCCACGCATGCGGGTGCGCGGGAAGTTTATTTGATCGAGGAACCGATGGCGGCCGCGATCGGGGTGGGTCTGCCGGTGCAGGATCCGGCGGGCAACATGATTATCGACATCGGCGGCGGCACGACGGAAGTGGCATTGATTTCGCTTTCCGGAATTGTGTTCAGCCGGAGCGTGCGCGTGGCGGGCGATGAGCTCGATGAAGCGATCGTCCAGTACATGAAGCGTGCTTACAATTTAATGATTGGCGAGCGCACGGCGGAGGAGATCAAGATCAAGATCGGCTCGGCGTATCCCAGCGAGAAAGAGACGAGTGTGGAAGTGAAGGGGCGCGATCTGGTGGCCGGTTTGCCGAAGACGCTCATGATTACTTCGCAGGAAGTGCGCGAGGCTTTGCTGGAACCGATTTCGACGATCGTGGATTCAGTGCGGATCACGCTGGAGCGTTGCCCACCGGAGCTTTCCGCCGATCTGGTGGACCGCGGTTTGGTTTTAGCTGGCGGCGGCGCTTTGTTGCGCGGATTCGATAAACTTTTGAGCGAGGAAACAGGTTTACCTGTCCATGTGGCAGAAGACCCCCTCAGCGCGGTCGCGGAAGGAACCGGCAAGTGCCTCAATGAAATTAAATTTCTTCGTCAAGTCGCCTCCTCCGATCGCACCTGGCGCTAACGAATTTCGATCGCGGGCTGAGCTGAAGCATCCGGCGGCGGTCAGTTGGAAATCTCCATGAACCGGTCGAGCATCATTGCGCTGCTGATTCTCGCCGCTGTGCTGGGATACTTTCTGACCTTCGGTCCGGAGAGTACGCGCAAATTGCAGGCCGGCTTCTATCAGATGATCTCGCCCTTTTTGACGACGGGTTCGAGTTTGCAAAAGCAGATCACGTCCGTGCGCACGGGGCTGAAATCGCTCGAAGAGCTGGAAAAGGATAACGCCGAACTGCGGGTCGAGAATCGCGCCTTGAATGCGACCAACCAGGCGTTGCGCGATGTGGAGCGGGAGGTGAATCGCTTGCGGACCGCGCTGGCTTATCGCGAGCGATCCGTTTTCAAGCTGGTGCCGGCTGAGATCGTGACGCGCGACGCTTCGACCTGGTGGCGCACGGTGACGATCAATCGCGGCAAGCAGGATGGAATCGAAACCGATATGTCGGTGGTGACGGACCAAGGGTTGGTCGGGAAGACCACGACGGTGAGCGAGAGCATCTCGATTGTGCTGCTCGTTTCGGATGAGAATTGCCGGGTGGCAGCCAACGTGGAGGGGACGCGCGAGCAGGGCATCGTCTCGGGTGAACGCGTAGCCGGCGCGCTGGCGCCGTTGTTGAACCTGAATTTTCTTTCGAAGCAGGCGAACCTGCAGCCGGGCCAGAAGGTTTATACTTCCGGCGTGGGCGGCGTGTTTCCTTCCGGACTGCTGGTCGGCGCGGTGAAGGAATACAAAGTGCGCGATCTGGATGGACAGGCGCGGCTCGCGCCGGCGGTCGATCTGGCGAAGCTAGAGGACGTTTTTGTGGTGACCGGACGGAAATGATTTTTTTCGCGATTCTTCTCGTGCTCGTTTTCGTGGCGCAAATCGTGGAGCTCTTTCTGCCGCCGCTGGAGTGGATGTACAACGCGCACATTTACATCGTGCCGGTGGTGGTTTTCTACGGAGCGATGGCGCTGCCGTTTCCGCTCATGCTCACGCTCGCGGCGTTTGCCGGGTTGCTGCTGGATGCGCTCACGATGCAGGTGATCGGGCCGCGTGTTGAAATCGCGCTTGGATGGTCAATACTCATCTACGCGGTGCTGGCGTCCATCATGCATGGGCTCAGGCCTTTGTTTATTCGGGGGCGTTGGGAGATCCATTGCATCATGAGTGGAGTCTGCACCTCGCTGGTTTTGCTCTCCCAATATCTGATGATCACTTTCCGCCGCGGCTCGATTCTGTTTACGCCGGAAGCGTGGTGGCAGATCGGCGGGCCGGGCTTGCTCGCGATGTTGATGGCGCCGCTCATCTTCTGGCTTTTGCATACTATCGGAGAGGCGACGGATAATCCATTTCTACCGCAACGGGAGTCCTACTGATGAATCAACGACGTGTCAGTCATCGCATGCGCATTCAGGTGCTGGGGCTCTTCATGCTTCTCGGGCTGGGCGCGGTCACGCTTCGGCTCTGGTGGGTGCAGGTGGCGCGCGGGGCGGATTGGACGGCGAAGATTCGGGGCAGCTCGGAATTGACCGTGCGCATTCCCTCAGTGCGCGGGGAGATTCGCGACCGCAATGGCGTGACCCTGGTGCAAAATCGCGCCAGTTATGAGGTGGATTTTTACCTGCCCGAAATGGTGAAGGGCTATCGGATGCGCGTCGGGCGGCCTCCGGAGACGCAGTATCGCGCCACGATCAACGGCATGCCGAAAGACATGACGGAGGCGGACATCGTCAAGATCGTGAACGAAGGCGTGGTCCCGCGATTAGATGATCTGGACCTGGCGCGCGATTACAACGCGAGTCGTTTACAGAAGCACTACCGCACGAATACCGAGGTTCCTTTTTCCTACATCAAGGACATCGACTTCGAGACGATGGCGAAATTTTCCGAACACGATGTGGGGTTGCCCGGCGTGGATATCGCGATCAAGCCGGTGCGTTCCTACGTCTACGGCGCGCTTGCCTCGCACTTGTTAGGCTACGTCGGCGCGCCGGACGAGACGAACAAAGAGGAGGCGCGGAAGTTCACCTTCTACCAAGGCGACGTGGAGGGAAAATCGAACATCGAGAAAACGATGGACGATTATCTGCGCGGCAAACCGGGCGTGCGTTATTTGCGCCGCAATGCGAAGGGGGCGATCGACGGAGTGCTGCGCGAAGAGGCGCCGCAGGCCGGCGCGAATGTGATTTTAACGCTGGACGCACGACTCCAGATGATCGCGGAGGAAGCGCTGCGCTCGGTGGGCCGCGCGGCGGCCGTAGTGGTGGACCCGAGCACCGGGAACATTCTCGCGATGGCCTCCGTGCCGTCGTTTGACCCGAACACTTTCATTCCCAGCATCAAGGTGAAGGACTGGGAGGCGTTGCGGAAGAACGAGGCCAATCCTCTCATCAATCGCGCGTTGAGCGCGTTTCCACCCGGCTCGACCTTCAAACTCGTGACCGCGCTGGCCGGTTTGCGCAAAGGCATCGGGAACCAACGTTTCAATTGCTCCGGCGGCGTGAGTTACGGTGATCACTATTTCAAATGCTGGATCGCGGAGAAGGGCGGCGCACACGGCACACTCGGTCTGTCGGATGCGATCAAGGTTTCGTGTAACGCGTTTTTCTATCAATTCGGAAACGCGGCCGGCATCAACGCGATCGATGAAACGGGCGAGACGTTGGGCTTGGGCAAAGCTTCCGGAATCGAGATCACGGGCGAGCAACCGGGCATCCTGCCAGGACCGGAATGGATGAAGATCAATTATCCGCGCGAGAAATGGAGTTCGGCCTACACCGCGAACGTTTCCATCGGCCAGGGATTTGATCTCGTTAGTCCGCTCCAACTCGCGATGGTTTACGCGACGGTCGCCAACGGTGGTGTCTCGTATTACCCGCGGCTGATCAAGAATGTGGTCGACGCTCAGGGCCAAACGCTGCTGGACGAAAAAGGGCAACCGGTGATCTCGCAAACGCCGAAGTTGCACGGAGATTTGCGGAAGGATTTCAGCCCCGAGCAAATCGAACTCGCCCGACGAGGCCTCTGGAAAGTGGTGAACGAAGATGGCGGCACCGGCGGACGGGCGCGCTTACCGGGCGTCCAAGTGGCGGGCAAGACCGGCACCGCGCAGGCGATGACGGACGGCAAGAAGGACACGATCGCGTGGTTTGCCTGCTTCGCGCCGTATGATAGTCCGCGCTACGCGATCGCCGTGATGGTGCAGGGCGGTGCGCACGGCGGTTCGGTGGCGGGGCCGATCGCGACACGCATTTTGGAGAGGGCCCTGGCGATGGAGGATGGCCGCTTCGAGCAGCAACTGGCATGGGTGGCGCCAGCGCAGAGAGCGAATCCCTTCCAAATGATTGAAGCAGTCGACTTTAAGAATTCCGGACCCAATGTGCCGGGCGGCGATGAGGAAAATTTAGCGGGCAGCGATGGCGTGACGACGCAAATGGCGGCCTCTGATGCGGCGCCGGATGTGGAACCGGAAGCCGACGATCGCGGTCGTGTCGCCGCGCGGCCGCAGCGAAAAGTCAGCCGCGCCATCCCGGTCGCGCCGCCGGCACCGCAGCGGAAGCCAAATTTTTTCGAACGACTCTTCGGTCCAAAACGGCCGACCGCACCACCGCCCGCACCGCCGCCTCAGCGCCGACCGGGTCAGCGTAGATAACCATTCGATCATGCTCGCGCCCCCAGTGATTACCCGGCTGCGCTCGTGCGTGCTCGCACAACCCCTTTTAATTTATGATAGATCAAGTGAAACGGATTTTGGGCCTTGCCACGCGCAAGACGGGCAACAAGCTCGTGATCAGCGTGGAGAAACTGGAGCGGCGCGTGGCGCTCCTGGAGAACGGGCGGCTGGAAGAATACAGCGTCGAGCGTAACAGCTCGCGCAACATCGTCGGGAGCGTTTACAAGGGGAAGGTCAAGAACATCGAGATGGGGCTGAAGGCGATGTTCGTGGACATCGGCTTCGAGAAAAATGCTTTCCTCCATTTCTGGGATGCGATTCCGGCCGCGCTCGATAGCGGGATCGAAGAAATCGATCGGCCAGCCGGCAAGCGCGGGCCGTCGAAGAAGCGGATCACGGCGAAGGATATTCCAAATATTTATCCGGTCGGCTCTGAGGTCATCGTGCAGGTGACGAAAGGCCCGATCGGGACCAAGGGCCCGCGGGTGACGACAAACCTAAGCTTCGCCGGGCGCTACCTGGTGTTCATGCCCTACAGCGAGCGGAGCGGCATCTCGCGCAAGATCGAGAATCCAAAGGAGCGCGATCGGCTGCGGAAGATTTTGCGCGGACTCGAGATTCCCGAGGGCATCGGCGTCATCATTCGCACCGTGGGCGAAGGACAGCGCTCGCGTTATTTCGTGCGCGACCTGGCGTTCCTCATCGAGCAATGGACGCGGGTGGAGGCGGCGATTCGCGACGAGCGTGCGCCCTGCCGTGTTTTCGAAGAGCCGGATTTGGTCGAGCGGACGGTGCGCGATTTTTTGACGGACGAAATCGACGAAGTGATCTGCGACGATCGGGCGGCGATCGACCGGATGAATGACTTGGTGGGACAGATTTCGCGCCGGGCACGCAATCGCATCCAGTTCTACGACGGCGCGGCGCCGGTCTTCGAAACCTTCGGGGTGCAGAAGCAAATCGACGATGCGTTTCACCGGCAGGTCTGGTTGAAGTGCGGCGGTTATATCGTGATCGACGAGACGGAAGCGCTGGTCGCGATCGACGTGAACACGGGCCGGAACAAAGGCGGGCGCGACGTGGAAAAAACCATCCTGCAAACGAACCTCGAAGCGGCGGATGAGATTGCGCGGCAATTGCGTTTGCGGAACATTGGCGGCCTGATCATCGGCGATTTCATCGACATGAAGAGCCGGAAGGATCAGCAGGCGGTTTACAATTTGATGCGCGACCGTTTGAAGCGCGACAAAGCCAAAACGCACGTTCTTCAACTCTCCGCTTTGGGGTTGATGGAAATGACACGGCAACGCGCTCAGGAAAGCTTGAGCGATTCGATTTACGAGAACTGTCCCTACTGCTCGGGCCGCGGCTCGGTGAAAACTTCGATGACCACGAGCGTGGAACTCCATCGGATGCTCAACACCGTGATGCGAAAATATCAGGACACCGTGCACGAAATTCGTGTGATCCTGAATCCGGACGTTTTGAAGCGCCTGAAGGAGGAAGATGAGGAGCTTTTAGTGGAGCTGGAGCGCCGCTATGCCGGGCGCCTAATGTTCAGGGGGGATGCGACTTACCATCACGAGAAGTTTACGGTCACGGACGCCAATAGCGGTGCTGAGCTGAAGCCCTGATTCAGACAGCGGCGGACCCTCTGGCAGCTCAAGAGGGGAATTGACGAAAAAATCTGCTGGCAAAGGAGGTTTTCTGTGCCAATATCGCGGCCATCCGGGGACGCTTGCAGTGCGATTTAGGGAAGATGACGAAGGCGCAGGCGGCGGCAATCGGACTTAACCAAACAAACAACAGGAGCAACAACATGAAGAAACTAACCTTGACCTTGTGCGCAGTAGCGGCGGTCGCATCGGCAGCATTTGCCGGCACCGAGACGTACTCCGGCAAAGAGATGAAGCAAGTCGAACAGGCCCCGTGCCCATCGTGGTACGCGGATAACGAATGGAATGTGACGATCTCAGGCGTTTACGCTGCGACCGTGAACGATTGGGTGGACGATCAGTACCTCGGCGTGGACCACGCCTGGGGTGGAGCGCTCGACGTGAAATATTTTTTCCGTCGCTACTTCGGCGTGGGTGTCCAAGGTTTCGGCCTGGCGCTTAACACCGATGACCGTCCGTTGCGCAACTTCGGCGATAACGACAGCAACAACGATTTCGCTGGTGGCGTGCTCGGCACTTTCACCATCCGTTATCCGATTCCTTGCACCCGCTTTGCACCCTACGGATGGGTCGGCGTGGGTGGAATCTTCGGCGGCGGCGGGGACCGTTTCGTTCGCAATAACAACAATTTTGCCGTCGATCGTCGCGGTGAAGAAGAAGGACGACTCATGGCGCAGTACGGCGCTGGGTTCGAAGTTCGCTTCACTCCGCACGTTGGCTGGACGAACGACATCAGCTTCAATCACCTCGAGGGTGCTGAAAATGATTTCGTGCAGATCCGCACCGGTCTGAACTTCGCGTTCTAACCGAGCAAAGAGCTAAAATTACAAGACGCCGGGAACACTGTATGTGTTCCCGGCGTTTTTGTTTTAGGCAGATCCACTCGCGCAGAAGCGTGGATACGGGATGGAATGTAGCCGCACTACGCAGAGAGGAACGAGCTGATCTCGTGCAACTGCTTCCGCTTAATATCCGGCACCTGGGCGTCTGCGCCGGGATAGCCGACGACTAGAAGAAGAAACGGTTTCTCGTAGAGCGGGCGGCCGAGAATTGAATTGAGGAAACCCATCGGGCTCGGCGTGTGGGTGAGCGTGGCGAGGCCGGCGTGGTGCAACGCGGCCACCAGGATGCCGGTGGCGATGCCCACTGATTCATGGGCGTAATAATGCTTCATGCGGGTGCCGTCTTCGTTCAGACGATAGGGCTGTGCAAAAATCGCGATGAGCCAGGGCGCTTTTTCGAGAAATGGTTTGTTTGAATCGGTGCCCAAGGCGGAGAGCGCAGCCAGCCAGTCGGCCGGGGCGCGATGTTCGTAGAATTCCCGCTCCTCGAGTTCGGCTGCCATCCGGATTTCGCGTTTAATGGCGGGATCGCCCACCACCGAGAAATACCACGGCTGGAGATTGGCCCCGCTGGGAGCGGTGCCGGCGGCTCGCAGGCAATTCTCGATCACTGCGCGTGGAACCGGGCGCCCGGAAAAATCGCGCACTGTCCGACGGAGATGCATCTCGGCATGGAACTCCCCGGTTCGCTGAATCATTTCGTCGTCGGTCACCACGGGACGCGGGGGGAGGGAGAGGAAGCGCGGCGTGCTCATTTCCCTGCAAGATGACACGGAAACGCGGCGAGGTGAACCCCCGGGCCGTGACGTTTGCGAACGTGCCGCCGACCCGCGAAACTACGGCGATGTCGTTCGCGCCTCTGCTCGATAATCTGGCGATGGAGAAAGCGACGGCCGTGCGCCGCTTTGAGCGACTTGTTGCGCCGATATTGGATGCCGAGCTGGAGGGCCTGGCGGCCGAAGCGCAGACCCTTACGCGGCAGAATTTTGGCCGCGCGATGCGGCTTTTTGCTCCCCTGTATCTCTCGAACGAGTGCATCAATAACTGCCGCTATTGCGGTTTCTCGCGCGACAATCCCATTCTACGCGTCACGCTCGAGCTCGAGCAGGTGATGACGGAGGCGCGCCATCTCGCCGCGGAGGGATTTCGCCAGATCCTGCTGGTGGCGGGAGAGCATCCCAAGTTCGTCAGCGGAAATTATCTGACCGATTGTGTTCGCGCGCTGGCTCCGGATTTTTCCTCGATCGCGATCGAGGTGGGGCCGATGGAAACAGAGGAATACCGCCCGGTCGTGCAGGCCGGTGCGGAAGGGCTCGTCGTTTACCAGGAGACTTACGATCGACAGGTGTACGCCGCGATGCACACCTCGGGGCCGAAGCGCGATTTCAATTGGCGGCTGGATTGTCCGGAGCGCGGGTATGCGGCCGGATTTCGACGGCTTGGAATCGGGGCGCTTTTCGGCCTCGCTCCGTGGCGGCAGGAAGCGGTCGCGCTGGCCGCGCATGTCGAGTATTTGCTCAAACGCTGCTGGCAGGCACAGATCAGCGTCAGCCTCCCGCGTTTGCGGCCGGCGGCGGGAGGCTTCGAACCTGCGTTTACGATGACGGATCGCGAGCTGGCGCAGTTGATCTGCGCGTTCCGCATTACCTTTCCGCAGGTGGGCATTGTCTTAAGCACGCGCGAGCGCGCCGCGTTGCGCGACGCGCTGGTGCCATTGGGCGTCACCATGATGAGCGCGGGCAGCCACACGGAACCGGGTGGCTATACCGGCCAAGGGGCGGCGAATTTGCACCAGACGGTGCGTGGTCGAATTGTGGCGCCGGAATTCGAGGAAGGGGTCGATCGCCTGGCGACGGGGCAATTCGAGATCAGCGATGAGCGTTCGCCGGCGGAGATTGCGGACAGCTTGCGCGGGCAGGGGATGGAGGCGGTTTGGAAAGATTGGGATCAGGCGCTGCTCGTTTCATGATGGTGCAGGTGAATGGCGAGAGCGCTGACCCGCGTAGCGCGACGACGGTGGCGGAGCTGGCGGAACTTTACGGTTTGCATCCCAACAGTATTCTCATCGAGCACAACGGCGTTTCCTTGCATCAGCGGGAATGGAAAGCCACCGCGCTGGCCGAGAATGATCGGATTGAGTTTGTCCATGTCGTCGCGGGTGGTTGAGGGGATTGCGGCAACACAAACGCGTCCAGGAGCGCGAAGCGATGGTTTCACCTTGATCTTGTTGGCAGGGAAGGCGTGAGTCGGAACTTGGACAATTCGCCTTCGGAACAGCTTCACGAGACGCCGCGCGATCGGCAGGCCGAGATCGATCAAATTCAGTGGTACCACGAATTTGATTTTGGCGGAGGACTAAAGGCTCGTTCCAAAACCCCGGACATCGAGAACCATCGCCGTCTCTGGCGGTTCATCGAGGCGAACCTCGACACGGTGGATTTTGCAGGGAAGACGGTCCTCGAGATCGGGGCATGGGATGGTTATTGGAGCTTTTTTGCGGAACGCCGCGGAGCGAAACACGTGCTGGCGTCGGATGACGTGACGCAGAATTGGTCGGCCGGCCGGGGCATCCTGCTGGCGCGCGAACTACTGAACTCCCGCATCGAGGTGAAGCAGGACGTTTCCATTTACGACCTGGCAGCGCTGGGCCGGAAGTTCGACATCATTCTTTGCCTCGGAGTTTATTATCATCTGATGGATCCGCTCTATGGACTGATCCAACTTCGCCACTCCTGCCATGCCGATTCTCTCGTGCTGCTGGAGGGCGACGTGATCACGCACGGAATGGAGCCTAACGAGGTGCGTTTCAATTATCGCAGCGACTTGCCGGCGTTTCTGCCCTCCGTTCCCGCGTTCGGAAATTTCGTCCGCGCCGCGTATTTCGAAGTGGTGTCGCAGGCCCGGCTGGAATCCGAGCCGCCACCGAGAAAGCGCCGGTGGTATCGCCGCGCTCGCCCGTCGAGAATGCTTTGGAACCGCGCCTTCACGGTCTGCCGACCATTTGAAGGGGTGAACGAGTGCCACCCCTACGCGCCACCCTTTGGGTTGAAGGCGTACGATGAACGCTTTCGCGACGCGTGAGATAAACGATCAGACGATCGCTTTCACCACCACCCGCATCCCATCGGTCGAGACGACGGCGACGGCGCTGTCGGCAGGAATGAAGTCGCCCTCCGTGACGACGTCCACGATGTGATCGGCAAACCGGGCCTTCCCGCTGGGCCGGAGAGTGGTGAGCGCGGTGCCTTCTGCGCCGGGTGAAACTTCGAGCGTAGCGCCGAAGGTCCGCGGCGCGCTGGAGAGCGACGGGCCGGAAGGGATGTCGGCCGAGAGAACGAAACGCCGGTAGAGGCTGGTGCGAGGGAGGAAACGCGCGAGCAGTGCGATCCCGACCGCGGTAGCGAGCATGGCGATGAGGAGGTTCATGGCGGGTCCGACGAGCATCGAGCTGGTAGGCAAGAGGCGTTGGCCGGGATAACGATCAATCATCGCCCAGAGGAGGGCGCCGAGCATCAGAAAAGCGCCGACCACACCGAAAAGGATGGTGGTGTGAGCGAAGATGAAAATCTCCGCGAGCACGAAGACGACGCCGAGCACAAAAAGCGCGACCACTTCCCAGCCCGCGAGTCCCGCGAAGTAGTGACCGAGGAAGAAAAGCCCGAAGCAAATACCGGCGAGAATGGCGGGCACGCCAACGCCGGGGAGCTTGAATTCGAGATAGGCGAAGATCATACCGCCGAGGAGGAGAAGCGGCGCGAGGGCAGTGATCCAGAAGGCGAGCCGTTCGAAACCGGCCGGCTGCACCGCGACGACCTCGCCTTGGAGGCCAGCTTTTTGCATGACTTCGGCGATGGACTCGGCGATGCCGGCGGCGAGGACCGGTTTGCCATCGATGCGCATGGCGGCTTCCTGCGCGGTGAGGGTAAGGAGGGTCCCCTTCGCGTGGATCACGCGGTCGCCTATTTTGACTTCCTTTTCCTTGTCCATGAACGCTTCGCCCACGTCGGGATTGTGGCTGTTGCGATTGGCCGAGCCGCGAATCAATGCGGACCAGTAGGAGATCGTCTTGTCGCGCGCGGTGATCCCGAGATCTTCGCCGGTGGATTTGATCGGAGCCGCGGCGCCGATGGCGCTGACGGGCGCCATGTAGATGTGTCGTGTGGCGAGGGCGATGAGCGCGCCGGCGGATCCGGCGTTGGTGTTGATGAAAGTGTAGGTGGGAATGTTTGCGCGGTTGAGCAGCTTGGTAATTTCTTCCGCGCTATCGAGCCGGCCGCCGTAGGTGTTCATCTCGAAAATGATGGCGGCCGCGTTTTTGCTTTCCGCTTCCTTCAAGATCCGGCGGAGGAAGAGGAACATCGGCGGCGAGACTTCGCCTTCGAGCGGCACGACCACGACGCTGCCTTTGCGGATTTCCTGCCTGGCTGCGTGGGTTTCCGGGACCGCCACCGCAAGGCATGCGAGCAAGAGGAGCAAATGGGCGAAGGTTCTCATCGGACGATTCAAGGTAACGCTGGCGGGGCCGTCGGGCTGCATCTAATTTGCCATCCGCCGCGCGGCAGACGAGCCAAAAGCGAACGCATGGGCAGTATTCCCACACAAACGATCGAGCAAATCGCGGCCGCCAACGACATCGTGGAAGTGATTGGCGCGTACTTTCCGTTGAAGCGCGCGGGCGCGAGCTTCAAGGCGCTTTGCCCTTTTCATCAGGAGAAATCGCCGTCGTTCAACGTGAGCCCGCAACGGCAGTCGTTCCACTGTTTCGGCTGCGGGGTGGGCGGGAGCGTTTTCCGTTTCGTGATGGATTACGAGCATCTCGACTTTCCCTCGGCGGTGAAGAAACTGGCGGCGCGTGCGGGCATCACGGTGATCGAAGAACGGAGCGCGGACGGGAGCGACGATCGCCAGCACGAAACGCGGCGCACCCTTTTGCAATTGCACGCGGAAGCGGCGGACTGGTTTCACGAGAATTTGTTGAAACGCGAGTGGGCGAAACCGGCGCGCGATTATCTGAAAAAACGCGGGATCGATCGCAACGTGGCGGCGAGTTGGCAGATCGGTTTCGCGCCGGACAGTTGGGATACGTTTTTGAATTGGGCGCGCGAGCGCGGTTATCGGCGCGCGGAGATTACGCAGAGCGGATTGGTGAAGCCGCGCGATGAAGAACGACCGGATGGCGAAGTTTACGATCGGTTTCGCGGCCGGATCATGTTTCCGATCTGCAACGATGTGGGCGAGGTGATCGCTTTCAGCGGTCGCGTTCTCGGGAGCGACGCGGACACGGCGAAGTATCTTAATTCGCCGGAGACGCCGCTGTTTCGGAAAGGCAATGTGCTCTTCGGCCTGCACAAGACGAAGCGGGCGCTGATCGAAGCAGGGAGCGCGATCGTTTGCGAGGGACAGCTCGATTTGATCACGCTTTTCGAAGCGGGCATCACGAACGTGGTCGCGCCGCAGGGGACAGCGTTTACCGAACAGCAGGCGCGCATTTTAAAACGCTTCGTCGAGCAAGTGGTGCTTTGTTTCGATGCGGATGCGGCGGGACAGAAGGCAGCGGAGCGTTCGCTGGAGTCGCTCTTGCAGAACGATCTAGTCGTTAGGATGGCGGAGATGCCGGCGGGCGGTGATCCGGATTCGCTCGTGCGGAGCGAGGGCAAGGATGCTTTCGAACAACGCATCTCGGAGGCGCGCGATTTTTTTGATTATTGGATCGAACGGGAAGCGGCGGCGACGGATTTGTCGGCTATGGGTGCGAAGATGCAGCTCGCCCGGAAAATGGCGGAGACGGTGGCGCGAGTGCACGATCCGATAATGCGCGCGGAGGTGGCGAACCGCGTGACGGCCCGCATCGGCGTGGCGGCGCGCGATTTTGATGCGCTGCTGAAGCGCCCGACGCGAAGTTATTCCTCGGACGACCGGGAGGCTCCCGCCACCGCGCCTGCTGCGCCCGCGCCGCGCCACGATGTGGCAATGCTTTGTCTTCTGGCGTTGCGCGATGCGGACGCGCGGAACGCGCTCTTGAACGAAGAATGGCGCGAGGTCCTGGCACACACGCCGGACGCAGAGATGTTGCTCCGAATTTTGGAGGGCGACTTGCGGCCGGACGATCCGGCGTCGGTCAACGGTTTCATGTCGGGCCTCGCACCGGGCGAGGAAGCGTTGGTCTCTTCCTGGTTGCTCCAGAAGATGCCGGCCAACGCGGAGGCGGTGGCGCGGGGCTGGTGGGCGGGATTGCAGCAGGCGGTGGTACGGCGGCAGCTTCAAATTGCGGAGGGGCGGATGCGCATTCCGCAGTTGAGCGCGGGCGAGATGACGCGTTTGCAGAAACAAGTTATTGACCTAAAGATGCAACTCGATGAACTTTCCGCGGTTTCGCCTGCCCGCGTGCTCGACAACTGATTTGTTGCTGGGAGGGCGGTAAACTTGGGGCGGTTTTTGGGTTGGAGACGCAGAACTTTTCTTAGAGCACCAAAACTTGGCAAAGCACTCAAAACGCAGCGCATCGGCCCGGACTGTCGGCAAGAAGGCTGCCTCGCAGCCTGCGCGGGCGCGTGGCAAAAAGCCTCTTAAGAGTGTGAAGGCCCGCCCTCTCACGAAGGCGAAGCCCAAGCAAAAACCGAAGGCGCGATCGTCGAAGAAGAGCAAAGCCGCCAAGGCGCCCAAGGCTGCGAAGGCTGCGAAGGCTGCGAGCAAGCCCGAACCCGTGCTCTCTCCGCTCGTCCTGGCCGCGGCCGCTGGTGATGTGCAGGGTCGGATTCGGGAGTTGATCAAACTCGCGAAGGAGCAGGGCTACCTCACGTTTGACGACCTAAACGAGGCGTTGCCCGCGGACGTGACCGATCCCGAGGAGCTCGACACCATTTTGACGCGTCTGCGCCGGATGGAGATCGACATCATTGAGGCTTCGGAAGTCGATCGCTACAAAGACGGCAAGAAAGACAACGAAGAGGAAGAAGAGGAAAAGCCCGAGACGAAGCTCGATATCCTCGACGACCCGGTCCGGATGTATCTCAAGCAGATGGGCCAGGTGCCGCTGCTGACGCGCGAGCAGGAAGTGGAAATTTCCAAGCGCATCGAGGAAGCGGAAAGCATGGTGCAGCGCTTGATCAACCGGTTCGGTTTCATCGCGCAGGCGCATCTGGATTTGGCCGCGAAACTGGCGGAGGGCGGCGAGCGTTTCGACCGCGTGATCCTCGATAAGAAGATCGAAAGCCGCGAGCGCTACATGAAATTGTTGCCGCGGCTCTGCAAGCAGGTGGCGAAATTAAGCGCCGCGATCGAGACGCAGTATGGCGTCCTGCTCATTGGCGCGCGGGTGGACGGGAAGAAGAAAAAAGCTTTCCAGAAGTCGGTTTCGACGCTGCAGAAGCTTTATCCGAAATTCTATTTCAAACAGAAGGTGACGGAGGAATTCGTGAACCTGGCGGACGAGAAATTTTTGCTCCTGACCAATCTCCGGGCGGAGATGGTAAAACACCCGCGCGACAACGGCGCGCGCTCGCCCCTGGGCGTGAAGTCGCGCGCCTTGGAGACGATGCTATGGCTCTCGCTGGAGGAATACGCGGAGCAATATCAGGAGCTAAAGACCTGGCTGAAGAAAGCGCTCCGTGCGAAGACCGAGATGGTGGAGGCGAATTTGCGTCTCGTCATTTCGATCGCGAAGAAATACACGAACCGCGGCCTTTCTTTTCTCGATCTGATTCAGGAAGGCAACATGGGCCTGATGAAGGCGGTGGAGAAATTCGAGTACCGCCGCGGCTACAAATTTTCGACCTACGCCACCTGGTGGATTCGGCAGGCGATCACGCGTTCGATCGCCGATCAGGCGCGCACGATTCGCATCCCGGTGCACATGATCGAGACGATCAACAAATTGATGCGGGTGCAGAAGCAGCTCGTGCAGGAGTATGGCCGCGAGCCGTCGCCGGAAGAGGTGGCGGAGGAAATTCTGTTGCCGGTGGATCGCGTGCGCGCGGTCTTAAAGATGGCGCAGCAGCCGATTTCGCTGCAAGCGCCGGTGGGTGAGAGCGAAGAGACAAACTTCGGTGATTTCATCGAGGACAAAGGGGCGGAAAACCCCAGCGATATGACGGCGATCGTTCTCTTGAAGGAGAAGATCAAAGATGTGCTCGAGACGTTGACGGAGCGCGAACGGCAGGTGCTCGAGCAGCGTTTTGGTTTGGTGGACGGCTACAGCCGCACGCTCGAAGAAGTGGGCCGGCAGTTCCGCGTGACGCGCGAGCGTATCCGGCAGATCGAAGCGAAGGCGTTGCGCAAGATGCGGCACCCGACGCGCATTCGGCAGCTCGAGGGATTCCTCGAAGCGGCAGAGGTGTAACCGAAAAACTGCTGGAAGGCGTTACCGGTGCGCAACTTTCATCGCCCGCGCCAGTTCAATTCCTCGGAAGCATGAAACGCGAAGATGATCAGGAATTGTGGGATTTACTGGGGAAAGCGCACCAGCCGGCGCTTTCGCCTTTTTTTGCGCGGAACGTGGTGCGCGAGATTCGCCAGCGCCCAACCTCGTATGACCGGGGGTCGCTCTGGGTGTCGCTCCGACGCTTTATTCCCGCGAGCGGAGTCGCTGCCGCCATGATCGCGGCCAGCCTTGCTCTGCAAGGCCCGGCCGGAATGGGACCGGAATCCGACGATCCGCCGGCGGTGATTGCCCAACTGGATGCGATCGACTTCGAAGTAGTGGCGGATCTGGACAATTTGCTCGCGATGGAGGAGGACAGTTTGTGGACCGACGCAGACGTTTCTACGCTTTAGCGGCTGGGGCGCTCTCGTGTCTCGTGGCTGCTTCTGCGTTCGCGCAGCGGCCGTCTCAGCAGCATCGCGGACGGCACGATGGAATTGCGCTGGCGCAGCAGAATCGCGCGCTCCGGCAGGGGGACCAGCGGTGGCGTGAGATGTCGCCTGCAGACCGGCAGCAGTTCCGCTCCAACATTCAACGCTGGCAGCAATTGCCGCAGAACGAGCGGCGCGATTTGCGCGCGCGTGAGATTACGCGTCAGCGACAACTCCAGCGGGAAGCGGAAGCGGCGATGCGCGACGCCGGGGTGCAGGTGGAGGCGGCCAGACGTGCGCAGTTTGAGCAGCGTTATTTGCAGGAGCGGAGGAGGGTGGAGCAGGAACTGCGGCGCGAACTGCAGGAGAAACGGCAGCGCGAGATGGCGCCAGTGGTGGAGCGCTTGAAGAAGGAATTCGCGCAACCGTCCGCGGCGCCTTCAGCGCGCCCGAATTCCCCGGAAAAGAAGAAGGACGATTAGGGCGCCAGGACGGCGCGATAAAAGCGGCGCGTGAATTCGCCCGCGCTCGCATCGACGAACTCCCATGTCGTCCCGGTGAAAGTATGCGTCTGCAATGGCACCCACTCGGAAAAGTCAGCCGTCGCGAGAATGGTCACTGTCTGGCCAGAAAACGCGTGGACCTGGAAGCGCATCGCTCCGCCGCTGAGCGCGAGTGAGCTGCGATCGATCGCGGGCGGCTGCAGGCTCGGCGTCACGACCAGGTTTTGGCTCGAGTACAGGTAACGGGTTCGCGCGCCGTCTGTGATCTGCGCGCAAACCGCATATGCGCCTGGTGGGACGGTGGCCGGGTCCGGGTTGAGTTCCAGTAAGGTGAACGCGATCGCGTTCGTGCCGGTCTGTGCGAGCAGGCGTTGATCGATTTCGATTTCGTTGCCGTTGGATGGATTGAAATCCAAGTCGAGGAAAATGCGGAGCTCCACATTTCCAGAGTTGCTCGATCCGGATTGATGGTGGAGCAGCGCGGTGAAGGGCTCGCCGGCGGGAACGGGATTCGAGCTCGTGAGCGCGAAACGAATCGGGTTCGGCCACAGTCCGAAGTTCACCGACAACGCGGTGCGATTCGCGGCCACGCCGCCGCCTAGATCCCAGTGCCGATTGAAGCCGTCGTTGACGCGTCCATTGCCCGTGCCGGCCGGTTCGAGGTTGCTCAGGCGATCGCCGCCTCCGATCAAGCTGAAACGGAAGCCCGTGCTTGCGCCCGCCATCTCCGGGGCGGCCCACCAAGTGGCGCGCTGCGTAGTCGTGATTGTGGCCTGAGTGTCGCTGGCGGGCGTCGCGAGATTGATCGTGCCGTGATACCAGAGGTGGACGTCGCTGTGGCTGGAAGAGTAGCCGCCACTCAGGTCGAGCAGCTTGCGATTGTAGGCGCCGAAGACGGCCTGGCCGTTAGGCACGATGAGCCCATCGCCGAGCGTTTGCCAAAAATTGTCGGCAAAGAGCACGTTGGCGTAGCTTGTGACGGCGGCGTCGCCGAATTGCGAGACGGGCCGCGGATCGAGCGTAGTCACTTGATCCACCCAAACGCCTTGCGCGCCCAGCAGGCGGGCCATTTCCGTCACGACCGAACCGCCGCGGCTGTGACCGATAAGATGCAAAGGCAACTCCGCGAGCGGCCGGCCACCCATTTCGGGAATCAAACTGGTGGAGAGGAGCGCGCGCACTGCGGTATCGGCCACGATGGTAGAGGAAGCGCCGCCGATGCTGGAGAGCGAGGACCAATCCAGCTTGATCAGGATCTCGCCGGAATCCGTGAGCGTTGGCGCGGTGCCGCCCAAAAATGTGGCCGCGAAGACGTATTGCCCCGCGCCGTTCCGCGTGATGGAGATTTCGTAGCAGCTAAATTCCGCACCAAGGAACGACGGATAGCCCGGCGTCGCGGCCGCCATCGGAATGATCCAGTCGGTGACATTGCTGTTGAAGCCGTGCGTGATAACCGTGACGCCGCCGCCGCGCGCGGTTCCGGATGAGAATGCGAAGAGCGCGCCCAGCACGAGCGCAACTCTATGGTATGCGGGCCGCCTTTCCACAGCGGTCCATTCCAACTGGTTCCGGCTGACTCGTCAATCAAAGCGGCGGCGGCGCCGGGGACAAAAAAAAGAGCCGGCTGGACGAATCCAGCCGGCTCAAGATTTTACCCTAGCGCACTAGTGCAGCGGCCTAACGATAACGGCCATGCCGCGCGGTGCAGACGTAGCGGCGGCCATGCCGTTGGTGATAATGGCGACGGACGTACCGGACCGGCC
Organism: Chthoniobacterales bacterium; assembly: GCA_039915555.1. Taxonomy (GTDB): domain Bacteria; phylum Verrucomicrobiota; class Verrucomicrobiia; order Chthoniobacterales; family UBA10450; genus JACCTI01. The sequence continues at coordinate 4,834 of JBDSNB010000037.1, read as the reverse complement.
GATGGTACCGGCGGCTCGAGCGGTAGTAGGGATCGTAGCCGTAGGACGAAAAGATCGGCCGCCCGTAGGCGCCACCGTATCCATAGCCGTACCCCGAGTATCCGTTTCCGTAACCGTAGCCGTAGCCGACCGGCACGCCGATTCCGATCCCGACCCGCACGCCCGCGTTTGAGTTCGGCGCGGAAGCGAAACCGAAGCCCGCGACCGCGATTGCAATGATGAGAAGTTTTTTCCAGTTCATGTTTTCCTCCTGTGTTGTGTGGTGATTGAACTCAGATACTGACGAAAGGTTGCACCTTTTTATTCGGATGGTGGACTTCCGTAGGTTGGTTTTCCGGTGAGAAAAATATCCGGCCCGATTTTTTCGTAACGCACTTCCCGCAGGTGAGCCGCCTCCGCGGTCGAGCCCGCGCCGCGCCCGCCGAAGGCCGTGACAGGGCCTCCCGTGAGCAGAGGGCCGAGATAAATTTCCACGCGATCGATCAGGCGCTCATCGAGCGCCTGGCCCAGCACGTCGCCGCCGCCTTCGATCAAGACGCTCGTGATCTCGCGCTTCCCCAGTTCCGACAAAACGGTTTTCAGTTTCTTCTCGCGGAAAACCAAGGTGCGCTCCGCGAATCGATCGCTGAAGAGATGCGCGCGCTTGGGGAGTTTCCCCGAGCGAGTCAGCACGACGCGCCACGGTTGGCGCATCGTTTTGACCGCGCGGACCGTCAGACGTGGATTGTCCTGCCGCACGGTTTCCGCGCCGACCAGGATGGCGTCCACGTTTTTGCGTAATCGATTAGCCTGCTCCCGTGCCGCAGTGCCAGTGAGAAACGTCGGTTCGCCCGGCGGGCGCGTAAGTTTCCCATCGAGGCTCATCCCGCACTTTGCGATCACGAAAGGACGTTTGGTTTGGATCCAGTGATTGAAGGCTTCGTTCAGCGCGATGCATTCGTGCTCCAGCACGCCGACGTGCACTTTGACTCCTGCCGCACGCAGCAGTTCCACCCCGCGGCCGGCGTGCCGTGGATTCACATCGACGGCTCCCACGACCACCTCCCGGACGCCCGCGGCGATAATCGCGTCGGTGCAGGGCGGGGTGCGGCCAGTGGTGGAACACGGCTCGAGCGTGACGTAGAGGACGCTCGATTTCTGGATCGGTTCCTTCGCTGATTCGAAGCAGGCCACCTCCGCGTGTGGTTGCCCGGCGCCTTGGTGGTGGCCTTGCGCGACCACTGTTCCTCCTGTCACCAGCACGGCGCCAACGGCGGGATTGGGGCTGGTGGCGCCGACGCCTTTTTCCGCTTCGCTGAGCGCCAGGCGCATGAAGCGTTCGGCAACGGCTGCATCCATCTCACAGAGATACGCGCTCCGGGCGGGCTCGGCAATCGGCCGCACGCACTGGTGAATTGGCGCAGAGTTTCACACCTGGAATTCACAGATCGTGACATCACGTCGCAATCGCATCGCGGTAACGCTGCGAGCTCGAAATAGGTTTCCCGTTTCAAGAGAGAAACTTACGCATGGCCGTTGAACGCTGAGCACCTCTGGCATTGGCCTAGCTATTTGGAATCGCGAACAATTTAGAAGAAAGGAATTCAAAGAAAGGAAATCAAACTTATGAGCTTAATACGTTATCAAACTCCCGATCTCTCACTCTGGCGATCGTTCGATCGTCTGGCCAATCTGCGCGATGAATTCAACACTCTCTTCGACACGCCGACCTGGCCCGGCGGGCGGCAAACGCAGCTTTTCAGCGGCTGGACGCCAGCGCTCGACCTCTACCAGACCAACGATGATATCGTCGCGGTGGTCGAACTTCCCGGGATGCAAAAGGACGAGATCGAAATCTCGTTGCACGACGGGATGTTGACGATCAGCGGCGAGCGGAAGGACGAGTCCGGCGAGGCCGAAAACGACGGTCGCTCCGAGCGCTTCGTGGGCAAGTTCCGTCGCAGCATCTCCCTCCCCACGCGGGTGAACGCGGAGAAGGTGAACGCCTCCTACAAAGACGGCATCCTGACCGTGACTTTGCCGAAGGCGGAGGAAGTGAAGCCGAAGCAAATCCAGGTCAACGTCGACTAAAGCAACCGTTTCAAGAGAAAGGAAAAAAATTATGGACACATTGATTCGTGAAAATCGCAAGGAATCCGCCAGCAACGGGCAGCAGGCGAAGGAACAATTCGCCGCCCCGATGGCCACCGTGCTCGAAACTGCCGACGGCTACACTCTCCAGGTGGAAATGCCGGGCGTGAGCAAAGAAGGTCTGGAGATGTGGGTGGAGAGCAACGAACTCACCATTGTGGGACGGCGTGCGCTGCCCGCGGTCTCCGGGACGTTATTGCATCGCGAATCGCGCCGGGAGAACTTCCGCCGCGCGTTCGAGTTGGATCCGTCGATCAATACCGGCAAGATCAACGCCAAGATCGAGCAGGGTGTGGTCACGCTAAACCTCCCAAAAGCGGAGCAGGTAAAGCCGCGCAAGATCACGGTTTCGTAAGGAACGATCCGAGTTTTGACAAGGAAGCCGCAGAGCGCAAAACTCTGCGGCTTTTTTATGCCGGTCGGGGGAAAGTAACAATTCAGATACCCGGATTTTCTGGTCAGACGACCACAATTTTAATATCATCCACCCAAGTCGCATTTCTTCGCGTCTGGCGATGTAAATCAATCCTATGAACATCACGAAAACCATCTGCCTCATTTTCTGCGCAACCGTGCCGGCGAGTTTCGCGGCCAGTCCGTTCGACGTTCCGCAAGTGGGCTCGATCAAGTATCCGCGGCGAGCACTCACCGCGCCTTCCAGCGCGCCGGCCGTTTACCCAAAGGAATTCCGGTCCATTGACGGATCGGGCAATAACCCGATCGATCCTCTCCGCGGCGCGGTCTCCATCCCGCCTTTGCGCATGGTAAAGCCCGATTACGGCGAAAATTCGCCGACCAGCGGCGTCCGAAGAAGCGCCCGCGATATTAGCAATCTCATTGTCGCCCAGAGCCAAATGATTCCCAGTCCGGCCAGGGCTTCCGATTATCTCTGGCAATGGGGCCAGTTTATCGATCACGACATGGACCTGACGACGTCCACCGGCGAACCCATGAATATTCAGGTCCCGGCCCGGGATCCGTGGTTCGATCCGACCGGCACAGGTGCGCAATGGATCGGGATGGACCGCTCCTTTTTCACCATGGTCGGCGGCGTCCGGGAGCAGATGAATGTCATCACCGCCTACCTGGATGCCTCCCAAGTTTACGGGTCAGATAAGGCGCGCGCCCTGGAGTTGCGCACGCTCGAGGGGACGGGACGCTTGAAGACGAGCGCGGGAGATCTCCTGCCCTACAACGTCAATGGCTTCCCCAACGCGCCCTCGAACGATCCATCCTTTTTCCTCGCTGGTGACGTCCGCGCCAACGAACAAGTGGGCCTGACTGCGATGCATACCCTGTTTGTGCGAGAGCATAATTACTGGGCCGCCGAGATTCACAAGCGCAGTCCCGCGCTGGATGACGAAGGCATCTACCTGCGAGCCCGCGCCCTCGTGGGGGCAGAGATTCAGGTCATCACCTATCGCGATTTCATCCCCTTGCTGCTGGGGCCCAACGCTCTGCCCCCCTATACCGGCTACCATGCAAGCGTCGATGCTAGCATTGCCAACGCCTTCTCGACCGCAGCCTTTCGAGTCGGGCACACGATGCTGTCGCCGGTCTTGCTCCGCCTCGATGGGCAGAATCAATCGATCGGCGATATGAGCCTGGCCGATTGTTTCTTTAATCCGACCGCCATCAGCGGCTCTGGGATCGAACCTTTCCTGCGCGGCCTCGCCCATCAGGTGGACCAGGAGGTCGATTGCTTCCTCGTGGACGGTGTGCGCAATTTCCTTTTTGGCCCTCCGGGTGCGGGCGGGTTTGATCTTGCCTCCTTGAATATTCAACGCGGCCGCGATCACGGCTTGCCGCCTTACAACGCGATGCGTGAGCAGCTCGGGCTGGCCCGAAAGGCGAGCTTCGCCGAGATGACGTCGGACCAGGCACTGCGCGTCAAACTGGCGACCGCCTACCGCACACCGGACGACGTTGACGCATGGGTCGGTGGCCTGGCGGAAGATCACGTTAATGGCGGCCTCGTGGGCGAGCTCTTCTTCACCATCATGCGGGATCAATTCACGCGTCTGCGTGACGGCGATCGTTTCTGGTATCAGACCTATCTCCCGCAGGACCTCGTGAATAAAGTGGAGCGCCAGCCGCTCAGCGCCATCGTCAAACGCAATACGCCTATCGGCGCCGAGCTGCAGAGAAACGTCTTCCGCGTGCCCTTGCCCTAGGTCCACGCTGTTTCCCCCTGGTCTTGCAGCCACCGCGCGCTTTTCTACTTGGCGCGGCGGGCGGGCCGAGGTACCTAAGTGGCCTCCCATATGGCCACCAAAACCGAAGAAAAGACCTCCGAAGACAAGCTGACGATCGCGCGGAATAAGAACCTCGAACTGGCTATCCAGCAGATCGCGAAAGATTACGGCGATGGCGCGATCATGCGGCTCGGAGACGACAAGATTGTCGACATCGATGTCATTCCGACGGGCAATATTTTGATCGATCGCGCGCTTGGCGTGGGCGGTTTTCCGCGCGGCCGTGTGGTGGAGGTTTACGGACCGGAGTCGTCGGGTAAAACCACGCTCACGCTCACCGTCATCGCGCAAGCGCAGAAGCGTGGCGGGCTCGCTGCGTTCATTGACGTGGAGCACGCGCTCGATCCGCAATACGCGCGCCGTCTCGGCGTCGATATGGACGACTTGCTCGTCTCGCAGCCCAGTTCCGGCGAGGAAGCGTTGCGCATCGTCGAGACGCTCGTGCGTTC
>JBDSNB010000112.1:0-4072 GCA_039915555.1 Chthoniobacterales bacterium | reverse complement strand
GCTTCTCTTCCGTCGCCGGGTTGATGGACGGGAAATATTTTCCCGAGTGCGGCGCAACGAATTTGCCGCCGATGAAGAGTTGATAGCGTTTCTTCAGCTCGATGTAGTTGTGCGCTTCCGGCGCGGGCGCGTAGCTCCAGCGATCGCCAAATGAGAGGCGGCGTTCTGCCGGTGGGAGCGCGGCGGGACGGTGGAGCGCTTTCTCGGGCGCGAGGACAACGGCGGTGTTCTTGGAACTGCGCTTACGGGGCATCCATGTTTCCTAGCGGTTGGCGGCTGGTGCTGCACGAAAAATTGCGCCGTCTCCGCGGCTCGGGATGAAGGACGACCCCGTCCTAGCGTGAAAACGTGGACAGCGCGGCGCGGATGTCGGCGTAGAGCTCCTCGGTCCAAACAGGCGACCCCGGCGGCGGCGCGAATTCGTGCACGCGAAAATCCACCGGACTGATGATGAGCGGAATCTCGCGCGTCTCCGTCAGCGCCGCGACGACAAATAAATCCTCCGCGCCCTCATCGCCGGCCGCGAGACACCCGCTGGAGCGCGCGCCGCCGTGAATCATGATGTCGGTTCCGGGTTCAGTGCGGCCTTCCTCGGCGGCATGCTGGAGATCGAAATCGTTCGGATAACTGACACGCAGCGAAAGATGGTAAAGGCTGTTCGGATTCAAGAGCACGATGCGGTAAACGCCTTCCGGGACCTGCCGATCGCCTTCTCGCAGCTTGGGGCCGAGATGGCCGCTGGCGGCGAGCACGTCGTATTCGCGAATGAAGCGAAGGTCCTCGTATTCGTTCGCCGCCCAGAGTTCCAGCTTTCGCGTTTCCTTGATCGCCACGAACGCCATCCGCGAGGGCGGATAATGCACGCCGGCCTGGACAAAATAAGGCACCAGCCGTTTCCGCACCGGTGTGGCAAATTCCTCCAGTCGATCGTGAATCGTCTTTAGTTCCTCCGGAGTCGCGTTGGTTGCCGGCGTCACTTTCCGCTCGCGCACGAGGAGCAGGGCGGCGCCGAGGGCCGCGCCCAGCAGGAGAGCAATAAGGATAATCTTGCGCATGAAAGGGCGGTTCCGATGGGTTTCATCGGAAAATGGGGCGGCGCTGGTGTCAAGCGCCGAGGCCCGCGCCGCGGGGAGCTGGCCCCCGGCGCTTACGCCTCTGACGCCATCGATGCACGGACGAAAAACAGTGACGAGGACCGAGGCGACAGCGGATCACTGGGCCTGCGACGGCGCGTTGTCGATCGGCCAAGAGTTGGCCAACTCGTCGAACCGTTTCAGGAATTCGACGGTGGCGTCTAGATCGACGAACCCACGCGTGTCGGCTTGGCGATAGTCGCAAGACACGGCGGCAATAGTCATGGTGCTCCCGAGACGCATGTGTTTAGGGCGAACCAACGGAAGATCGAGCTTTTTGGCCAGATCGCGGGCAATTCCATGCCACCGCTCTTGGAGTTCCTTTTTCGCTGCGGCATCCCCTATTTCAGATGCGCACAGCGCTGCTTGCGTTTCCCTCAATTGAAAATACGGCAGACCAGATCGCCACGCCCACCAACATCCCCAATACCCTCCCGCAACATTGTTCACCCAACCCCAGCGCACTCGGTCCCCCATCAGTCGGCGTAATTCTTTGTAAAAGCCAACCCACATTTGTCCCTTCCATTGCGCAATCGGCGTCGTGCGAAACGCCTCGACTTCATCCTCGATGCCTCGCATCCGATAATAGAAGTCGTGAACAATAGCATTCCCGCAGTGGGCAAACGGTTCGATGCACTTGAGCAGGGCCCCACGATCAAACACTTCGAAGCCGTGTTCGCGAATGTTTTCATAATCGCACTGATCGAAGGTCTTGAAGAAGATGCAGAGCAGGTGCTGATCGTCGTAGTTCCGTTTCGCTTTGTTCTCTCCTTTCGCCATGGTCTCGCGGTAGCGCCTCAACTGACCAGAATGCGCACCAGTGCTGGTCTTGTCCTCGATCAGAACAGCGTAGAATTCGTGACCCGTTCGAAGCTCGACCCAAACATCGATGTTTCGATCCTGGCGGTAGACGGTCACCTCGCGGATGTCTGACGGAAGCGACCGACTTGCTGTTGCGTAAAATGCATTCAAAACAGCGCGTGCGCATTGGTGGACTTCTGGACCTTGCTGCGCGAACCGAGGGTCGGCCCAGCCGAGCAGCCAACAAATGAACGCATCCTGAGACAACTCCTTCGTGGCGTAGGAGAATAGGTTTGGCGGCGTTGGGGGCGCGGCTGATGTCTCTGGCATGGCGACGAGGCTAGTCGCCCCGCTGGCACTGCGTCACGAATTTTTCGTGTCAACCCGACTGCTGCGGCGGCCGAGGGCGGGAACAGAAATATCCGCCCAGGCGCACGCTTTTTGCTTTCGATAATGAAAAGCCGTTTTTTCGCCCCAAATCCAAAGTTTTTCTCAACAGAAATGAGAATCGTTATTAATCCTGCGACAAAAATGACTGGCGACGTTCCGTCGGCCGAGACCCGACCAGATTCTGCCCTCCATTACGTCAATAGAGATCATGTCGCAGTCGTTACTGTCGGAACCGATGGAGTGGAATTGATAACGACGGTTGGCGTTCGGATCGCGATCTCCGGGCCAAGGCAGGAGAGCATGGCTTTCCTCGACGCATTCATAAACGACGTCGGGAGTAATTTTTGTCCATTCTCGTCCCATGCCCAGTCCGTCACGATTGAGAGGGAAATGGAGAATCATGAGCATTGAGCCGGCCGTATTTTCCAACCTTGCGCCGGCGGCGATCCCTGGCCCGGACGCAGGCGATGATGAGATCAACAACTTCGCGCTCTCGTTCAACGGGTACGATTACTGGGGATCGATGGCGGCGTGCGCCGCGGCGGCAGACGAACGGCGCCACGAGACGATAGCTGAATTGCGATCGCGCCTTTTTTTTGAACAGCGTCGCGCGCACTGGACGGATACCGATACGTCACGTGTGATGCGCCGACTTGTCGCGATGATCAGAGCAAAAGCGGCGCTCGGAGAGACGAAGACTCCGACTTTCTCGCGCGATGAGAAACTGAAAGCTCTCTACGATGCTGAATGGGATAATCTCGCGGCCGCGATTCCAACTGACGTCGGGATGTCAGGACCGCTACTCGTTAAGGTGCCGGCCAGTTATGAAGAGTGCGAGATCAAGCTCGCGGTTGTCGGTCAGGAAACACATGGCTGGGCACCGTGGGATGGCGGCCACGATCGCGCGCAGATTGATGCTCTCCGTCAGCAATACGAAGATTTTGAGCGTGGCAAACACCGAAAGAAGATCAGCCCTTTCTTCGAGGCCGCATACATATTGCAGGATGGACTAAACCCGGGAGGCGATCGGTACGGCTTCGCGTGGTTAAATCTATTTTGTTCCGATCAGGAGCAACGGCAGCCCGCAGTCACGCTGCACGATCAATTGCGCGATGCCAGTCTGTTGGCCGATGAAATCGCAATTTTGGAGCCCGAAGCAGTCGTCTTTTTTACCGGTCCAAACTACGACTACACGATCAAGCGACTATTTCTCGACGCGGAGTTGATCGATCTCCTGCCCGGCGTGAGAATTTTCCGGGCTGAAGGTTTGCCGGCCGCCACTCTGAGAACGTATCATCCCGGATATCTACGACGGACCCGGAGGTTTGGGTATTTTCAACGAGATTGTTTCTTGGCTCAGGGACAATCGGAGTTCCTGAGCGTCGCCGCATAGCAGGGGACCGCGAGTGTGCCCCCAGATCGCGCCTGTTTCTTGGACATTGCTTCTGACCGCGTTTCCGCCATACGATTGGGCTAACCAGGATTTACGAAGGAAGAAGCCATGGATTCCGAAAACCAGAACGCAGAGCAAACCAACGGCGCAGCGGTGGACGAAAGCCAAAACGTCGACCGCATTCGCGATATTCTTTTTGGCTCGCAGATGCGCGATTACGACGGGCGCTTCCAGCGCGTCGAAGAACGTCTCGTGCGCGAGGCGGCGGAGTTACGCGGCGATTTGCAGAAGCGGCTCGAAGCGCTGGAAGCCTACATGAAAGGCGAAGTCGAATCGCTGACCCATCGTCTGCGCG
>JBDSNB010000012.1:0-12290 GCA_039915555.1 Chthoniobacterales bacterium | reverse complement strand
GCGCTGAAGCAGGCGGGCGAGGAAATCTGGGCGGTGGGAATCGATGAGACTTACACCTCGATGAACCAGGAAGCGCAGGAGGATGAACCGCTGGGCAATGCCTTCGACATCACCTGGCTGACGGTGGTTTGCATCAAATTGAAGGAGATGAAGCAGGGCGGGAAGCCGAAGGTGCGGATCAAGCCCTAACGAGTCTCGCCTGGCGGGTGCCTCGAGGGCGCGAGGCGGCTACATTTCTGGCAGCGTTCCCCGCGGCGGCAAGCGCGGGCGCCGGCCTCACAATTCTTCTTCTTCGAGGGCGAGAACGAGGTCGCGCAACTCGGCGGCGGCGATCGGTTTGCCGACTACTTCATCGACGGCGAGTTCTTCGTAGGTGCCGATGTTTTGCGGAGAGAGATGACCGGAAAGGACAACGACCTTGCCGGTGTAGCCGCGGTGGCGGAGCTGGCGCACGAGGTCTGCGCCGCCGGTGCGCGGCATGCGATGGTCGGTAATGACGAGGTCGAACTTCTGCGTGGTGGCGAGGCGGAGAGCTTCGTGACCATCCTGGGCGACGACGATCTTGCGGCGCGCACTTTTCAGGGTGTGGGCGACGGATTCGCCGATGATCGGCTCGTCGTCGACCACCAGGATTCGCAGGTTCTTTTTCACCACCTCTGAGATAAGCATGCGGCGCGCCCAGCGGCGGGGTGAAGGGGCGCGGGGACGGGTAGATCGTAGCGAGGGGGACGCTTATTAGACTGGCCAGAGGCGCGGGGCAGCGCTAGTAGTGAACCCATGAAAATCTTCTCTGTTCTCCTCCTGACCATGGGTCTCGCTTTCAACCTGCACGCGGAAGAAAAGCCGAAGGTGGGGAAGGGGAAGTTGACCGCCATCCAGGGAATCGCAGCGGCGACGGAAGCGAAGCTGAACACGGCGGGCGTGAACAGTGTGGATGATCTCCTGGAGCAGGGAGCGACGCCGAAAGGCCGCGAGGACCTGGCGGCGAAAAGCGGTATCCCCGCGAAGAAGATCCTGACGTTTGTGAACTACGCGGACCTCTTCCGGATCAAGGGCATCGCGGGCCAAACGGCGGAGCTGCTGGAAGCGGCGGGGGTAAACACGGTGGCGCAGTTGGCGCAACGCAACGCGGCCAATCTGGCGACGAAGCTGAAGGAAGCGAACGACGCGAAGAAGCTGACCGGCAAGGTGCCAACGGAGAAGCAGGTGGGCGAGTGGATTGAAGCGGCGAAGACGTTGCCGAAGAAGGTGACTTACTAATTCGCAGCCGCGGTGTTCGTTCGCTCTGGCTCGCGGACGTTTGCAGACGACACTCCGAAGCGATAGCTGAACCTGGCGGATGACAACGGAGTTGGCGCGCAAGTTTCCCTGGCTGTTTTATTGGGTTGCGCTCTTCCTTCTCCTCGCCGTCACGCTGGCGCCGGTGGCGTCGGTGGTGGCGTGCGGCATGATCGCGAACGCCTACGGCTGCCCGGTGGATGAGGGCTCGGCGCATCCCTGCGTGATTAACGGGATAGATTATGGCGAGACGCTTTATGCGATGGGGGTGTTGGGCTGGCTGATGCTTTTGACGTTGCCCGCGGGAGCGTTGGCGTCGGGTGGGTGGCTGGTCACATTGTTGTTGCATCGGGAGCGTTGGCGGCGAGGACGAGCATGAGCGGGACAGTAACGGCGCGCCTTTGCGGAGCGTGCGGGCTTTGCTGCAACGGAGTGCTCTTTCACACGGTGCGTTTACAGGCAGGTGATTCGCCAGCGGAGTTGGCGGCGCTGGGGTTGAAGCTGAAACACAAGAAGCGGCAGGATTTGATTCTCCAGCCCTGCCCGGCACATCGCGATGGGCAGTGCGCGATCTATGCGCAACGGCCTGAGCGTTGCCGGCTGTTTGAGTGCCGGCAACTGCTGCGGATGAAGGCGGGAGAGATCACAGAAGCTGCGGCGCTGGAGAAGATCGGTGAGGTGCAACGCCGAGTGGCGCAGCTGGATGGGCTTTCACGACGCGGGGATGGGAGCCTGCGAAAGGGACCGATCGCCCAACGATGCGAGACGACGCTGGCGGAACCATTCGACGCGACGACGCATCCGGAATTAATCGCAGAACGCGAAGAGTTGGCGCGCGGCCTGGCCGCATTGGACGCGATGTTGGATGAGGATTTCCGCGTGCCGCAGCGGGCTGAAGGCGGGTGAGACGCGGCTTTTTCGCGGGTTAGGCCGCGGTAAGATTTTCGCGAAAGGCAGGGGATTGGCGCCACGGAAATGGGGGCGCGGCGCGTTCCGGCACACCGGCTTCGCTGTGGCGAATGATGCGTCGCGCTTCTTCCTGCGCCTGTTGATAGAGCCGGGCGTCATCGGCACGCTGGAAGAGGACACCCATCTCCTGGCTTTGCGCTTCGTCGAAGTCGGAAAGATTCAAGCTCGTGATGATGCCAAAGGTTTCGTTGAGATAAACATCTGGCGTGGACGTTTTGGGTAAATGTGGTCTGCACGCCGCGCAGGCGGCCGAGGCGTTCCAGTTCGGCGCATTCTTCTTTCTGGCCGGACACAATTTGCACGACCTCGCGGTGGGCGGCGTCTTCAATTAGTTCGCGGAGGCGTGGCCGAAGTTTGAGGCAGGGACTGAGAAGAACGACGCGCTCGTCGGCGGTCCGGAGGAGCCGTTCAAGGTGGTAATGGGTGGCGGTGGTATCAAGAAACTCGGCCATGGCTCCTGCTGAGAAAGCGGGGGCGATACCAAACTGACGGGAGCCTGTGGAAAGCCTGGGCGGCTAGCGATCGACCGCGGCACGCAGGAAGCCGACATTGAAGGGCTTGCCCAGCATGGTGCGGACGCCCAGTTCCTCGTAGCGGGAGCGAGTCTCGGCCGTGAGGTGCGCGGAGACGACGATGATTTTGCCGTTGATTCCGCGATGCCGGATGATCCTGACCAATTCCAGACCGGAGAGGGCGGGCATCTTTTCGTCGACGATGATGACGTCGTAGAGATCGGAATTCGCGTCGAGGCGAGCGAGCGCGGCGTGGCCACTGCTCACGCAGGTCAATTCGTAACACGGATCGGAGAAAACAAAGCGCATGGCCTGAGTGATGGCCGGCTCGTTATCGACCGCAAGAATCTTGAGGGGGGCTTCCACTGCGTCTGCAAATAGCAGCAATGCGTGTGCCCGGGGAGCGTCTCGTTAAGCTCAGGAAGTGGGGGAGGATGGACGCGCAATGGTCGTGGAGCGAGCCGCGCCAAGGTTCCGGGGTATTGCTTGACGTTGAATACCTAAGCCGATAGCCTCGCGTCTCAACCCGCGGGTCGAAGCGCCATGTCTTCGATGTGGCTCGATTTTGAAAAGGGGATCAGGGATTCGAGACGAGCTTCCGTCCAAAACTAAACCTGGAAAGAAAATCGTTATGAAACTAGTTACCCCCGTATCCGCAATCGCGTTGCTCGCTTTTGCCACCGCACCGGCCGCGTTCGCGCAGGCCAGCCCGGCCGCCGCCGCGGAGAAACCCGCCGCCGCGCATGAGATGAAAATGGAAAAACCCGCCGACACGAGCGCGATCAAGGCGGCGATCAAATCAAACGAAGATGCGTGGGCGAAGGCGCAGATGGACAAGGACCACGGCGTGGCAGTGATCGGAGCGATGGTGGCAGAGGACTTCCACGGGGTCACATCGAAAGGCGTGGTCCAAAACAAGGCCGCCATGCTGGAGAAAATGAAAGCGGACACGGACACCTACTCGTCGTCGGTGAACGACAGCGTGGACGTGAACGTTTACGGCTCGAACGTGGCGACGGCTTGCGGGAAATCGACGGAGAAAGGCAAGGACAAGGACGGAAAGGAATTCACTCGCACCTATGCGTGGACCGATACCTGGATGGAGCGGAACGGAAAGTGGGAGTGCATCGGCGGCGCCGGCACGCTCGTGTCGGATAAGAAATAGACGTTAGGGCGCAGCGTGGCGCGGTCCGATTCCGCGCCACTCCCGCTTTGCGCCCGGATCTTTGGAAGCGGAAGAAATTCCGCGATGGGACCTTCGCTGGACGCCGTGCCGGGGAGCAGCGACAGTGGCGGCCTTATGGGAAATAGCCAAGGCAGAGATAATGTAAAGAAACGCGCGGCGCGACGCAAAAAAAACGATCGCCTCCACCTCGCGAAGTTGAGCAAAGACGCGAGCGCTCCGACAAGTGCGAAGAAGGCGGCGAAGTAGCGCGGCAGGAATTTCAGAGATCTTTTTTGACGCGGTTGACCTCTGGCAGAGACGCTCTCCACCGGTGCACATGCTGGCCGCTGCGCCGCCTCCGCTAGCGTGCCCTTCGCGCGTTGCGCAAAGAATTGACTACCTAGGCGGTGGCCATTTCGCCCGAGCAAATCTCGCGAGCGAGCTGCCGAGCTTCGTCTTCGATGGAGCCGAGGCTGAAATCGGCGGAGTCGTTGCGATCAGTGAGATATTCCATCAGGAACTTGGCGAGCCCGCCACTGCGTTCGCATTGCGCGACGTGGACGAGAGCGTGAACCAGAACTTCGCGATTTTGCCACGAATCTGCCCGGATAATTATGCCATGGCCGACGGCGATGGCGGGAGAGGCGTCGGTAATCACGTGCGCGCGGCGGGCGGCGTCCGCCATTTCCTCGTCGTCGGGAATGGGAATCCGGTCAACGACCAGGACCCGGACGCGGTCGACATCCTTAACGCCGACGCGTTGGGCATCGGCCACCTGCGCGGGCCGGAGTGGGGTGCCATACTTCAAAATCAAGGCCTCTTGCGTTTCGGCCCATTGGAGGGCGAGTGGGGCGAGGCGATTGAGTTTTTCCTGATCGATCATTGGGGTGGCAAGACTCGGCTGCCCCCATTGGCAAAGCAAGGAGTGTGCAAAATCGGCATCCAATTGGCTCGGGGACGGAGAAAGCTTTTTCGAATTGACGGGGCGCGTCGTCCGAACTCAAGCTCGAAGTGGCCGCGGGGACGAGTTCTGTGAAACATCAACCGATCGGCGTGCTTCTTTGTTTGCTCGTGGCCGGAGGCTTGGCGCGAGGAGCCGAGCCGCCCGCGCGGGCCGCGAAGGCGGCCTTCGTTTTCCGGGGCGTGGAATATTTTCATCGTTGGTCGCAGAAGGAGCAGCACGAGTTCACCCCAGCCGGGCAGGAAGACCTCAAGAAGTGGTCGGAAATGGTGACGGTGAACGGTTACCCCAGCGTGCAGGATGGCGATGGGCTGGCGGCCACGGCCAACTCAGTTCTGGCAAATTACCAAAAGGCGGGCGCGAAAGTGCTGACCACAAACTCCATTCCGCGGACGGCGGAGCGACCGGCGGAACATCTGATCGCGGTGGTGTTCGGCCAGCCGACTTTTATCGAGGTGGCGTTCGCGCGGCTGAAGATGGTGGATGGAACGGGCTACTCGGTCGTTTACTCGCATCGCATCCGCGGTGAGAAAATCGGCGATGCAGCGAGTGCGTGGTTGAAGGCGCACGGCGCGGAAACGGAGAAGGCGATTATGGAATGGAATTCCACGCCAGCGCCCGGCTCGTTGCGCGGGAAAAAGCTTTAGGAGCGGGCACGGCTCTAGTTATTTGCGAGCTTGCAATTGCTCGCGCTGCGCCGGCGTGAGCCAATCGAGCGCTTTCGCCGGATCCTGGCGCGCGAACGCATTGACCTTGGTGGCTTGTTCCGGCGTGAGTTGGAGCCGGGCGAGGGGAGTGCCTTCGATTTGCTTTTTCTGATCACTGGCCGGCGCGGCGCGGTAACTCCGATCCAGCGGTACACCTTCTTTCACCCCGAGCGTCGCGAGATCGGAACGCGCGGCGCCAACCGGCAAATGCACCCGCTCGGCCACGCCGGCTGCTTTCGCGCGGCGCGCGAGATCGCGCAGCGAAACGCGGGCAGGATCGTAATCGACGACAGTGATTTCTCGGCCTTCCAAAAAACCAGCCTCGGTTCGAACCACGCCGTCGATCTGGCCGAGCATCATCTCGCCAGTCCAAAAACAATGCTGCGAAAAGGCGACCCTTTCCGTGTTCGCGCGGGCGGGAACTGCGGGCTGGCCGAGCGCGAGAGTGACGGTGCCGAGGAGCGTGAGAAGCGAGATGATTTTCATGGGGTATCTTTTCAGGCGCAGTCGTCGCGCCGTGCCCATAAGAGCGTGTCGGAGGGAATTTATTCCGCCAGGAAGGCGTCTGCTGCGCGGCGACTTGGAAATCGCCGCGCAACGCGCAAAATAACGAAAGCCTTAGATGGCTTTGATGCTCTTGACGATCGCGGTGATTTCGTCGGAGTGCTCCGCTTCGTCTTCGGTCGAAACCCAATAGGTGATGACGAGGACCTTATCTTTCACGGTGACGAAGGTTATGCTGACCGCGGTCGGGCCGTCCTGGTCCTTGCCTTGGAAGAGCATCTCTTCGGCGTCGTACTCGCCGATCTTGAATTTGTTTTCTTTCTTCGAGGACTGGTCCAGTTCCACCTTGTGCTCTTTCAACATGGCGAAGGTGTCGTCGATCTCGGCGTCCATCCCTTTCTCGCTCTCGATGGAGACGATCGACATAAAGACGGCGCTGTCCGAACTCTGAGCGGAGACGCCATTGTCGATTTCGTTTTGTTCCCAGGAATCAGGGAACGTGATCGAGGCGACCGCAGCATCGTCGCTCGGCACTTTCATGGTTTCCGCGTGCGCGGAAACCGTGCTGAGGGTGGCGATGAGGGTGAGTGTAAGGAGTTTTTTGATCATAGTGGGATGCTGGATACCGGGCATGTATCTTACCGGATGCGCGCCGCAAGTATTAATAGGGAACGTCTATAGAAAGAGCGCGTGGTTCCGACCGAGCCGACGCGCGTGTGACGGGCGCGCACTCTGGCGGCAGAATTATTTCGCGGCCAGCGCTTCGTCCACCGTCGGGTAGAGTCGAAAATATTGATCCAGCCGCGCGCTTTCCAAAATGGTAAGCACGGTTTGCTGTGCGCCGGCCAGACTGAAGGCGCCGCCCTGATGTTCCATGCTTTGCATGGCGCCGATCAAGACTGCCAAACCTGAACTGTCGATGTAGGGAACGCGCGTGAGATCGATCACGAGACACTTCGGCTTTTGATCGATCATCTCGCGCAAAGTGACGCGCATCTCAGGAGAGACATGCAGGTCGATCGCGCCCTCGGGGGCATAGACGTTTTCTCGTTCGGATTTTGACATGTTAGCAGAGCGGTTGCGTCCCATCATGACATCCGTGCCGCGCTGGTCAATCGCGATGCGCTGCTCGACTAACGATTTCACTCTTCCAGCGCGGTAGCGACGGCGGCAGGGAAAATTTCCGCCACGTCGCCTTCGAGTCGCAACGTGACCCGCGGGTCGCAATCGTGCTCCGTCGCGCCGCGGTTGATGACCGCGTAGGGGACGCCGCGTTCCGCTGCGACGAGCGGAAACGAAGCGGCCGGATGGACCGAGAGCGTCGAGCCCAAAGCGATCACGAGATCCGCTTCCGATGCGGCCTGCATCGCGCGCTTCAATTCTCGTGGGTCGAGATTTTGGCCGAAGCTGATCGTGGCCGGTTTCAAGAATCCACCGCAAGCGCACTGCGGCGCCCGGCGCTGCAGACGGAAGAATGCGAAGTGGGATTCCGGCGCGCTCCGTTCACCGCAGGTCTGACATTCGATCAGGGCGTTGGTGCCGTGAAGTTCGACGAGCATTTCTGCGCTCGTGCCGGCGAGGCGATGCAGGCCATCGATGTTTTGTGTGATGACGGCGCAAATTTTCCCGGCCCGTTCGAGGCGCACGATGGCGTGGTGGACGGCATTCGGTTTCGCCGCGCGAAACGAATCGTAACCTTCGAGTTTGTAATCCCAATGCTCGCGCCGCGCTTCCTCGGAGCTCATGAAATCCTGGTAGTAAACCGGCTGGCGTTTCGTCCACACTCCGTCGGGTCCGCGGAAATCGGGGATGCCGCTGCCGGTCGAGATGCCGGCGCCGGTAAAGAGGAACGCGCGTTGCGCAGTGCGCAGGTGATCAGCGAGCGTCATGCGGCGCTTACAATCTTTGCGTAGGCTGCGGGATCGGTCGCGCCTTCTGTCACGAGAACGAGGATGCGAGTCGTTTCGTTAATCTTCAGTTCGGCGCGGCGCCGTGCGTGATCAGAGCCGGTGAGAAGCTCAAGCACGCCGGCCAAACCAGCAGCGCCGGTTTCTCCAGCGATCACGCCGCATTGGCCTAACAAGCGCATGGATTCGCGAGCGCGCTCGTCTCCGATGGCAAGAAATGCATCCACCCCCGCAGCCATAATTGGCCAGGCGAGAATGGAAGCGCGGCCGCAATTCAAACCTGCCATGATGGAATCGTGCGGGCCGGGCACGGTGACGATCTCGCCGGCTTCCATCGCGGCCATCAAGCAGGCGGCGCGAAGCGGTTCAACACTGACGATGGCGGGCGACGGTGTGCGATCCGCCTGCCGGTAATGCGTCACCACCGCCGCGGCGAGTGCGCCCACGCCGGTTTGCACCGCGATCAAGTTCGGTCCGCTTTGGCCACGCCGCGCGAGTTCATCGTCGATCTCCCAAAAAATTGTCGAGTAACCCTCCATGACCCACCGCGGCACTTCCTCGTAGCCGGGCCACGACGTATCGGAAATGACGAGACACCGTTCGCCCGCATCCCGCGCGGAGCGTGCGACCGCGTCGTCGTACGTGCCGTCCACCACTTCCACGTGTGCCCCTTCGCTCGCGATCCCGTCGATGCGCGCCTGCGCGGTGTGCGCCGGCAAATAAATGCGCGCGGCGAATCCGAACCGTTTCGCCATGTGCGCGACGGCGCGACCATGGTTGCCGTCGGTCGCGGCGGCGAGCGTGATGGGGCGCACCGGTGCGATGCGGGCGACCAGTTCGTCGAACGTCTGCCAGTCGTCACCCAGATCTGGGAGGCGCGTTCGCAGCGCGCGGTAGATGGCCCACGAGGCGCCAAGAATCTTGAAGGCGGGCAAGCCGAGCCGTTGCGATTCCACTTTCAAGAGCACGCTTCCAACGCCGAGGCGCCGCGCGATTTCCGGAGCGTCGAGCAAAGGGGTCGGAGCGTAGCGGTCGAGCCGTTGATGAAAAGAAAGCGGGGAACGATCGGGCGCGGCGAAAAAAACGCCTGGGCGTTCCAGATTACGGAACGTCCGCGGAGCAGTCTCGTTGTCGTTCATCATGTGGGCGCGCTTGCTCGTGCGATTGGTAGGCTATTAGGTCTGCGCAGCGAGATGACAACTCCGAACGTTTCACGCCCCAATGGCTCCCTCACGCTGCGCGCGCGCGGCGTGAGCAAACGCTTCGGCGATTTCACCGCTTTGGAAAAGGTGGACCTCGATGTGCACGCCGGCGAATGCGTGGGCCTGCTGGGACCGAACGGCGCGGGGAAATCCACCTTTATCGGATGTCTCTATGGCGTGATCGCGCGCAGCAGTGGCGCGCTGGAAATTTTCGGAATCGATCCCGCCCAAGACGCGCGCCGGATCAAGCAACGGCTCGGGGTTGTCCCGCAAGAAAACGCGCTCGATGAAGAATTGACGGTCGTGGAGAACATGCGGCTCTACGCGCGCTTCGGCGGAATGGAGAAGTCGCAAGCCGCGCCGCGCATCGCGGAGCTGCTGGCGCACATGTCGCTGGAACATAAAAGCGACGCGACAATCAAGACGCTCTCCGGCGGAATGAAGCGGCGGCTGGCGTTTGTGCGCGCGTTGCTCTCCGATCCGGAGCTGCTCGTGCTCGACGAACCGACGACCGGACTCGATCCGACGGTGCGGCATTTGATTTGGGAAAAGGTGCTTTCGTATCGCGCCGCGGGTAAGACGGTGCTGGTCACGACGCACTACATGCACGAGGCGGAGTTGCTCTGCGATCGTGTGGTGATTTTGAACCGGGGTGCGGTCGTGGAAGCAGGCCGGCCGCGGGAGTTGATCGCGCAGCATGCGCCGGGATATGTCGGCATCTTTGCCCGCGAAGATGAGGAAAGCTTGCGACCGCATCTCGACGGGGACGCGGTGCTTTACCAACAAGGCTGGCAATCGTGCGTGCGCGCGCCGCGCCTGGAAGCGCTCAGCGCGCTCCAAGACGCCGCCGGCAAGCGCGCGCTGCAATTGCGCCCCGCGAATCTGGAGGACGTGTATCTGAAATTGACCGGTCACGATTTGAGCGACGATGAGTAGCCTAACGACTTCTCTGCGTCTCTCCTGGCACGTGGTGGTGCGGAACTGGACCGTCTATCGAAAAGATTTCCTCGCCAACATTTCACCGACATTGGCCGATCCGGCCTTGATGATGACGGCGCTCGGGTTGGGTTTGTCGCCGTTTATCGGGAAGATCGAGGGGCTGAGCTACGCTCAATACTTGGGACCCGGTTTGGTCGCGACGACCGCGCTTTTCACGTCCTTCTTCGAATGCAGCTACGGCTTCTATGTGCGGATGACATTCGAGTCGGTCTACAAGGCGATGCTCACCACGCCCATCGGCGTGCGCGAAGTGGTGATCGGCGAATTCATCTGGGTCTTCATCCGCGCGGCACTCATGGCGGGCGGGGTGGGGCTGGTGCTCATGGTCATGGGACTGGTGCGCAATCCGGTCGTGTTGCTCTTGTTTCCGCTCATCGGGGGCACGCTGGCTGTGCCCTGCGGCGCGATCGGATTGCTCGCCGCCGCGCAGGTGCGGAACATCAATCAATTCCAAACCGTCTACTCGTTCCTCATCGCGCCGATCTATTTTCTCTCGGGCGTTTTCTTCCCCTTCGCGGAGGGATCGTGGCTCGCTCGCATCGTTCAGTTTTCGCCGTTTTACCATGGAGTGCGCTTGCTCCAGATGAGCGCGTGGAGTCGCTGGGCGGTCGGCGATGTGCTTTATCACGTCGGAGCGTTGCTGGCTTTCTCGGTCGTCCTTTGCTGGTGGGCGGACCGTAGTATTCGGAAGAAATTGACGGCGTAGGCCCGCCCGCGGCGGTTGACCGCGCGGCGCTTCTCCGCGAGAAACTTGGGCGTGAGTCTTGAGACAATCATCCCTGTGTTGGCAGTCGCCGGGACGCTGTTGCTGGTGGTGACGAGTTTGCTCAACTTCTCGGTCTTTCTGCGGCAACTGCGCGCCGGGCGCGAGCAACTCGAGACGACACGCCGTTTGCTCGAGAGTGCACGCCAGGGTCCCGAGATCCAACTCGTGCAGCGGGCCATGATGGAAACCTCCGACCATCTCCAGCTCCTCGTTGAGCGACCGTATCTGCGGTCCTATTTCTACGACAACAAAGCGTGGAGCGAAGGGGACCGAGCCAGCCACGATGAGGTGAAGGCGATGGCTGAACTACTGATCGATAATCTGGCGTCGGCCATTATCCACTCTGCGGCCTTTCCGCAATATCCGATCCGGGGAGTGGAGCAGAACATTCGCTTTCATCTCCAGCACAGCCCGGCCTTGCGCGATTTCCTCATGGAAGCGTTCGACCGTTTCCCGCTCGCGGGGCTTGCTCTGCTCTCGCTCAAAAACGAGAGCAAGGCGCAGACGGAGGAAGATCTGCGCCAGTTGATCGACGCGGCGAAGCCGGATTCCAAAGAACGGGAACGCCGCGAACGGCTCTTGCGACACCTGCAGACGACCACCGATCCAAAACCGTTGGAGCTGGCGCGCTATAGCTACGATCGGGCTCAGACGATGTCGCTGGCCAAGTGCGGAAAGCCGGTCGCCGGATCGTCGCCGCGGTAGATCTGTCTGCATCGGATTCTGCGTGCATGTGAATGCTATAAGATATTCAAGATTATCCAATTACGCTGGATAACACGGCGATAGTGTTATTGACCGAGATACACTAAAACTCTCGCGTAAGAATATTTGCAATCAGCTTATTGGAAGATACCTGAAGAGTTTTCGCGATGCGAGCTCCGGTCATTTTCATTTCAGCCAAGCTGCTTGATCATTTTGAAGTGCGGAATGGAGCCAAAGAGCAGCCCGGCTGATCCGATTTCCGTATAACCGTGGCGCCTGTAAAAGGGCGCCGCGTCGGCCCGGGCATTTAGGATCACCGTCCTGGCACCTGCGTCCCGGGCATGCTTCTCGAGCGCGGCGAGGACCCGGCTCCCAAGCCCGTCGCCCTGCCGGTCAGATTCTACGGCCATGTAGCGAATTTGCGCCTCGGTCGGGCTATTGAAGTGGAGACGGCCGGCGGCGACCGGGCGTTTCTCGTCCCAGAGCGCCGCATGAAAGCTCTTGGAATCCAGCTCGTCCCGCTCCGAGCCCGGCGGTTGCTGCCACGGCTCGCGCAGAACACGCCAGCGGAGATCGTAATAGCGTTCCCATTCGGAAGGTGTTTCGGGGCTGCGT
>JBDSNB010000116.1:0-1780 GCA_039915555.1 Chthoniobacterales bacterium | reverse complement strand
GCGCCCGCCCCGGCCGCATATTGGAAACGTAACGCGCCATCGTCCCGTGCCGCGTGAAGACAATCAGCTTCGCCTTCGGCAACGAGTTCGCCAGCATCACCGCCGCCGCCACCGTCTTCTGCCGCGGATCGTGCAGGTTCCCCTCGCGCGCAAATTCCGCCCCTCCGCTGCGTTCGATCCGCCGCGCCACGCGATCGAACACCTCCACACATTTCACCGGATAACGCCCCATCGTCGTCTCGCCGCTGAGCATGATCGCATCCGCCTGCTCGAAAACCGCGTTCGCCACATCCGTGATCTCCGCCCGCGTCGGCACCGGATTCTCGATCATCGACTCCAGCATGTGCGTCGCCACGATCACCGGTTTCCCAAAACGAAGACACTGCTTCACGATCTTGCGCTGGATGATCGGCAGCTCCTCCATCGGGCACTCGATTCCGAGATCGCCGCGCGCCACCATGATGGCATCCGCCGCGCCGATCATCGCATCGATGTCGCGCACCGCGGACTGGTCTTCGATTTTTGCCACGATCTGCGCCGTGCTCCCGAGCATCTGTACCGCGCGCCGCAATTCCTCCACATCGCTCGCCTGCCGCGCGAAGCTGAGTGCAAAAAAATCCACCTCCAGCTCCGCGCCCAGTCGCACATCCGCGAGATCCTTATCCGTCAGCGGCGGCAGGTTCACGCGCACGCCGGGAAGATTAATGTGACGCCGCGAACCGAGCGTGCCTGGCGTGAGCACCTTGCAGCGGATGCGGTTCTGGTGCTTCTCCAGCACGAGCAATTGAATCACGCCGTTATCGACCAGCACCGTGTCGCCCGCAGAGATGTCGTTGATCAATCCGTCGTAATTCACGTCCACGGAAAACGCTTCCTCGCTCTTCGCGCCGTGCACCGTGAACTCGAGGATGTCGTTCGGTTCTAACTCCAGATCGGTCTTCAGGTCCCCCGTCCGGATGGCAGGCCCCTGCGTATCCATTAAAATCGCGACCGGCCGCTCGAACTCCGGCGCGATCCGTCGGATTTCCAGCACCAGCGCCCTCACCCAATCATGCTTTGCGTGGCTCATGTTGAGCCGAAAAACGTCCGCCCCCTGCGCCATTAAAAGCCGCAACGTCTCCGGCTTCTCACTTGCCGGCCCGATCGTGCAAATGATCTTCGTCTTGCGCATGCGGACCACGATAGCAGCCGGCGAAAGCAATGGAAACGCCAGGCCGCGAGATCGCGAGTTGCGCAATTGGCCCCCACCCGTTTCACTGGCCGGGCATGCGCTCGCCGGACGACTCTTCCTCGCGTGCTCGATTCCTTCCATTCGCGCTCCTGGCCATCGCCCTCCTGCCCCTCGTCCTCATGGCGATCACGGTCGTCCGGCTCTGGCTGCCCCTACCTTATTGGGACGAATGGTCCACCCCCGCGGAAAATTTCGTCAACCTCTGCAAAGGACACCTCTCTTTCCAAGAGCTGTTCGCCCAGCATAACGAGAGCCGAAAACTTTTTCCTCGCCTCCTTTACCTCGGCCTCGCGCAACTCGGCGGCTGGGATGTGCGCAAAGAGATGGCGCTCACCTTCCTCATCGTCTGCGCGATCGCGTTTCTCTTCTACCGACTCCTGCGCCAGACTCCGGGTGCCACCGCCCTCCCCGCCCTTTTCGCATGGGTCGCCGCCACGTTCCTCTGCTTCTCGCCCGTGCAGTTGGAGAATTTTCTTTGGGGCGTGCAACTCGAAGTCTTCTTCCCTGGTCTCGCCGTCCTCGCGCTCGCGGCCGTGAATCTCTCAAGCA
>JBDSNB010000190.1:0-21092 GCA_039915555.1 Chthoniobacterales bacterium | reverse complement strand
ACCTCGCTGCCTTTGAGTTCGATCCCAGCCTCGTAGCGCTCGAGAATATGGAAATCGCGCAGCGCTTTCCGGTTAAGAATGGAATCCATCGCCATGATACTGAACTCCGTGGGAAGCGCCGGAGCGGCCCCTCTCCACCCTACGATTCACCGAAACCGCTAGACACCTTCCGCGGGCTTGCTCTCCGGCGTGAGCTCGTAGGTGAGCTTGCCGCCGATGATTTCGCGCAGCGCGATATCGGTGAGGGAAGAACGCGGGGTGGCTTCGACGAGCGGCCGATGCCCTAAACCAAGTTGACGCACTCGGCGGGAAACAACGTTGATCAGCAGTTGCTGATTGGGGATCACTAGAGCTGCTTCCTGCAGGAGTTGGGTGGTCATATTGCGCAAGGAACGGACGACTCGGCTCGTTTCTGCCGGGAACTGGAGGATGGCCGAGGTTTCGCTGGAAAGGACTGGTGGGGTCATCATCGAAGCAAGCATCGGCAGGGAAAAGGGAATCGAGACTTTGAGCGCCAGGCCGCGGCCTGTCAACGGGATGTTTTTAACGCCTCCTTTCCGCTGGCGCGCGCTGACGGAAAAAATCAGAGCCACCTCAGGGTGTACATGCGTCCACGGAAAGCGCGCAAGACAGTCTCGAACTCCGGTCGTCTTGCTTTCCAGACGGCGATCGCCTGCGAGCAGCTCCTGCCTAGCGAATGTCTTCGACGTAGCTCGCGACCCGATAATCGATCGGAATGCCGACGCCGGTGAGCGCGTTGTCGAAGTGGAATCCAGTGTTGCCGTTGCCCGAGAAACTCTTGCACACCACGGCGCCAAGGATATCGGGATTTCCCGTCAACGTCACATTCGCACTGGGCGCATAAATCACGGCTCGCATGTCGCCTGGAGGATGAAGTTCGATTGTCTGGGTGGCGCCATTGGTCGGCGAGATGCCGTAAAGCATCAGATGGCCAGCGCTGCTCGTGCGGTCGGAATCGACATAGCTATCATTCGTCGACGGATCGTTATCGCGGTTGGGGTTGACCATTTTCACGCTGGTTGCGGCGCCATAGCCATCCACGTTCTTGTTATCGAGATCTTTTAGTTGCGCGCTGAAGTTGCCCTTGAAGTGGATCCTTACGTTGGCTCCCTTTTGCACAGTTATTTCACCCACGTCGCCATTCACGATGATGTTGTATTGGGTTTCGACCGGATTGGAGCCCACGTAGACTGGGTTGATCGTGATTTGTTTGAAGTTGCCGGTGTAAAGATACCAGAATTCAGTTTTCTGCGTGACCCCGTCCGATTCATACCGGACGGGCGGTGTGATCGTGTCGGGCGGCGAGGTGGATTCGTAGGTGACACCCGCGGGCAAGACCGGCTGCGTCCATGGTGGAATATAAAAAGGGACGTTATTGTCGATCGTGCCGGTGATTTGCGAATTGGTGTGATTCAGATTTCCACCGTTGGTACTGACGTCTCCGTAAATGACGTTGCCTTGGTTAAAGGAGGGAGTGTTGACCGCCACATTGCCATTGCGCGAGTCAGCGTAATAGGGCGAGTTCGGATTCTGCGCCGCCAAACCGCTAGCGTTGGCGAGCGCGTAGGAGCCGTTGATGGAATTATAGCTATCGATCACGCCCGCCGAACCAGGTCCCGCGAAAGCCGAAAGGCATTTGATCGCACCTTCGAATGACATCACCGGCACGGCGACGAGCTCAATCCGCCGTTTGACCTGCGCTCTCGGCACGGCGGTGAGCGCTTTCCCATTGGCGACCGTGCCCGGATCGGTCGCGAGGGTGTCGCCGTGACCGTAGGTGGCCCTGAAGTGGTCGAAGGAGAAATCGATTTTGCGCAGGAGACTGTCGCCCCGGGTGGTGGCGTTCATCCGGTCGTCGATGCCCGAGCGACGCAAGCCATTCACGGCGGCGGTGCCGATGGCGCGGATACGGTAATAGGGGTTGCCGTTCACCACCGTAAAACGATCCACCGACACCGTGGTGGCAAGACTGTTATCCGACCCGAACGGGGGAATTGTCTTCGTCCAGGTAGGATTCGTCGCCGAAGCGTCCTGCGCCCAGCCACGGGAAGCGAGGAAGGCGTTGCTCGCATCGGGGACTGCGCGCCGCGCTTCCGCGTAGCCGATATCGCCGCCGGCTTCGGCGGCGTAGAGCGCTTCTTTCCACCCTTTGACTTGCTTGGCGGTGGCGTTGTAGCGGGTCACACAGTTCATCAACACATTGGCACCGACCGCGGAGAGGATCACGACGACGCCAAGCGTGCAGAGCAGAGTACTGCCGGTTTCTTGGGTGGTAGCGGATGCTCTCATGAATGGAATCGTGACGACGCTCTAGCCGCGTCGCTTATTACGAAGATAGGCTTTGGCGAAGACCATGGTACCTCGGCGGCGCTCGTCCTCGACGGATTGGGACTGCGTGCCGCCGTTGAATTTGAAAACCGGCAGGAACGTCACGGTGCTGGCGGCGTACTCGGTGTTCGCCTGTTCGACGTCCACGGTTTCAGGAACGAGCTGGTCGGTGCTCGCCGCGATCGTCGTGACCGTCCCGTTTTCGCGCCGCTCGATCGTTTTGTTGTTCAAGGCATAGACGACAGTGCTTACTCGCGCCCACGTAATCGTCTCCGGATTTCGCGTGAGTCTCGCGGGGAGCGAAATCGTGACGCTGTTTGCGTTGTTCCGTGCGGTGATCTTGCATCCGGAAGGGATGCCCGCACCCCAGATTTCACTGCCAACGTCGTTTACTGTGAACTTGGCCGTTGCTGAAGTCACGATACTCGAGTTCGCGTTCAAGACCGCGTCCCCCACCCGGCGTCCGTAATCAATCTGCGGGCCGCCGGTCGTGATCGTCACCACCGGGACGCGCCGCACGCCCTTCGCGGCCACTGAGGCCGGCACCTCGGAGTCGCCTTCCTGGATGACGTAGTTCGGGACGGTGCAGGTCACCGTCCTCTTGTCGTTCGAGGTGTTCACGATGGTGGACCGCTTCACATCCCGACTGAGGTAATCGATGATGCGAATTTGCTGCATGTGATTCCCGAAGAACTTATCGGTCGCGGAAAAGCTCTTCTGGAGCGCCACCGAGGCGCCGATCGCGGAAGCCATGATCATGCTGGTGATGCCCATCACGACCATCATTTCGCTCAGGCTGAAGCCAGCCGTGGAGTGCGTTTGCTTTAGTTTCATTTCTTGATTCCGGCCGAGACAATGGAGGAAGTTTCTTCCGTCCGTTGCCGGCCGGAGAGTGACATTGTCCAGGTGTATTTCACGGTCACGAGGACCGCTTTGGCGTTGACGATCGCGGGGTCGGGCGTGCCGAGGTAAGTGGTGGAGGCGTATGGGATCGTGTTCCGCACGAGCTTGATCCCGGTGCCGGTGGTCCCGCCGGTGGCGTTATCGGTGTTGTAGGCCGTGACCGTGACGTTTTCGCTGACCTTTTTCGCAAATTCCGAGGCGTTGGAAGGCGTGGCGAGCACGGTATCGCGCAGGTAGGCAGCGTTTGTCAGGTCCGTGAAAGAAAGGTTGCGCATCGTTTCGAGCCGATCCTGCACGCCCTGAATCGCTGCCACATTCTCCTTGCTCCCAGAGACGAGCTTTAGGCAGATCGCATTCACCTCGAAGATGGAGGCAAAGAAGGTCGCAACGATCATTGCCGAGATCATCAACTCGGGAAGAGTGGCTCCGGATTCGGGCTGACAGCGGAGGCGCATGTTATGGAAATTATAGCATGGCCTGTGCCGATCATGCCTCTTTTAGCCTCGAACGCCATCTCCAGCCTCGCGAGGCAGGCCGACCCGACACCGGAGACTTTACCCGGGGCTACTCCAGTTTGCTCTCAGCCTTGGTGAGGAGCGCCTTTTCTTCCGGCAAAAGCTTCGCTTCGGAGCCCAGTCGCAAATACTCGCGCGCCTTTTCCGGTTGTCCTGCCCCAGCCAGAAACACTCCATAATATGCCGCCAGCGCCGGTTCGCGCAGTTGCTCCTCCTTCAATCCCGCCATCGCTTGCACCGCGCCAGCGGCATCCCCCTTCGAAAAGAGCGAGAAGGCGTAGGTGGAGATGTAAGCCGGCTGCGTAGGGTCCTTTTGCCGGAGGTCAGCCGCGATCTTCCTGGCGCGCTCGGGATCGGCATTCAAGAGGAGGCCGGTTTGCGCGAGATTGTTCTGCAGAGATAAATCTTCCGGCATCGCTTCCACCAGCCGGAGCAACGTCCGATAGAGCCCAGCCGTATCGCCCGTCTCGGCGTAGTGTTTGTATAAACTCCGGAGCGCCTGATCCTTTTCCGCCGGATCCTTCGCCAACGTCCAGAGCAGATCGACTGCCTCATCAGTCCAGCGCCACTCGATCACCGTCCGAGTCAGCAGCGAAATCATACGGCCCTGATTCCCCGCCTCCTTCCTCGCCGCGTTCCACTCCCGCTCCGCGGCTACGGTTTTATCCTGCTCGCGCAGCGCGCGCGCCAGATAGGCGCGGCGCAGAAATTCCAAGCTGCCCCACGAATGCATTTTCGTCCACCCCTCCAGGCCGCTCCAATCCGCCAGATTGGTATAAGACTCCGCCAGCGCGAGCGGCACCGGCCATTGCGCGAGCGTCTCCAGTTTCAACTCCCGGGAATAATTCAACGCCAGCGCGCTCAGGCTGCTTTTGTTCATCCACGAGAGCAAATTGGCCAGGTCGTTCGGTCGTTCCTGCGCCGTTTTCTCCACCTCGGTCAAGACCGAGACAAAACTCGGATGCCGCATCTGCCGCAGGATATCCAGATAAAGCAGGGAATCGCTGAAGGAGGCCTCTGAGAATTCGCGTAGCTTGCGCGCCAGTGCGATCACATCTTCGGAGTTCTTCCGATTGGTGACACCATCCAGGATCAAGGCCCGGGTCGCGGCCACCCGTTCCTCCGGATCCTGGCGCAATTCCTCCAGCTTGACCCGCGCTGACTCGCGCACCGCGGGATCAGGCAGCGCCAGGCTGATTCCGGCCAGTTTCATCTGGTAGCTCTTATTTGCCGGCTCCATCTGCACCGCTTTCATCCAATGCTCGCGCGCCTGCGCCGGCTCCTGCCTCGCTTCGGCCAGGCGCGCCCGCACCTCATGATAGACGGGCGTGCGCGCCGGCTCCGTCACCACCGCGACGGCTCGCTCGGCCGTGCCCAAGTCGTCAAATTGCACCGCACTCTTCGCCAGCGCGATCTGGTCTTCCATCGACTTGGGATTGAGCTGCACAGCTTTCCGGCGCCATTCCAAAGCCGTCCGCTCACCGGCGGTTTCCGCGATTTCACCCAGCATGCGGGCGGCCGGCACGCTATTCTGATTCAACTGATAAGCCCGCCGCGCGCTCAACCCCGCCGCGCGCGTGTCGCCTCCGCTCAGATACGCGGCCGCGCGTCGCAAAACGTGCCGTTCCTGCCAGCTATAGTAGAACCGGGAGCCCGCCCAGATCACGAGCACGAAGACCACCAGGCCCACGATGGAGCCCACGATCAGTCGCACAAAAGTGCGTTCGGTTTTTCGGATGGAATTGTCCAATGGAAGAAATTCGGTGAGGAAAACGAAACGCGCGTCTGCGCCCTAAAAGCAGAATGTAGGCCGGACCGGCCGAGCCCGGCAACGCGAATCCCGCTCCACCGCCGTGCGCGCCGCCGAGTTCTGCTTGCTCTTACGAACCAAATACGCAAAAGTGCGGCCAGTTCGGGCTGTGGCTCAGCTTGGTAGAGCGCCTGTCTCGGGTGCAGGAGGTCCAGGGTTCAAATCCCTGCAGCCCGATCTTCCTCCTCCACTCGTGCTCATGCTCCTAATCGTGCTCGTGCTCGGTCCCGCGCGATGAAGAGCACCCTTCCAAACCTGAGCACGCGTAGATGAACGACTCTGTCCTCACCACCATCGCGATCACGGGTTTCGGTGTCGCTTTTTTCCACGCCGCCATCCCCACACACTGGCTGCCCTTTGTCCTCGCCGCGCGCGCCCAAAATTGGACGCACTCCAAGACTCTCGCCATCACTGCGCTCGCCGGCTCCGGTCACGTCCTCGTCACCGCGGCGCTCGGCGGCTTGATCGCCTGGTTTGGGATTGCGCTCAACGAACGCATCGGAAGCTGGTTTCCGCGCATCGCCGGGACCGCGCTTTTACTCCTCGGTTTGTTCTATCTCTATCGGCAACTCAGCGGCCAAGGCCACGCCCATCACCATCTTTTCTGCGGACATCCGCACCCTCACGCCGGCGAATTGGAACACGAACACCACCACGCCGCGCCCCCGATTTCCGCCCGCAGCGCGGCCGCCTCCGACCGGGTGGCGATCACAAGTTTGCTCATGCTCCTCACCTTCTCGCCCTGCGAAGCGTTCCTTCCCATTTACGCCTCCGGCGTGCGTTACGGGTGGGCCGGCTTTGTCCTGCTCACCGCGATTCTTTCCGTCGGGACCGTCGCCGGGATGGTGCTCTTCACCTCGCTCACCCTGGCCGGCGTCCAGAAAATCAAACTCAACCTCCTGGAAAAATATGAGAGCGGTTTGATCGGCGGATTACTCTGTCTGGTTGGACTCTTGATCATCCTCTTCGAGAAATAAAATCTATGGCTCACGCACTAAAAATCGGCGACCCCGCGCCCGCTTTCCGCGCCACCGCGGTCGGCGGAAAATACGGCCCCGGACAGGACATCTCGTTAGGCGACCTCTCCGGAAAAATCGTCATCCTCTATTTCTATCCCAAAGACGACACGCCCGGCTGCACTACGCAGGCCTGCGGCTTGCGCGATGCCTGGCCCGATTTGGAAGGCCGCGCCGAGGTCTTCGGCGTCAGCATCGACTCACCCTCCAGTCACGAAAAGTTCATCGCCAAATTCGATCTCCCCTTCCCCCTCCTCTCCGATGTTGATCGGCAGATCGTGGAAGCGTATGGCGTCTGGGTGGAGAAAAGCATGTACGGGAAAAAATACATGGGCGCGGAGCGGAGCACATTTATGATCGATCCAGCGGGCCGCATCTCCGCGATTTTCCGCAAAGTAAAGCCCGCCGAACATGTCGCTCTGCTCCAGCAGGCTCTCGCAGAATAGTCGCACTCGCGAAGAAAGAGGGTTGCAGTCGCATCCATCCGATGCTTGCATTGCGCTCCGCAAAAGCGGATTGCAGAAACTACCTTTATGGGATCACTGAAGAAGCGCCGGAAGGCGAAAATCTCCAAACACAAGCGTCGCAAGCGCATGAAGGAGAATCGCCACAAGAAGCGTCTACGTTACAAATCGTAACCTCTCCGCGCGCTGAGATCTCCCGCCTGCTTCGCTTCCGCCCCCTGGCCAGCAGCGTTTCGGGGAAGGAATTGCGCCCGCTCGGGCGTGCCGCTACACTCGCAGGCATGAAGCCGAAGAAGCTGTGGCTCGCGCCGCGTGCGCGCACGCTTCTCGTCCTCGCATTTTCGGCCGTCGCCCTTGCGATCGCGCAGGCGCGCGCGCCCGCCAGCGGTAAAATCGACGACTCGCTCCGGCTCATTCCGCCAGCCGACCTCGCCCTCGAACCCGCCGCCCAACGCAAAGCCGACGCCCTCGCCAACTTTGTGGAAGGCGCCCGCCTCGAAGAAGCCGGCGAAATCGAAGCCGCCCTCGAAACGTATCAGAAAGTCCTCACCGTCGATCCGGGCGAAATCGAACTCGCCTCCCGCGTCGCCTCGCTCCTCACCCGGCAGGAAGATTTCCCGCGCGCGATCGACATCCTGAAAGACGCCATCAAGGCCAATCCGCGCGAGACTGCTCCGTTCCTCCAACTCGCATTTCTCTATTCGAAATACCTCCGCAAACCCGAACAGGCGCTCAAATACGCCAATCAGGCAATCGCCCTCGATCCGGAGAACATCGATGCCTATCAACGCATCTACGAGATCGAAGTGACGCGCGGCCGCACGAAGGAAGCGCTCGCCGCGCTCGATCGTGCCACCAAAGTGAACAGCCGCGATCCGGCCTTCTGGACGCGTCTCGGAAAACTCCTGGCCGCCAGCCTTTTTCAACCAGAGACCGACCCGGCCGCGGAAGACCTCAAGAAGGTCAACGCCCTCTTCCAGCACGCGATCGAGTACGCCGGCGACGACGCGGCTGCGATCAAGGAGGTGGCCGATTATTTCGCGGCCACGCAGCAGATCGACGAAGCGATTCCGCTTTATCTCAAAGTTCTGGAGCTCGAGCCGGAAGATTCCAACGCGCGCGAAAAACTCGCCACCGGCTTCGTCCTCACGAACCAGCGCGCCAAGGCCGTCACCCTCCTGCAACGCATCATCAAAGATTCACCGCAAAAATATCAGCCCTACGAGTTGCTCGCGCAGTTGTATGACGACGAGGGACGCGCCCTTCTGCGCGACAACCAAACGGACGAGGCCAAAGCGCAGTTCTCGAAAGCGGCCGCGAATTACGAACAAAGCCTCCTCATCAATCCGACGCGCGGCCAGACCTACCTGCGCCTCACCGAGCTTCTTATCGGCCCGTTAGGCGAGGGCGAACGTGCGGCGAAAATCCTCATCGAAGCGCGCGGAAGATTTCCGCAGGTTCCCGAGTTCACCTATTTTCTCGCGCTCGCCCAGCGCGAATCAAAACACGCCCAGCAAGCGGTCGTCACCTTTGAAGAGGCGCTCCACGAAGCTGAAATAAACGCGGAAGCGCTCCTCACCGCGCGCTTCTTTTTCGATTACGGCGTCGCGGCCGACCAGGCCGGTCTGCACGACAAGGCGGCCGAGCTTTTCAAGCGCTCCATCGCCTTCGATCCCAGCAAAGCCGCGGAAACTTATAACTACCTTGGCTACATGTGGGCCGAGCACAACATGCACCTCGAAGAAGCCGAGGAGATGATCAAACAGGCCCTCCTCCTTGATTCCGACAACGGTGCCTACCTCGACAGTCTCGGCTGGGTCCACTTTCGCAGAGGGCGCTTCGACGACGCGCTCAAATCTCTCCTCCGCGCCGCGCAAAGTCTGAAGAAAGACGACCCTGTCGTCTTCGATCACCTCGGCGACACCTACGCAAAATTGAACCGCGTCCCGCAGGCGCTCGAGTACTGGCACAAGGCAGCCGCCCTCGATCCCGAGAACAAACTCCTGGCCGAAAAAATCCGGAGCACGCAGACCACCATGAGCAAAACCAGTCCACACAGGCCGCTCCCCGTCCCCTGAGTGCAACCGCCCGCCGCGCGCTGCGGTGCTCCGCCTAACGAATGCCCTCGCCGCCCGCTAGAAGATATCCGACCGCCTGGCAGCGGAAGACGATGTGGGCTGCGCTCACCGCGATCTTCGTCGTCCTCCTCGTCCTCATCGTCGGCTCCGCCGTCTGGCTCACCAGCAAGTTGATCGGCTTCCTCCAGCCGATTCTCATCCCGGTCGCGATCGCCGCCATCCTCGCCTACCTGCTCGACCCTTTGGTCACGCACTTGAGCGAACATCGGATGACGCGCACCAAGGCGATCTCGCTCATCTTCGCGATCGCCTTTCTCGCCTTCGCCGCGCTCGCCTCGTGGGTGATTCCGAACATCTCCACCCAAAGCGCCAGCTTCGCCCGCGAACTGCCCAGCTACACCAATCGCGCGCGCGACAAAGTGGTCGACCTCCTTTACCGCTTCAACGCCGTCGGCGAGCGGACAAAAAAATCCTCCGCCGCCACGACGTTCGTCGACTGGTTGCTCGCCTCGCCCACTCCGTCTCCGGAAGCGCCGATCGCGGCTCCCGAGACGATCGAATCCACACCAGCGCTGCCGCGAGAAACGATTGGCCCCGCGGCACCAAAACTTTCTTCGGCCGAACGCCAGCGGATTCAGGAATGGGTCGAAAGGCAGTTGCCCAATCTCCAACGGCAGATTCCAAATTTAGTCGAAAAACTTTGGCTCCTGGTCAAGACGAGCGTCGGTGGTTTTCTCGGCGTCACCGGTTTTCTCCTCAGCCTCGTGATGGTCCCGATTTACCTCTTTTTTCTCCTCAAGGAACGACCCGCGATCGAACGCCGCTGGCGCGAATATCTGCCCCTCCGCGCCTCGCCCCTGAAGGACGAAGTGGCCGCCGTCCTCACCCAAATCAACAACTACATCATCGCCTATTTTCGCGGCCAACTGCTCGTTTGCCTGATCGACGGCATCCTCATCGGCACCGCGTTAATGATGCTCGGCCTTAACTTCGCGCCGCTCATCGGCATTCTCGTCGTCATCCTCACCATGATCCCGTATCTCGGCATCATCTTGTGCTGGATTCCCGCCGTCCTCATCGCCGCGGCGCAATGGGGCGACTGGACGCACGTCCTCCTCGTCACCGCGATCTTCTTCGTCATCCAGAATCTGGAAGCCATCTTCATCGCGCCGCGCATCGTTGGGAATTCCGTCGGCCTGCATCCGATGACGGTCATCGTTTCCATCTTCGTTTGGGGCCTGCTCATCGGCGGCTTGCTCGGCCCGATCCTCGCCATTCCCTTAACCGCGACGATCAAAGTCTTGCTCGCCCGCTACATCTGGGGGCGTCGCCTGCGCGAACGCGTGGAGGAACAAGTAGAAGACGTCCCAGTAGTCCGGGCAGCGACGTAGGAGTGGTAGCCGCGGTCGACGACCGGCTACAACGTCTGCCAGCCGGCCACCGCTCTCACCAGCACCCACGCACCCCAGCCCCCGAGGGCGACGCCAAACGCAGTGCTCAACAATTTCCCCCGCGGCAAAATCTTCTCCAACGCCACCACCAGGCTCAACGCCGCGATCCACAAAATATTCATCACCCCGAGGACGAAGAGCAGACACATCAACGCCCAGCAGCAGCCCGTGCAAAACGCGCCATGCTCCAGGCCCATTCGGAACGCGCCGCCGCGTCCCTCCCGCCAACTCGTCATGATGAATTCGAGCGGCGCCCGGCAATGCCGCAGACAACTCTGTTTCAGCGGCGTGAATTGAAACACGCCCGCAGCCAACAAAAGCACTCCACCGAGCAGCGCACTCGAACTCACCATCAAGGGCGAAAGCAACGCCGCTCGATGCAATACCCACTGCCCGACCGCCGCCGCCGCGCTGAAAGCAATCCAGATCACAAAATAGCCGGCCACAAAAATGGTCACCGGCGCGTAAGGCCGTTGCTGCCGCCGCCGGTTCCGCGCCACCGCGCCAAACGTCAGAATCATCGGCGCTGCGCTCGGCAGCATCATCGCCACCATCATCACCGCCCACATCAAAAAGAGCGGCAGGAGCGAACCCGCCGACCACGCCCCGACCTCCGGGCCGCCCATTTTCATCCCGAGACACTCGCAAACTCCGCCCGCATTCATCCGTCGCGCCTCCACGATCAAATACCACCATGCGAGCCCCGCGAGCAAAACCACACTCGCGCCGATCACGAGCCGATCGCGCCTAACGACCGGGCTCATCGCACCTGGAGGGACGGGCGCCCTCCCGTCCAGTTCCGTCCCGTCGAAAGACGACGCCACGCGGGTCCGGCCCATGCCTCCTAGTTGTTGTAATGAACCCGAGCCACGAAGCCCGCCTTGTTTGGATAGGAAAACTTCATCGCGTCGTAATCGACCGAGCCTTCCCGCGCCGACGCGCACTCCGCCTTCTGGAAAATGAAACCGGTGCCATGATCCACCGCCACCTGTTCCGGCTCACGCGTCACCGGATTCTTGATTGGCTCCAGCCCAATCCGGAATCCGTCGCCCAGCCGCGCAGAACTTTGCAAGCCATCGAGGTGAAACTCGACCGGCACAAACTTCGGCTCGAGCAACGTGGCGAAGGTGGTGGCGAGAATCTCAAATGGCAAACCGCCTGCCGCCCCCGAACCGATCGTGATCAGCGCCTCGCGTTGTTCAGCGGACGCCTTCTCATCGATGAGCAACAAGACCGTCCCGTTGCCCTCGTGGATCGCGCCCGGCCATTTCGCCGCGAATCCCAAGGTCAGCCCATCGAGTGCGAGGCCATCATAATCGCCACGTTCGATTCGCCAAGCGCCCATCCCTTCGCAAAAGCCTGTCGTCGGTGGAGCGGAAAATTCACATGGGCACCCGTAGTCGCAGTTGCAGCTCTGCAGATAATCCGCGTCGAGAAACCATTTTTTCATAAACGATCCTTTCCTTGAGGTTGTGGATGGAATCCGGATCGGACCTCCATCGCAGGACGGGCCCATCCTAGGTAAAAAACGCTCCGTGGAGCAAGCCTTCTCTCCATCTGAGAAACGCAGAGGGTTTCAGATCGCCCTCATTCCTGCAACTGGGGTTGCGAAAGAGGTCCGTCTCTGGGATATGAAAAAAACTGCGATGGGAAAAGAGGTAAGACGCGTCCGACGCAAAAGGGGTCACACCGCTTCGTCTTGGCGCGGCACTTTATTTCACCTGCGCACCGGCATCTTCGCGGTCGCCATCGTCGTCGGGTTCGCGCTCGGATTTCTCACGCTCACCTATGCGCCGCGGGCCTATGGCACGTGGCGCGAGGGCCGCTTGCTCGCTCAAGCCGAAGCCGCCCTGCAGCAAAACGATCTCGAGGGCGCCGCCCGCGCCGCGCAGCAGATGCTCAAATACCGCACCGCGTCGCTCGCCGCCTTTCGCATTCTCGCCGAGACGACGGAGAAGCAGAACCGGGCTGAAACCGTCGGCTGGCGCTCGCAGATTGCGTCCGCGCAGCCGCGCAGTCTCGATGCGCAATTGAACCTCGCATCAGCCGCGCTTCGTTTTGGCCAGCTCGACATCGCCCGTCGCGCCCTCGAAAACGTCGCCCCTTCCGATC
Source organism: Chthoniobacterales bacterium (assembly GCA_039915555.1). Classification (GTDB taxonomy): domain Bacteria; phylum Verrucomicrobiota; class Verrucomicrobiia; order Chthoniobacterales; family UBA10450; genus JACCTI01. The sequence continues at coordinate 8,394 of JBDSNB010000190.1, read as the reverse complement.
GCGAGACCGCCGCCTACCACGTCGTCGCTGGCTGGCTGGCTCGCACCCAGGGCAACGAAAAGGATGTGGAAATGCACTTCGCCGCCGCTCTGGCGCAAGAGCCGGAGAACGAACTCTACCAGTTCAACCTCGCCGTGCTCCGCGTGCATTCTTTCGATCCCGCCACCTACGAAGAAGCCCGCAGCACTCTCGAACGCCTGAGCAAGGCGCCCGCCTTCCGTGCCGGCGCGCTCCGCGCTTTGCTCACCGATGCCGTCGAACGCGATGACCTTGAGCGCGCCGACACTCTCGCGCAGGACTTGCAGATGACGCAGCAAGTCACCTTTGCCGACTATCTCCTTAGTCTCGGATTCTACCGCAAGCTCGACGAAAAAAAATTCTCCGCCGTGCTCGAGAAGATCAAGCCTGTCGCCGCACGTAACGGCACCGATCTCGCCCTCTTGATGGATTGGATGATCCGCCACGGCATGGCGCCGGAAGTTTTAAAATGGGCCGACAAGCTGCCATCTGAGAGCACGACCACGCCGCCGCCCGCCATCTCCATCGCGGAGGCCTTCGCCGAAGTGAAAAACTGGTCCCGCTTAAAACGCTGGACGCGCAGCGGCGCCTGGGGCGGCGACGAATACCTGCGGTTCGCCTATCAAGCCTACGCCGCGCGGCAGGCCCGGCAGTCAGGGTTCGCCGCCGAGTTCACCTCGCTCTGGAATTCCGCGGAGCGAAACACGAGCGAAAATCCGGAACGCGAAGCCGCCCTCGCGCGTCTCGCGACGCGTTGGAACTTGCCCACGGAAGCGGAGCACCTTTGGCAGCGCGTGGTCAAACACGCCCCGATGCGACGGGAAGCGCTCGACGCCCTGGCGCGAATTTATCGCGACAACAACGATCTGCCACGGCTCCTCCAGGTCGCCCGCCAGTTGCACGAAAGCTCGCCGCGCGAACCGGGTTTGGCCGCCAGCTACGCCCGACTCGCCCTCCTCATCGCGCCGAGCACTGGGGAAGCGCAACGCAAGGCGAAGGAATCCTACGACGCCGCGCCTAACGATGTGAACTGCGCCGTCACCTACGCTTTTGCACTCTACGGCTTGGGCCGCACCGCCGAGGGCCTCGAAATCATGCGGGGACTTCCTCACGACGCGCTCCTCGATTCGCACGCCGCCGTCTACGCTGTTGTCCTGCTGCTCGATGACGAAAGAATTGCCGAGGCGCAGGAATACATCGTCGCCGCCGGCCAGGGTCCGCTCTTTCCCGAAGAAAAAAAAATGCTCGAAGAAGCGATCGCTCGTTCTGCGGCCACGCCTTCTCCCGCGCCCACACCAACAGCATCGGACTCCCCCGAGCCTATCCCGGTGCCGCCCATTCCATAGACTCGTTATCCCCCGCCCATCGCTTTCTCGATCAATAACGCCGCCATCGGCTCGGTGGCTTTGTCGAGCGCAGCGTTCGCCTTCTTTAACCGCTGCGCCTCTCCGCTCGCCAGCGCGGCGTGCAGTTCCGCGAGCAACGCCTCGACGTGTCGCTTCTCGTCCGCGTTGATTTCTTCCCCCAGCGTTTTCAACGCTGTCTCCACCGCGCCCGCCATTTCGTCTGCCTTAATTTTCGCCTCCGTCCACACCCGCTCGTTCATGTCTTCGAAAGCGTGCTCGAGCGATTCGCCGATCATCGCCTCCACCGCCTCATCGGAAACGTCCACCGCGCTCGTGATTTGCACGATCTTCTCCCACCCGCTCTTCGTGTCCCGCGCCAGCACGTGCAGAATCCCGTTCGCATCGAGTTCAAACTGCACGCCCACCCGCGCCACTCCTTTCGGCGCCGCCTCGAACTCGAGCTCAAATTCGCCCAGCGGCCAATTATCGCGCGCCATCTCCCGCTCGCCTTGCAACACCTTGATGCGCATCAAGCGCTGATGGTTCACCGCCGTCGTAAACATCTCCCCGGCCTTGAGCGGAATCGTGGAATTGCGGGGAATGATCACGTTCATCAAGCCGCCAAAAGTCTCGATGCCTAACGAGAGCGGCGTCACGTCCAGCAGGACCACATCCCGCACCGCACCCGAGAGAATCCCCGCCTGAATCGTTGCGCCGAGTGCGACCGCTTCGTCGGGGTTCTGCGTCATGTTTGGCGCGCGTCCGAAAATCTCCGCCACCAGATTTTGCACCAGCGGCATGCGGGTCATTCCGCCTACCAGAATCACTTCGTCCAAATCGCTCGCTGCCAGCTTCGCATCCGCCAGCGCACGCACACAGTGCGCACGCGTTCGCTCCACGATCGGCCGCGCAATCCTCTCCAATTCCGTGCGCGTCAGACTCGCCGAAAAACTGCGGTCGCCGTCGAGGAACGGAAGATCGATCGACGTTTCCGTCTCTGCCGAGAGCCGATGCTTCGCCGTCACCGCGGCTTCCCGCAGGACGGCCTGTGTTTCGGAAGCCGCCGCCGCACTGGCGCGCTCCGCGAGCCACGCCACCAACGCCGAATCAATATCGTCGCCACCCAGCCGCGTGTTGCCGTTCGTCGCCAACACTTCGAAGAGGCCGTTGTTCAATTCCAGGATCGAAACATCGAACGTCCCGCCCCCAAAATCGTAGACCGCGATCTTCGCGCGACTCTGCATTTTATCGAGACCGTAGGCCAGGGCAGCCGCGGTCGGCTCGTTCACGATCCGTTCCACCGCGAAACCCGCCAGCTCCCCCGCCCGCTTCGTCGCGTTGCGTTGCGCATCGTTAAAATATGCAGGCACCGTGATGACCGCGCGCGACACCGTCCGCCCCAGCGCCGCCTCCGCGTCCGCCTTCAGTTTCCGCAAGACGAACGCCGAGATTTCCTCCGTCGAATAATCACGGCCCGCCGCGCGAATGCGCACCGCTTGTCCCGCCGCGCGCTGAAGCTCATAACCGACCTCCGCATCGCCTGCGCGCAGCTCGTCGCCGCGCAAACCGATGAAACGTTTCACCGAATAAATCGTGTCCGAAGGCGCCAGCACCCGCATGCGGGCCGCCGCCACGCCGACGCCAGGCTCGCCGCCTTTGCCGAAGTGCACCACCGAAGGCGTCAGGCGTGCGCCATTCGCATCCGCGAGCAAAATGGGAAAGCCCGCCTCCATGATGCCAATCGCCGAATTGGTCGTCCCCAAATCGATGCCCACAATATCGTCCATACGACGCACTGTTCCTCGCGTGCGCAGCCGACTCAACTGGTGGCGCGTTGTAGCCGGGTCGCCGCCCCCGGCTACAACCGAATCACCCGCCACGCCTCCACTTCAGCTCGCTTCGTCACTCGTGCCGGCGACACAATCGCCTCCACCGCATCGAACCTGACCGACGTAAACGGCACCTCGATCGTTCGCCTCAGCTCCTCCCTTCCCGCGCGGGCCATAGGCTGGTAGATCAAACTCAAGTGCGGATCGAAGCGATAACCGGCCTCGCGATTCGCCGCCTCCGCGATTTCCGCACTGAGCCGCGCCGCTTCATCCGAAGCACGAAACTGCACGAAAAGCGTCTTCGTGTATTCCTCCGCGCACGCCACGCCTTCCACCTCCAGCGTCAGAGTCGAAAGCGCCGCGAGCCCGCGCACTACCTCCGCCGCGTGTGCCTCCTCCATCGCGCCCGCATACAACGTGACATGCGGTTCAAATCGCGGCGCATCGAAACGCGTAGCCAGCCGGCGAATGAGCGCCGCAAAATATTCCCGCTCCTCCTGCGCAGGCCGCAGCCAGAACGCCATTATCTCTCCGTTCGTCGTCACCAAAAATTCGGATACCACCGCCGCACCTCTTCCGCAAAGCATCCTATGCTCCGCACCCCGCGCGGTGCTATCGTCCCCACCATGCCCACCAACGTCCTCGGCACCGATTTGCGTCCCTGTTGTCGCGATCCCATCACCGGTTTCTATCGCGACGGTTATTGCCGCACCGGCCCGGATGATATCGGCCAGCACACCGTTTGCGTGCAGGTCACGCGCGAGTTTCTCGATTTCTCCGTGCTCGACGGCAACGATCTCGTCACGCCGCACCCGGAGTTTGGGTTTCCCGGTCTAGAACCCGGAGACCGCTGGTGCGTTTGCGTGACGCGCTGGAAGGAAGCGCTCCGGCGCGGCCGCGCGGCGCCCGTCGATCTCGAGGCGACGCATTCCTCTGCCTTGGAGTTCGTCACCTTGGAAGAACTGCAGGCGCACGCCGTTTAGCGCGACGACGCCGCGGCCCCCGCGCGAGTTTGAGGTTGCGAAATCCCAGGCCATGGCTTGCGTAGGCACCATGTCCCTCATCCTCCGCTTCCTTGGCCTCGTTCTCGTGCTCGGGCTCACGTGGCCCGCTTCCGCCCAAGTGAAGTCCTCGCCCAATCGTCCGCAATTTCGCCCCGCCGTCCTCGGTTCCGGCCCCGATTCGCTCATCAATCGCATCGACACGAAAGAGCTCTTGCAGAAAGGGCAGAAAGACGGTGCGGTCATGTTTTGCGCGCTGGTGGCGCCCAACGGTGACGCCATGTCCGCCTGGACGTATCGCCCCATGCCGGGCACCGAAGCGCTTCAGCAGGAACTCGAAAAGCGGTTCGAGAACTTAAAGTTCACGCCTGCTATTTATCAGTATCAACCGGTCGGCGTTCTCCTTTACGGGACGGCTATATTTTCCGCCGCAGGCGCCACGCACATCCGCATTTTTCTGAATCAGGATCCGGTGGAACTCAAGGCGGCCAGCGATTTCATCGCGCCCCAGCCGGTCATCGGCGGCGATTCCAGTTTTGACGGTCTCACCCCGCCCGAAGGCGAAACGCCCATCCACCTCACCGCAGTGGTGGACCTTCGGCTGAAGGTCAATCGGAAGGGCGAGTTGCAGGATACGGCGGTGGTCTCCGAAGAACCACCCCTTCTCGGGTTCGGTGAGGCCGCCCTCGCGGACTTTCGAGGAGCGAAGTTCATTCCCGCTTTTCGCTTGGGCGATCCAGATGATGCCGACGTCGTGCAGCCGATCTGTTACAAGCCGGCGGAATCTCCCATCCAATCCGAGTAAGCCCGGCGATCTGCCTGCCGTGTCTGTTCTCGATCGCGCACGCACGGTCGGCGCCTCGTTTTTCCAGCGCGACCCGCTGGTCTGCGCACACGACTTAATCGGGATGCAACTCGTTTGGGGATCGTGCGCCGGGACGGTGGTGGAGACCGAAGCGTACCTGAAGGAAAACGACGAGGCCTGTCACACTTTCTTCCGCCCCAGCACCCGTCTTTTCGTGGAGCGCAACCGGGCCGGGACAGCCTACGTTTACCTCAACTACGGCGTGCACTGGATGTTGAACATCCTCGTGAAAGGCGCACCGCGCACCGGGCTCATCCTCATCCGCGCGATCGAGCCCACCGCCGGTTTCGCTCTCATGAAACGCCGCCGCGGCGTTGCTGACCTGCGGCAACTTTGCTCCGGCCCCGGCAAACTCACCCAGGCGCTCGCGATCACGGTCCGCCATCACGAGATCGATCTCTGCTCCGATTCGCGCCGTGGTTTTGTGGAAGCAGAAACCAAACCTCGCGCAGTAGCCGACCGGCGAATCGGCATCAGTCGCGCGGTCGAGTTGCCGTGGCGTTTCACTCTACGCGACAGCCCCTTCGTCAGCGTCTCGGTGCCACGAAACAGCCGGCGCCCGAAGGAGCGCTAATCGCAATCGCACACCACCCGGAAGCCCAAATCGTTGCACGAATAGTTCGGCACATTCGAGCCGCGCGTCGTGGTGCGCAGACTGTTGAAACGCGATTTCCAACTGCCCCCGCGATAGACCCGCTTCGCTCCCGCCGTCGCACCGCGCGGATTCACCTTCCCCGTGCCGCGATATCCCTCGTAAAAATCGTGGCACCACTCCCACACGTTTCCGGCCATCTCCTCGATCTTGAACGGGCTCGCGCCCAAGGGATACGCGCCCACCGGGGAACTCTCTGCGTGTCCGTCATCGATCTCCCGGTCGCTCCAGGCGAAGACCGTGTTTTTGTCGGCAAAATTTCCCAGATCGCCCTGCCCATCATGGTTGCCCCACGGGTACTTCCGCCCATCCGTCCCGCGCGCCGCATACTCCCACTCCGCTTCCGTGGGCAACCGATATCTTTTCCGTTCGCGCGTCGCGAGCCAGACGCAAAATTTCATCGCCTCCAGGCTGCTCACATACACGACCGGATGCAGGTCGCCCGCCCCGGGCGCGCGCTTCCGCGCGTGGCTCGGATCGAATTGCTCAAACTCCGCGTTCGTGATCGGAAACCGCGACATGAAAAAACGACTCAACGTCACCTTGGTCAACGGTCGCTCGTTAGGCGAGGCCTCGGCCATGTCGCTTCCCATCACGAACTCGCCGCTCGGGATGCAAATCATCTGCCCGCCGAGCGAGTTGCTAAAACTCGGCAGCACCGCAGCGTCGCCTGCCGGTGCCGGGGATGCGGCGACCACCGGGGCTGCGACTGGCGCGACCGGCTGCACCGGGGCGACCACCTTCGGCTCTATGACCACTCGCGCCGCCGCCGGTGCCGACGTCGAGCCCGGCTCGCCCATTTGGTCCGCTTCGTCGAGATATTCATCTACGATGTCCTCGGCATCGCCCGCATCGAGACCGAGGTTTTCCGCCATGTTGATGAAGGCGTCACGCGTGTCATCGCTCATGCCCTCGCTGTCGAGCCCGCTCAAGCGCAGCATGCGCATGAAATCCTCGCGCGGATCGCTCGATTTCCGGCGGGGCCGAGGCACCCGAGGCGCGGGCGCAGGCTCCGGCTCGGGCTGCGCGGTTGGCACCACGCGGCGCGCTCTGCTGTCACGCAATTCCAGATCGATGTATCCGAGCATCTGCGCTTCGCTGAGCTGATGTTCGCGGCCGAAGCGCAGCAGGTTTTTCTCTTCGTCAGCGGTCAGGAGACCGTCCGCGATCGCGAAGGTTAAATATTTGTGAAACTCGGCGACCGCCTCTTCCTGCGCTTGTGCGGCCAGTTCCTCATCCATCTGGCGTCGCCGCCGCGGATCGAGCAACTCCACCCGCGCCTCCGTCAGATAACGCGACGATTCATCCAGGCCCGGTCGCAGTAACTGCGTCATCGGGTTACTCGGCTGATTCTTCAGCGGGAGCTTTTTTTGCCACCACCGCAACAGCTCGCGGCAATGCTCTTCGATAATTTCGTCGCTCGGCTGCTGCTGCGGATCGAGGCAAAGCCGCGCGTAATAGTTCGGGGATTTATATTGCTTCCAGCCCTCCCACTTCTTCGGATCGTCCGGAAGCGGTAGCGAGAAATCCACCTTCACCTGGATCATCGTCAGGCGACCGTGAGTGCAGCGAGGCGCGCGGTCGCATCGGCCACTTCATGCGGGGCCAGCCCCGTATTGCGCTCGATGGACATCTTCGTCTCGTTCCCGGCGGCGTGCACCGCCACCTCCAGCACCTGGTTCGCGTTGTATTCGTAGACCAACTCGACCGGTGAACCCTTGGGCAAAAACGGCGGCAACTCCACATCGCAAGTGCCGAGCGGCGTGCATTCCGTCGGCAACGTGCTTTCACCTTCCACGATTCGCACTACCGCGTGTCCCATGTTCGCACTCGCGGTCCCGAAGAAATTTTTCGAGGTCGCGGGAATCGCGCTCATCTTGCCGATCATGGGAAAGACGTATTCCTCGTGGTGCGCCTCATCCCACAAGACCACGCCCAGCGTGTGCGAAGTGATGTTCGTCACCTGGATCAGTCCGCCGTCGCGGGACGAAAACTGCTGCCGCGTATCTTCCGGCAACGTCTTTTCGCCCGTGTTTTCTTCCTCTTGCAGGAGGACGAGAATCGCCTGAATCGCCGCCCCCAACGCGACCGCTTCATCCGGGTTCACCGCGTCGTCGAGGGGCGCTGGTGAAAGTTGCGCAATCATCTGGCGCACCATCGGCATCCGCGTCATCCCGCCCACGAGCAAAACTTTGTCGATCTCCGACCACTCCAGCTTCGCTTCCTGCATCACGATCTCGCAGATCGTTTTGCATTTCTCCACCAGATGCCGCGTCTTCTCTTCAAACTCCTCCCGCGTCAATTCCACCTTCAGGCTTCGCCCGTTGTAATTGTGCACGATGGACGTCCGCGGCCGGCTCGAGAGCTGAATCTTGGCCGCCAAGGCGCGGCTTTGTAGATCCTGGTAACTCTGCAAATCGAGCAGCGGATTCTCGCCGTTCTCGCGGTCGAACTCTTCCGCAACATAATTCACCAGCACATCGTCCCAATCCTTGCCGCCCAAGCGATGGTCGCCATTCGTGGCCAGCATCGTGATGTGATGGCCTTCGATTCGCATGATCGTGACGTCAAACGTCCCGCCACCCAGATCGAACACGAAGACCGTCTGGTCCTGCCCGAGCTTATCCAGTCCGTAGGCGACAGCCGCCGCGGTCGGCTCATTGATAATCTGGAGCACATTCAG
>JBDSNB010000030.1:0-36701 GCA_039915555.1 Chthoniobacterales bacterium | reverse complement strand
CCAGCTCGCCGTCTTTCCCGACGCGCCGGAGCTGCCGGCTGAGATAATGCAATCCATCGCGCGCGAGTTTAACTTATCCGAGACAGTCTTCGTGCGGCCCGCCGAATTGGCCGGCGCGTTGCGCAAGTTGCGCATCTTCACGCCCGCCGCGGAGTTGCCGTTCGCTGGGCATCCGACCATCGGCACCGCGCAGCTTTTGGTGGAATTGGGAATCGCGGAAGCGCCTGCGGAAGGCGTCGCGACTTTCGCTTTGGAAGAGGGGGTCGGGCTGGTGCCGGTGGAAGTGTCGCGCGCGGCTGACGGGAATTGTTTCACCTGGCTGACGACCGCGTGCCTGCCGGCAAGCCGGGGGGACGCGCCTGCACGTGACATTCTGGCGGCCATGCTGGGGCTCGCGCGTGATGAAATTTTAGATGACGAGGATGACGCCCCCACTGCGTACTCGGCCGGCGTGCCGTTCCTCTGCGTGCCGGTACGGGATCGTGCGGCGCTCGCCCGCGCGTTCGTGGATGTGGCGCGCTGGCGGGGAGCGCTGGCCGACGCGTGGGCGCAGGACGTTTTCGTTTTTTGCCACGAAACGGACGACAACGTGAACGTGCGCGCGCGCATGTTCGGTCCCGGTGTTGGTCTTACGGAAGATCCTGCCACGGGCTCGGCGGTAGCGGCGTTGGCCGGTTATCTCTGGCGCCGTGAACCGCGCGCCGGTCGGTATGTCATTGCGCAAGGTGTGGAAATGGGACGCCCGAGCACCTTGCATCTCGAGATGCGCGGCACCGAGGGCCGGCTGGAGATGGTGCGCGTGGGCGGCAGCGCGGTGCGCGTGAGCCGCGGGATGATGCAACTCGCGGGGCGATAGGGAATTTTTCCTGCGATGAAAGAGCTTCAACCCATCATCGAACACCGGCGCCTGGCGGCGCCTGCCACCACGCCGCAGGCGCTCGCCTGGCACGACGGCGCGTTGTGGATCAGCTCGCGCGATCTACGCAGCTTTCACGTCGTCGATCCGGAAAGCTGGACCGTGCGTGAAGAATTCGACGTGCCCGGCATTCCGTGGGCCGCCACCTCCGTGGGCGACGCGCTCTGGTTCAATCTCGGCGAAGGCCGGCTCGACGATCGTTGGCTGCACCACTACGTGCCGGGCGAAGGTTTCACCGATCGCGAGCAGATCCTGTGTCCGGATTACACCGGCTCGTATCTCAGCTACGACGGCGACCACGTGCATCTGAGCCAATGGTACAAGGGCCGCATCCTGCGCCTGGACGACGATGGCGAAGTGCTGCGGCGTTTTGAAGTGCGGATGGAAATCAGCGGTCACGCCTTCGTGGACGGGTTTTGCTATGTTCTGCGCGGGTTCGAAGCGCCGGAGGAAGCGTGGCGCATCGCGCGCTTCGATCCCGAGGAGCATATTCCCAGAATGATCGACCTCGCGGCCGTCCCGTTCCCTTGTCGCTCCTTGACGCACGACGGCGAACGCTTCTGGACGAATCATCGCGACGCGGATCAGGTTGTATCGTTCACCTTGCCTGCGTCTCCCTAGCGCTGGGAACGCCCCGACGGAGCGGGGCGGATATAGAACCGCCGCCTTTCGCCGACGCGCGGTCCGAGTAAATTGCGCAGATGCATTACCTCGTCCTGATCGATCAGGAACCGCTCCGCCGTTCGGCGGCGGCGGCGTGCGCTGAGGCGATGGGCACGCTGGAAGGCGCACGTGCGGGATGGCATCGCTTCGAGCGTGAAGACAAGCCGGCCTTCGCGCGTTGGCGGGCGCGGGAGTTCGGTGCGCTCCTGAGCAAGGCGCGCGAGGTCGAGGTGCAGATCCGCGATTACCAAACACTCGTGCACGAAGTGGAAATGGAAATGCGCCGCGGCTTCCAGGATGCGCACAGCGCGTATCAACGCGTCATGTTTCGTCGTCAGAATCCCGGCGCTGCGCGCGAGGACGAACCGCCGCGCCGCGAGCCTGGCGCGCCGCGACCATTGAGTGATTTTGAAAAAGAAGCGCTCTTCCAGGAGTGGGTGCAGAAATCCCTCGGCACGAATCCCGACAAGATGGACGACGAGGCCTACTCGACATCGTTTGAAGCTTTCAAAACGCACATGTTTCGCGCGCCGCGCGAGGAAGCGCGGACGCAGAATACCTCTCGCGCGCGCGGCCCGGAGCGCGTGCTCGAGGATGAGGAGGAGGACGACGATGAGGACGAGGCGACGACCGTCGATGCGCGGGTCAAGGAACTCTATCGACGGCTCGTTAGGCGATTGCATCCCGATCTGCGCGCCGACGGGAACGCCGCTGTCTCCGCGCTCTGGCACGAAGTGCAGGAAGCCTATCTGGCGGGCGACGTCGCGCGGATGGAAATCCTGCTCGCGCTGAGCGACCTCGCGGCCAACCACATGGACGACGCCACCAGCCTGGCGCAAATGCGCGCCCTCCTCGACGAACTCGAACGCGCCCTCGACGCCTTGCGCGACAGCCTGCGCGAAGCCGAAAGCGAAGACGCCTGGAACTTCGCGCGCAGTGGCCCCGCCGCCGATTTGCGGCTCCGGGTTCAACGTCAGCTCAAGTCCGATCTCGCCGCGCGCTCTCTGCGGCTCGACCTGCTCGTGCGAACGGTGACGGCATGGGAGCAAGGCCCGGTCGCCAACCGACAGGTCGCCGTTCCGCGCTCCGCGCAGTTTGCTCGCTAGCGGGTGAACTTCGTGACCGATTTGTGGTACGCTCGATGGAATGTCAGAAGCCCACGGTCGTAGGGATCGGTCCGCCGTTCGCTGCATAGCCTAGGTCTTTTCGGTCGAATCACTGGAGGCCACATAATGTCTTTCGTCGCGATCGGGTCTGAATAACCGCCAAAACTCTCCGTAGGCCGAACCGTCAGATGCGGCGGGAAATACGGCGAAGTGAAAAGCTGAGCCGAACTCGAGCTGAAATGCTCCACATGCGCCGCACGAAACAGTAGAAACACGGAACTCTCCGGTCTCCAGAACGCGGTTGAATTGATTGGCGCGGCGGTCGAAGAGCGTCTCTCCCCCACGATCCCGTTCGTAGGGCTCATCACTGTCGGCGGAGTAATAGAAATCGGTGCTGGCGAGAACGATCGAGCCGGAGCGGACAAAACGCCACGGACACTGCAAATGAAGCGCCCACTCGCCGACTTCGCGTAGCTCCCCGCGGTCGTCTGTGTGTGTGCGGTAGTCGCCAAAGTGCATCCAAAGCATGTCGGCAGCCTTGCCGACAATACGTAGCCGCAAAGTGTCGAGAACTCGGAGCGCTTGTTCATGGCTGTCGTTCACGGGTGACGCGAGAAAAGACCTAACGAGTTGTAGACGAAAGTTTGTAAAGCTTTACTCTTCGATAGTTCGTCCTGCTTCGGGCTGCATGCAGCGGGCGTGGGCCGATACGATATTGAGCCCGAGACAGACCATTTGGGCAAGATAATTGGAGAGGCTTCGGATGCCAACGCAGGTGCAGCAGCCTCGCTTTGTCGAGGCGGTTCCCGGAGTCGATGCCTACGCTATCGTCAGCAGAATGTTGGACCACGGATTATGCGAATGACTCGGATGGGGGGACGAGGAGCCTTCTCTTATCCGCGACATCCGCGTAATCCGCGGTCCAATTTTCTCCACCGGGCCGTCTAGGCGACGCGTAGGCGCTATCTTCTGCGACCGGAACGTGGTCTAGTCGGCTGATGCAGAAGAAGTTGTTTGCGGAGCTGGGGCTGGCTCCTGAAATTTTGAAGGCGATCGAGCGGATGGGCTTTGAAGAAGCTTCGCCGATTCAATCGGCGGCGATCCCGGTTTTGCTGGAGGGCTCGGATGTCGTCGGCCAATCGCAGACGGGGTCGGGGAAGACGGCGGCGTTTGGCATTCCGGCGATTCAAATGGTGGATGGAAATTTGCGCGCGCCGCAGGTGCTGGTGCTTTGCCCGACGCGGGAGCTGGCGGTGCAGGTGGCGGAGGAAATCGCGAAGCTGGCTTTCTTTAAGCGCGGGGTGCGGGAGCTGCCGATCTATGGCGGGCAATCGTACGAGCGGCAGTTTCGCGGCTTGAGCGCGGGCGCGCAGATCATCATCGGGACGCCGGGGCGGGTGATGGATCATCTGGAGCGGAAGAGTTTGAAGCTGGATCAGATCAAGATGGTGATCCTGGATGAGGCGGATCGGATGCTGGACATGGGATTCGTGGACGACATCAAGACGATCCTGCGCGATGTGCCGGCGGAACGGCAGACGGTGTTCTTTTCCGCGACGATTCCGCGACCGATCGCGGAGTTGATCAAACGCTTTACGCGCAATCCGGTGACGGTGCGGGTCGATGCTGAGGCGCTGACCGTGCCGGCGATCGAGCAGGTTTACTATGAGGTGGATCGGCGCTCGAAGCTGGAGGTGCTGTGTCGATTGATCGATCTGGAGGACGTGAAGCTGGCGATCATTTTCTGCGCGACGAAGATGATGGTGGATGAATTGACGGAGCACTTGATCGCGCGCGGCTACAGCGCGGACAAACTGCATGGCGACATGACGCAGGCGATGCGCGAGCGGGTGATGGGTCGCTTCCGGAAGAAGAAGGTGGAGTTCCTGGTGGCGACGGATGTGGCAGCGCGCGGACTGGACGTGGACGATATCGAGATCGTTTTCAATTACGATCTGCCGCATGACGGGGAAGATTACGTGCATCGCATTGGGCGGACGGGACGCGCGGGGAAGGCGGGCCGGGCGGTGACGTTTGTCGCGGGGCGCGAGATTTATCGGCTGGAGAATATCCAGCGTTTCACAAAGAGCCGGATCAAGCGGGAGCGCATTCCGACGGCGGAAGAGGTGGAAGGAAAACGGGCGAGCGCGTTTGCGGAGGCGTTGCGCGAGACGCTGGCGAAGGGCGAATACAAACGACACGACGAGTTGCTCGATCGTTTTCTGGCGCAGGATTATTCGCCCACCGATATCGCGTCGGCGCTCATCCATTTGTTAGGCGAAGACAAGGCGCGGAAGGGCGAGCCGATTCCGGAGGATCGGCCGCGCCGTGAGTATGCGCGCGAACCTCATCCGCTGGGACGCGAACGACGGGAGCAAACGCGCGGCGACTACGAGCGTCGCCCGCCGGCGCCGCGACCGCAGCGCGGACCGCGCGAAGAGGCGGGGACAGTGTCGCATGAGGCGGGGATGGTGCGGCTGGCGTTTAATGCGGGACGCGCGCATGAAGTGCAGCCGGGCGATTTCGTGGGCGTGATCGCGGGGGTGACGGCGATCCCGAAAGGGGAGATCGGCGCGATCCACTTGCAAGCTACGAAGTCGTTTGTGGATGTCGCGGAAGCGCGGGTGGATTTGATTCTGAAAAAGCTGAACGGCATTCAATTCAAAGGCCGCAAACTGGCGGTGCGGGTGGCGGGAAAAGCGGACCAGAAATAACGCGCGCGCATTTCGCGCGATTAAATCCGCGGAATGCATTGACGCCACAACATTTGGTATGCTACGTACTGCTCCGCCACTATGCGTTGTCCCAAGTGCGGGTTTTGTGACGATAAAGTCATCGACTCGCGCCAGTCTCGTGATTCCTCCAGCATTCGAAGACGTCGTGTTTGTTTGCAGTGTTCCTATCGCTTCACCACCTACGAAGAGATCGAGCGTTCGGAGCTGCAGGTGATCAAGCGCGATCGCACGCACGAATCGTTTGATCGGCTGAAGCTGGTGAACAGCCTCGCGCGGGCGTGCGAGAAGCGGCCGATCAGCATCGTGAAGCTGGAGGAGGCGGTGAACGAAATCGTGCACGATGTGGAAACGGGGAAGCGCGAGATCACGTCGGCGGAGATCGGGTCGAAGGTGCTGGAGAAATTGCGCGCGATCGATGATGTGGCGGCGCTCCGTTACGAATCGGTGCACCGGCAATTCGAGGATGTGGATCAATTCGTGGACGCGATCCGGGCGCTCGGCCGCCGGATCAAGCCGAACCCGTCGCAGCCGGAGTTGTTTCCCGAAACGAAGGAGGCCAAAAGTGGTCGCGTTTAAAGAGGAGTTTCCTTATCTGCGCTGCGAGACGGGGCAGCTCTTTGAGTTCAATCAGCAGTGGTTGCGCGAGGCGATCACGGACGCAGCAGATCAGGCGGGCTATCCGAGCTGGTGGCTGACGGATCACATCACGGAGAGCATTACGTTTTATCTGCGACTGCGGAACGATGAGCCGGTGGTGCCGATCAGCCAGCTTTCGCAGACGGTGCGCTATGTCTTGAAGGTGATCGGCTACAAGGAGATCATTCCGTTTTTCTCGCCGGCGCCTCCGCCGATTTCTTTTTCACTGCTCGACGTGGCGCTCGATGCCGGAGCCGGCTATGAGCTGGCGTTTTTCGACGGGCTGGAGAAACGGATCGACGCGCTGGTGGATACTGGCACGGACAGTCTGCAGCTCTGCGGACTGCAAGCGTGCGTGAAACATCTGCGTGGCGCGAAGATGTGGACGCGGGCGTGCGATGCGCTGCGCGAAGAGGTGGTGTGTTTCGTGCGCGAGAAGCTGGCGGCGAACAGCAAGCTGGCGCACATGCGCTGCTCACTGCGTTAGGCGACACGGCGGGTCGGATTGATCATGACGATCTTCGAAAAAATCGCGGCCCGCGAAATCCCCGCGCAGATCGTGTGGGAAGACGATGACGTGATTGCGTTTCACGACGTGGACCCGAAAGCGCCGGTGCACGTGTTGGTGGTGCCGAAGCGCCTCATCACTCGTCTCGCGGCGACGACGGAGAGCGATGAGGCAATTCTAGGAAAGCTGCTGGCCACGACGCGGCGCGTGGCGGACAAGCTCGACCTATTGGAATCCGGTTACCGGGTGGTGATCAACAGCGGCCCCGATGCGGGTGAGAGCGTGCCGCATCTGCATGTGCATGTGCTCGGAAAACGGCCGCTGAGTTGGCCGCCTGGGTAAAAATTACAAAGGGGGCGCGTCGGGACCGAGCGGATTGTGCGCTCTCTTGGCGGGGACGTGATAGCCGGGATCGGGAGAGTAGGCGGCCGGCCCTCTGGCTTGGGCGCTTTCATCGACTAGGAGGCCGTCTGCACATCCGCCGGTCGCGAAAGCGGCACCGACCACAAATAAAACCAGCAAGCGAGTCATCCCGGGACGATAGAGCTAACGCGCGCCGGGGCCAGGAGGAAATTGGCGGGCGCGGGCAAAAGGATACGGTGAGGGAGGGATTCGAACCCTCGGTAGCCTTTTGGACTACGACGCTTTAGCAAAGCGTTGCTTTCGACCACTCAGCCACCTCACCAACTGGAGCGAGAATATGAAGGGCGGACCGGGGTCGTCAACCGCTGGGCGTGGGATGCAGATGGCGTGTCTAACGAGCGGTTGACGCCGGTGGGCAGGACGGAGGGGTGTTTTGGCAAACGCCCATCCTTGTCTCAAGGAGCGCGCGGGAGCTAGAGTGCGTCCATGATTTCCCAAGAGGAGGCGCTCGAGAAAATTCTGGCGTCGGTGCGCCCGCGACCGACACGGCGGGTGGACCTGGCGGAGGCGCTCGACTGTTTCGTGGCGGAAGATTTACCCGCGGTGCTCGCGGTGCCGCCCTTCGATAACTCCGCGATGGACGGCTACGCGGTCGTGGCGAGCGCGGCTGGCCGGGGGCGCCGTCTCCACGTGCTCGGCGAACAACCGGCGGGGATTGATCGCGGGCTCGCGGTGGCGCCAGGGGAGGCGATCCGCATTTTTACCGGAGGTCCACTGCCGGCGGGCGCGGATGCGGTCGTGATGCAGGAAGACGTGACGCGCGACGGCGACGAAATTATCGTGAACACCGCGGTAGAAACCGGAGAGTTTGTTCGGCGGCGCGGAGGCGACATCGCGGAGGGGCAACGCATGCTGGCGTGCGGGGAGCGCATTACTCCGCAGAGAATCGCGCTGCTCGCGGCGCAGGGAATGGGTTCCCTCGGCGTGGGCGGCGAAGTGCGGGTCGCCTTGATCTCGACCGGCGACGAACTGGCGCCTCCGGGAACGCAATTGCAAGCCGGCCAGATTTACGACTCGAATTCCGCACTGCTCCGCGCGTTGCTCCAAAAATGTGGAGCGAAGGTGGCGTCGGTCGTTCATTGCGCGGATCGGGCGGAGGAAATCGAAGCGGCGGTGCGCGCTGGAACGGAGGGTGACGCGCTCGTTATCACCGGCGGAGTTTCGGTGGGCGCGCGCGATTACGTAAAGGAAGGGATCGGCGCGGTGGGCGGTGCGCTCGATCTGTGGCGGGTGGCGGTGAAACCGGGGAAGCCGTTTCTTTTCGGACGCGCCGCGCAGTGCGCGATCTTCGGCCTGCCGGGCAATCCGGTCTCGGCTTTCGTCACGTTCCTCCTCTTTGTGCGCCCGGCGTTGCTGAAAATGATGGGCGCGAACGCGGCTGCCTTACGTTTGCCAGCGACGCAGGCGCGTCTCGAAACGGAACTGTGGAATGATGGCAATCGTCCGCATTACTTGAGAGGTTCTTTAAGCAACGGCGCATTTCGGCCGAGCGGGCGCCAGGAATCGCACGCGCTTTTCGGCTTGAGCCAATCGAATGCGCTCTTGTTGCTGGGCCCGGGCGAGCGATTGGAAAACGGTGCGCTGGCCACCGTTTTCACATGGGATTAGCGACGGGCGGGTTGGTTGACACCCCGGGGGCACCTTTTAGTTTGTGAACGTTGAAGACCCCCGTAATGACCCCGCGCCTTCCCACGCGAAGCAATGAGCTGCGACGTGACGCCGAACAGCTCTCGCACATCATCCTGGAGATGCAGCGATGCTTCGTCCTGCATCTCTGCAAGGAACTGGCGCCGGGGAACGTTTCCTTTCCGCAGTTTTTCCTCCTCGCGGCGCTCGATCACAAGGAAGTGCTGACGATGTCGGAGATCGCGAAAAAGATGGGGCACACCACAGCGGCGGCGAGCGGGCTGGTCGCGCGGCTGGAAAATCTTCGCTACGTGGTGCGGGCCAGCGCGCGGCAGGATCGGCGCAAGGTCCTGGTTTGCATCACGGACAAAGGCTCGGCCCTGGTGCGTCGCATCCGGGAAGAAATGGTGGGGAACTTGATGACGATCATGGAGCACCTCAGTCCGGGCGAACAGAAGGCGTGGCTCCAGATTTACAGCAAGATTTACGATTACTGCCAGAGCAAGTAGGGAGCGGTCGCGCGCACGGGCGCGCGGGATTGGTTCGCAGCTTTTTTGTTACGAAAATGGAACCCATCAATCCCAGCGTCGGGAAGAAAATCGCGGAGCGCGCGTCCGAACGGAAACGGTAAGTGGCTCCGACGGTTTTGTTTGAAACTTATAACCGCGACGTGGCACAGGCTTTGCATGTGACCGCTAAACATTGTGGACTAAGCGAATCAGTCGATTAACCTTCAAACTCCCTGGTTCGTTCCCGATTTTTTCTCATGCGTAAACTCCCCGTTTTTCTCAGTCTTTTCGTTCTCATCGCCGCTGCTTTTTGCGGGCGCGCGCTTTTCGCGGGCACGGAAACCGTGGAGATGCGATCGGGTGGGATTCCGCGCTACACGTTAAACGATGCGATCCTGACCGCGCTGCAGCGCAATCCCGATATCCAGCGTGCGCGTCAGGAGATCGAGCGGACGAAGGGGCTTTATCTGGAATTGCGCGCGAATGTCTTGCCGCGGGTGGACGCCTCGGGTTCCGTCACGGATACGGACCCGCATTTGAGTAATTTCAACGGCGACGGCGGCGACGGTGGTGGATTCGACCGGGGATTTACCACGACCGATCGGAATTTCAGCATTCGCTTGCAAGCGACACAGATCGTCTTCGCTGGCGGCCGGGTGGTTTCCCAAATCAGGTCGGCCGATTTCCAACGCGACTCCGCCTACTTTGGCTTTCGCGACACGATCGACCTCGTAATCGCAACGGTGCGGACCCAATTTTATCAAGTGCTCTTGAACCGCGCGTTGATCGGCGTGCAGGAAGAGTCCGTCAATCTTCTGCAGAGTCAGCTCCAGGATCAGCAGAATCGTTTCGATGCCGGCACGGTGCCGCGTTTCAACGTTCTGCAAGCGCAGGTGGCGCTCTCGAATCAGCAACCCGAGTTGATCACCTCGCGCAATAATTACCGCATCACGCAACTGCAACTCGCGCGCACCATCGGGCTCGACTTCGATCCGAACCGCGGTGAGGGGCCGCCACTCGAATGCATCGGCGAGCTGCGGTATCAGCCGCGCCGCATTCCGCTCCCAGAGGCGATCGAGATCGCGAAGGCGCGTCGTCCTTTCCTGAAAGCGCAGAAGGCGAACGTGCTCAGCAGTTCCGCGCAAGTGGGCGTGGCGCGTTCCGGTTTCTTCCCGGAGATCAACGCGACGGGCGGGGCGGATTTTCGCAGTTCCCCGATCAGCGACAGAATTAACGACGCGCGCTCCGGTTATGTGGTGGGCCTGAATGGCTCGTGGGCAGTTTGGGATTGGGGGCAAACCTACGGCCGGATGAAGCAGGCGAAGTCGTTGCTGACGCAATCGAAAATCACTTACGACGACGCCGTGCGGCAGATTGAACTGGAAGTGCAGCAAGCGCATTCTAATCTCGTGCAGGGTGCTGAGCTGATCCGGAGCCAGCAGGAGAATGTGGGGCAGGCGCAGGAAGCATTGCGCCTCGCGAGCGCGCGGCTCGGCGCCGGTGCCGGCACGCAGCTCGAAGTGCTGAACGCCCGCGTGGAAGTCACGCGGGCTCAGTCCACCACCTTGCAAGCGCTCTTTACCTACAACGCGGCGCAGGCGGAGTTCGATCGCGTGACCGCGACGGAGATTGTCTACGCCAATCAACTCGATGACCCGGGCACGCGCCGCAAACTGAAGACCGACCCCGCGCCCACCCCGGCACCGAAGCCGACGCCACTCCCGCTCAACCGGGCCGGCGTGCGCCAGCCGGTTCGTTAGGCGAGTCTTGTGGCCGCACTGGATCGTCCGCTCCCGGTCGAGCATTTTTCCGCGCTCGCGGCGTGGCCGGCGGGCGTGCACGGCTTCGTTACGCGGGTACCGGGAATCGAGGCGCGCCACGATAAACAAGAAGCGCTCCGTCGGCTCGACGCCGTGCATCGCACGATCCGCGCCGAACACGGGCTCGGCGCGATGCCCTTCATCACGGCCGAGCAAGTGCATGGCCGCGAGGTGCACGTGGTCGATCGGGCACCGGGAGGCGGTGAATGTTTCCCAGCCTGCGACGGCCTCATCACGAACCAGCCGAACGTGTGCCTCGGGATTTATGTAGCCGATTGTTGCGCGGTTTATTTGGTGGATCCGGTTCATCAATGCATCGGACTGGTGCATTCCGGCCGGAAAGGCAGTGAGCTTGGCATCACCGGCCAGGCGATTGATTTGATGGCTGCGCACTTCAGATCCGTCGCGGCCGACTTGATTGTGCAGTTAAGCCCCTGCGTCCGCCCGCCACACTACGAAGTGGATTTCGCCTCAGACATCGTCCGCACCTGCCGGAAGCGCGGCGTAAAAAATATTCACGATGCGGGCGTCTGCACCGCGTGTGATCTGGAGCGCTATTACTCGTATCGCGCGGAGATGGGGAAGACCGGACGGATGTTGGCTTTCCTGGCGATGGGAGAGTTGCGTCTGGGTTAGAAAATTTTCAGAATTCAACGAAGAGGACGCCAACCATGGCGTCAGAGACTGGACGGGACGGCGCCCGTCCCTCCACCTAATCGTCCGCGACCGTGCGGCGATACGGCACGATCCCGCGCTTCCCCGCTTGCGCGACAAATTCGAAAAACTCGCGACCCCACTCGCTCCATTCCACCTCCCCGGCTTTCTCGAGGGCCTGGCGCGTGTTGAGGCCGCTGCGATAGAGAAGCTTAAAGGCGCGCTTCACTTCATCGCGCTCCGGTCCACTGAGCCCGGCGCGGCGCAACCCGATAATATTCAAACCGGCGATGACGTTGCGCTGCGCTGCGACCACGAAAGGCGGGATGTCTTTTCCGAAACCGGAGTTGCCCTGCGTGATGACGAGACGGCCGACTCGCATGTATTGGTGGAAGACGCTCCCGCCGCCGAGAAAGGCGCGATCGCCCACGTGCACGTAGCCGCCGAGGAGGCAATTGTTCGCGATGATAACGCCGTCGCCGATCTGGCAATTGTGTCCGATGTGCGCGCCGGCCATAAGGTAATTACCCTGCCCCACGATCGTGGCACTGCCTTCTGCGGTCCCACGATGAATCGTGCAATGCTCGCGAATCGTGTTCTCGTCGCCGATTTCAACCCGGCTTTGCGTTTCCGGTTTAAACCCGAGATCCTGCGGCGCGCCGCCCAGGATGGAACCCTCGCCGACGATGTTCTTCCGCCCGAGGCGCACCGCGCCCTCGAGCACGACGTGTGAGCGGATGATGGTTTCGGCGCCCACCACCACCTCCCGCCCGATGAAGGCGAAAGGGCCGACCTCGACGCCGGCGTCGAGGTCGGCGCCGTCCTCCACGATGGCGCTGGGATGCACTTTCATAAAACGCCCGCCTCGCGAAAGCTGAAATACGGCAAGCGGCCTTCCGCGGGGGCGCCGATGATGATGTGGTCGAGCAGCTTGATTTGCAACAACTCGGCGGCCTCCGCCAGACGTCTCGTTAGGCTGTGGTCCGCCTGGCTGGGCGCGGGATCGCCGGAAGGATGGTTGTGCACCACGATGACGGCAAAGGCCGCCGCGATGATGGCGGGGCGGAAGACATCCCGCGGATGGGCGATGCTCTCGTTCAAGCTCCCGAGAGAAATCTGTTCCATCCGGAGGAGACGATAGCGGGTGTCGAGGAGAACGACGCGGAGCGATTCCTTGTGCAGGCCGCGCATCTCGGCGGCGAGCAATTCGTAGACGAGTTCCGGCGTGTCGATTTTTGCGTGCGCGTAGGTTTCGCGCGCGAGGCGCTGCCCGAGTTTGAAGGTCGCGACCAATTGCATCGCCTTCGCTGGGCCGATGCCAGGAATGAGGGAAAGCTCGTCGAGCGTGCAACGGCTCAGACCGCTGAGCGATCCGTAGCGCTTGAGTAATTCGCTGGCCACCTGGACCGCATTCGCGCCCACTAGTCCGGTGCGCAATTGGATCGCAATCAACTCGGAATCGGTCAAGGCATCCGCACCGCGCGCGAGCAGCTTCTCCCGCGGACGATCGTCCTGCGGCATTTCGCGAATCTTAAGCGGTGCCATAGGGTTCAAGGACAGGCCCGCATGCTTCGACCGCCGGCGCCCATTCCCGCCTACTCGCGTAGTTGATCCAGGAGGTCGCGCAACGCGTCGCCCAGCTCGCCCAACGCGAAACTGTGTTCGTTTTCCGGCAGCAAAGCGAGGTCTGCCTGCGCTTCTTTGATCAAGTCGCATCCGGCTGTAATCGATCCGCCAAGCGACGCCGTCCCGATTTCCGCCCGCATAATATCGGTCAGCTCATCCACGCGACCATTCACGATCATCTGCGAGTATTGCTCGCGTTCGACCGCGGGCGCAGCTTTCAAAAGCATTAAAACCGGGAGCGTGAGCTTGCCTTTGCGCAGATCGGTCCCAAGCGTTTTCCCGATGACCGATTCGTTGCCCGCGATGTCGAGGCAATCATCGTAAATTTGATACGCGGCGCCGAGTTTCATCCCGTAGCTCTGCATCGCGCGCACCACGGCGGGCTCCGAGTCGTTCAGGACGGCCGCGAGTTCGGCTGCGGCCGCGAAGAGCGAGCCCGTTTTCATTTCGACGATCCGCCGGTAATCCTGCACGCCTAGATGGAGATCGAACCGGCGTTGCGTCTGAATGATTTCGCCAGTGCAAACTTCACGCGCGGCGTGCGCGATCGCGCGGCTCACGGCGGCTTTCTCGAAATGGGTCGAAAGGCTTAACGCTTGCGCGAACAGGCAATCGCCCAGCAGCACGCTGAGCGCGTTGCCCCAGCGGGCATTCACGGTGGGTTGGCCCCGCCGCCGCTCGGCTTCGTCCATGATGTCGTCATGCACCAGGGTGGCGATGTGGATCAACTCGAGAATGACCGCCAGATCGACGTGCGCGGACGTCACCGAACCGGTCGCGCCTCCGCTCAGTAACGCCACCATCGGCCGGAGCCGTTTGCCCTGGCCGCCGATCGCGTAGGCGATGTAGCCCTCGATCGCAGGATCAAATTCGGCCGCTTGTTGGGTGATGCGGGCGTCGACTTCGCTCAGCTGTGCCTGGACGATCTGTGCGACCCGCGCCAGCGGGGCCGCCGGCGGAACTTTAACGGCGGGTGTACGGGCGAAAACTTCCACGTAGCCAGAATAAAAGGAGCCTCTTCAAAGTCAAAGCAGAGAGTCACCGCTGGCGAAGCCATTCCAAGGTGTCGTATTTCTGCGCGGCGAGCATTTCCGCTTGTCGGATCACGTCGGGATCGAGTGTCGTTTCGGCATAATTGACGCAAAGCGCAGCGGCGAATGCGTTCGGAAAGGAAGCGGGTAATTGCACATTCTGAATGCTTCCTTGGTGGAGGAGACCGGCGCGGGTGCGACGTTGAGCCGCTCCGGCGATTTTTCGACCCTCGATCAAGACATCCGCCGCCACGGCATTTGCGAAACAGGCGTCCGAAATTTTCGGCGCGTCTGCGCCGGCCAGCGCGATATCCATGCCGTCTCCAAGCGCTTGTTGAATCGCGCCGTGAATCACGCGGTAAATGGTTTGCGGGGACGGAAGTTTTTCGAAGGCAGAGCGGGGGAGAATGACGGAATAGGTCAGATCGCTGCCATGCAGAACGATGCCGCCGCCGGTCCAGCGCCGCACCAATTCGCGCTCGGGCGCTTGGGCGGCGACATCCACGAAACAGCCGAAGTATCCAAACGAGCGCGCGGGCTGTCGCCAACCGTAAAACCGCAGGACGGGCTGAGTGGCCGTTTGCAGGAGAGCTTCGTCGACCGCCATGTTCGCCGCTGCCGATCGCGTTGCGCGATCGTGCACCACGCGAAGTTGAGCGAATAAACGTTCGTTAGGCGTCAAGTTCTTCAAGGATCTTGCGCACGGCTTCCTTCGGATCGGCCTGCGCTGTCACGGGCCGACCGATCACGAGGTAGTCCGCTCCGTTATCGATGGCTGCCCGCGGCGTCGCGAAACGTCTCTGATCGTCCGCTGCGCTCCACGCCGGACGAACGCCGGGTGTGATGATGGTGGTCTGCGCGCCGAGGTGGGCGCGAAGATTCACGACTTCGTGCGGACTCGCGATCAGGCCCGTTATTCCCGCCGCTGCTCCCAAGGTGGCCAGCCGAAGTGTTTGCTCGGCGACGCCATCCTGGATTCCGGTCTCGCGGAGCGTTTCCGCGTCCGAACTTGTCAGGACCGTGACGCCCAAAAGCAGCAAGGAATCGGGCCGCGCCGTCACCGCGGCTTCGATCATGCGTCGTCCGCCGCTCAAGTGCAGCGTGAGCATGGCGACGCCCAATTCGCCCGCCGCCGCGACCGCTTTCGCGACCGTGTTTGGGATATCGTGCAGCTTCAAATCGAGGAAGACTTTCCCGCCCGTGGCCGCCACTGCGCGCACGATCTCAGGACCGGCGGCCGTGTAGAGCTGGAGGCCGATTTTGAATAAAGCGACATCGCCCGAGAGCGTGCGCGCGCAGTCGAGCGCCCGGTCGGCATCAGGAAAATCGAGCGCGATGATCAAGCGTTCGCGTGCATTATTGGCGGTGTGCGGTGAGTTCATCCTGTATGGTGCGCGGGTGGCGACCGGTCAGAACTCTATGCAGCTACGCGCGCCGGCGAAGATCAATCTTTCGTTTCAGATTCTCGGCCGGCGTGAGGACGGTTTCCACGAAATCGAAACGTTGATGGCGCCGATCTCGTTGTTCGATGGGATCACGCTAATGCGCGCTGGGGCGAAAGGAGAAATCGCCTTTGCCTGCGACGATCCGACTTTGCCAACAGGCGACGACAATCTCGCGGTGCGGGCGGCTCGGTTGTTCATGCAAGCCACAGGGGTCGCGGGCGGGATCGCAATCGCGTTGCAGAAATCAATTCCGCACGGCGCAGGCCTGGCGGGCGGAAGCAGTGACGCAGCCACTGTCCTGCTGGGTTTGAATCGGCTCTTCGAAACGCGGCTCCCGGTTGCGGAAATGACGGGTCTGGCGGCGGAGATTGGATCCGATGTGCCGTTCTTTATCCATGAATCGGCCGCCGTGTGTCGCGGGCGAGGGGAGTTGGTGAATCCGGCCTCGCTCGCGCATGCGTCACCTTTGCTGCTCTTAAAACCGTCGTTTGGCGTGCCGACACCCTGGGCTTATGCGCGGTGGAAGGATTCAAAGGAATTGGCGGGAATTGCCTACGGCCCGCAGGAGTTCGGCGGCCATACATTCCGCAATGATTTGGAGCGACCGGTTTTCGAGAAACATCTTTTTCTCGCGCGGATGAAAATGTGGTTGCTCGAACAACCCGAGGTCGGCGTCGCGTTGATGTCCGGTTCGGGCTCTACGATCTTCGCGGTCTTGCGCGATGGGGCAGACGCGACGGAACTCGCGACGCGCGCGAAGACGGAACTCGATCCGGAGCTCTGGAGCTGCGCCTGCGAGACGCTGTAACTACTCGCCAGCCTTCGCGCGTAGGGTCGCGATCGCGTATTCGCGATTCAGCTTCGCGATGAAGCTGGCGCTGATTTCCGCGGGGCAAACGGCTTCGCACTCGTAGGTATTCGTGCAATTGCCGAAACCTTCCGCGTCCATCGCAGCGACCATCTTCAGGACGCGCGAGGTGCGTTCCGGTTTTCCCTGCGGGAGAAGCGAGAGATGGGAAACCTTCGCGGAAGTGAAGAGCATCGCGGAGGCGTTCGGGCAGGCGGCTGCGCAAGCACCGCAACCGATGCACGCCGCCGCTTCCATTGCCAGATCGGCGTTGTGTTTTGGAATCAGAATCGAGTTCGCTTCAGGCGCGGAGCCAGCCCGCGCCGCGACAAAACCACCGGCCTGCACGATGCGATCGAGAGCGCTGCGATCGACCACCAGATCCTTGACGAACTTGAATGGTTTGGCGCGGAACGGCTCGACCGTAATGGTCTCGCCGTCCTTAAAACGCCGCATGTAGAGCTGACAAGCCGCGCCTGGATGATCGGGACCATGCGCTTCGCCGTTGATCGTGAGCGAACAGGTGCCGCAGATGCCTTCGCGACAATCGGAATCGAACGCAACGGGCTCCTCCCCGCGTTCCGTGAGCTGTTCGTTAACGGTATCGAGGGTTTCAAGGAAAGATGTGTTCGGCGAAATGTCGCGCGCCTCATACTCGACAAACTTCCCTTTCGCCTGGCCGTTCTGTTGCCGCCAGATCTTGAGCTTGAAGTTCATTTGTAGCTCCTCTGCGCGAGTTCCACGGTTTCGAAATGGAGCGGCTCGCGATGCAGGGTGGGCGCCGCGGTGTTCTGATATTCCCACGCGAAAACGGCGGCGTAATTCGCGTCGTCGCGCAAGGCTTCACCTTCCGACGTCTGGTGTTCGACCCGGAAATGTCCGCCGCACGATTCATCGCGCTCGAGCGCATCGCGGCACATCAATTCGCCGAATTCGAGGAAATCGGCGACCCGGCCACCGCGCTCCAGCGATTGGTTAAATTCCTCGCCCGTGCCGGGAACGCGGACGTTGTTCCAGAATTCTTCGCGCAGTTGCGGGATGCGCGCGATCGCTTCGCGCAAACCCCCGGCGGTGCGGGCCATGCCGCATTTGTCCCAAAGCAGAAGGCCGAGTTCGCGGTGGAAGGAATCGATGGAGCGTTGGCCGTTTACGTCCAGCATCTTTTGCGTGCGAGCGCGGACGTCGGCTTCGGCCTGCTGGAAGGCCGGATGATCGGTCGACGGACGTTTACCGATCTGCGGCGCGAGATAAACCGGCAGCGTGTATGGCAAAACAAAATAGCCGTCCGCCAAACCTTGCATGAGCGCGCTGGCGCCGAGGCGGTTCGCGCCGTGATCGGAGAAGTTCGCTTCGCCGATGACGTGGAGGCCGGGTACGTTGCTCATCAAATTGTAATCCACCCACAGCCCGCCCATCGTGTAGTGCACCGCCGGATAGATACGCATCGGCTGTTTGTAGGCGTTTTCGCCCGTGATCTTTTCGTAGATATCGAAGAGATTTCCGTAGCGTTCGCGGATCGCGTCTTCGCCGAGACGCTCGATCGCGTCCTTGAAATCGAGATAAACGCCGCGCCCGCTTTCACCGACACCGCGGCCTTCATCGCAAACTTCCTTGGCACTGCGGGAGGAGATGTCGCGCGGCGCGAGATTGCCGAAGCTGGGATATTTTCGTTCGAGATAATAATCGCGTTCCGCTTCGGGAATATCGGACGGGCTGCGTTTGTCGCCTTCCTTTTTCGACACCCAGACGCGGCCGTCATTGCGCAGAGACTCCGACATCAGGGTGAGCTTGGATTGATTCTCTCCGCTGACGGGAATGCAGGTGGGATGAATTTGCGTGAAGCAGGGATTCGCGAAAAGCGCGCCCTTCTTGTAGGCGCGATAGGTGGCGGTGACGTTGCATCCGCGCGCGTTGGTCGAGAGGTAAAAGACGTTCCCGTAGCCGCCCGTGGCCAGCACGACGGCGTCCCCCGCGTAAGAGCGAATTTCGCCCGTGATCAGGTTGCGCGTGATGATCCCCTTCGCGTGACCATCGACGAGAACGAGGTCGAGCATCTCGGTCTGTGGAAACATCTCGACCGTGCCGGCGGCGATTTGCCGGCAAAGCCCTTGATAGGCGCCTAACAAGAGCTGCTGGCCGGTCTGCCCGCGCGCGTAAAAGGTGCGGGAGACCTGCGCGCCGCCGAAAGAGCGGTTCGCGAGCAGGCCGCCATATTCGCGCGCGAA
The DNA here is from genome assembly GCA_039915555.1 of Chthoniobacterales bacterium. Taxonomy (GTDB): domain Bacteria; phylum Verrucomicrobiota; class Verrucomicrobiia; order Chthoniobacterales; family UBA10450; genus JACCTI01. The sequence goes on along the minus strand of JBDSNB010000030.1, from coordinate 17,931 downwards.
GGGGACGCCCTGCTCGACGCATTGGTCGATGATGAGATTGCTGACTTCGGCGAGGCGAAAAACATTCGCTTCGCGGGAACGGAAATCGCCGCCTTTGATCGTGTCGTAGAAAAGGCGGAAGACGCTGTCGCCGTCATTTTGGTAATTCTTTGCGGCGTTGATTCCGCCCTGTGCGGCGATGCTATGCGCGCGCCGTGGGCTATCCTGATAGCAGAAGCACTTCACGTTGTACCCCATTTCGCCGAGGCTGGACGCAGCCGAACCGCCGGCGAGTCCGCTGCCAACGACGATGACTTCGAACTTCCGGCGGTTCGCGGGGCTGACGAGACGCGCGTGATCTTTATGCGCCTGCCATTTGCTGTCGAGCGGCCCGGGCGGGATTCGGGATTCGAAGGCCCCAATCATAATTGCTGCGCCGGTTGGATGAGGCCGAAGAAAATCGCGAGCGGGATGGAGACGTAGCCGGCAAACATGAGCCACGCGAAGATGCGCCCGAGCGCGGCCAGGCGCGGGGTGAGCTTTTTGTCGTTTAACCCGAGCGATTGGAAAAAGCTGGACGCGCCATGGCTCAAGTGGAGCGCGAGCAGGAACATCGCGAGGACGTAAAAGCCGGACACGATCGGACTCTGGAAGCCGTAGACCATCATGGAATATACGTCGTAGCGGTTCAACGGGTCGGCCTTCAAAAGCTGAAACCGCGGATCGGTCACGCGGACCGTGAAGTGAGCGATGTGAAAAATGATGAAGGAGAGCAGGACGAGTCCGCTCAAGGCCATGGAACGGGAAGCGAGGGTGGCTTTGACGTAGCTCTTCTTTTTGTAGGCGTCGGGCCGGGCGCGGCGGTTATCGATCGCGAGACGAATCGTAAACCAGATGTGCAGAAGCACGGTGACGAGCAGGAAAGCGCGGATGACCCAGAGGAACACGCCGAGCGAGCGAAGTTTCTCGGCGTAACTGTTAATGTATTCCGGGCCGAAGAAGATCTGCAGGTTGCCGAGAAGGTGGCCAATGATGAACCCGATTAATACCAGGCCGGTGAGCGCGACGATAATTTTTTTCCCAATCGAGGAGCGGGAAAAAGCGGTAAGTCGGTTCACAAAAACTATTCGCCCGCAGAAGGGCGATGGATGGCGGAAAATAGAAGCCGCTCTTTGGACAGTCAAGCCTCAGGGGCAGACGAACGATCTGCGTTTGAAAGGCGCGAGCGAATGACGCTCTGCGGTTTCTCCGAGACGCGCAGATAGGTGCGGCCCACATATTCGCCGACCACCCCGAGGAGGAGCAGCTGGACGCCGGAGAAGACGAGGAGCGCCGCCATGAGCGAGCCCCAGCCGAGGGGTTCCTGCCGGAAGAAATGATTGATCAAGACCGTGATGAAGGCGAAGAAACCGACTGCGCTGGCAGCGATCCCGATCAAAGTGGCAATGCGCAGGGGCATGGCGGAGGAGTTGATTAACATGCTGGTCCAGAGGCGAAGCAACCGGCGCAAATTGTAGCCGCTCGCCCCGGCCGCGCGTGGATCGTGGCGCACCTTGACCACAGCGACGTTTTGGGTGACCTGCAAAATCAAGCCGTCGATGTAAGGAGTGGGGCTCGATGACTTTGCGATTTCGTCCGCGACGAAGCGGGAGAGGCAACGGAAGCTCGAGAGATAGAGTCCGCGCGGTTTATCGATGCTCCATTCGGCGAGCAAATTTGTGAGTCGGCTGCCGAGATTCCGCCAGCCGGGATGGTTCTTTGTCTCGTAGGCGGAGTAAACCACATCGCGGTTTTCGTTTTGGGCGGTGTGCAAAAGCTTTAGAACTTCGGAAGGCGGATTTTGCAGGTCGTCATCCATCGTGACCACGTAGTCGCCGCGGCTGGCGCGCAAGCCGGCGAGGATGGCATTATGCTCACCGAAATTTCGGGAGAGATTCAGGAAGGTGATGCGGACCGGGCAAGTGGGGAGTAATTGCAAGGCGCGCGCTTCAGTGGCATCGCGGCTGCCGTCGTTCACGAGCACGATCTCGTGTCCGCCAAGGACGTCCAGGGCTGAGAGTTCCTCGAGCAACCGAGGAAGCGTTTCGGCGGAGTTGTAGAGCGGGACGACAATGCTGAGAGCGGGAGGAGAGGCGTTCATTTCTGCGCGACCGCGAAGAGGGACGTGCCGAAAGGGAGCGGAAGCTGACGGCTGAGGGCGAGCTCGGCTTTTACGACGCCACTGAGGAGGGCGTTCAGCGGAGGCCAGATCGGGGCCAGATCGGAGCGCACCCCGGGATCCTGGGCGCGTTTTCGGCTGGCCCAACGCACGGCGGCGACAAGGGGAAGGAGGAGCATGTTCCAGTAGCTTAGACGCGGACGCGAAAATCCGGCGGTGCGAAGCAGCTTCGCAAGGCGCGGCCGGGTGTAGCGACGTGCCATGCTGGTGGCTGCGTCGTGGCTGCCGCGGAGGAAATTAAAGGCCGCGACGTTAATGAGCAAGGTTCCGCCTGGCCGCAGGACGCGGTGCATTTCTTGCACGGCTTTTTGGTCATCGATGCCGGCGAGGACGATGACGTCGAGCGAGAGCACCACGTCGAACGCATTCTCAGCGAAGGGCAGGGCGTCGGCGCTGCCGTGGACGAGCTCTGCCCGGAGGTCGCGCTCGCGGGTCAGCTCGAGCGCGCGCGGGACGTAATCCATGCCCGTAAGCGAAGAGGAGGGGAAATGTCGCCGCACCCGCGCGAGCATCCCGCCGCTGCCACAGCCGGCATCAAGCAGCTTGAAGTCAGGGCGCGCTGGCGCGAGTGAGTCGATCACGTGGCTCCGCAGAGCGCGGTACCACCAGAGGTCGTCCTCCACCGCTCTCATCGTCTCGATTTCAACGGGTGACATGGAGTTAATTTCTGCGTGAGGTTAGCGATTAAGCCAGTCGATAATCGCGGCGTTGATGCGAGCGACATCGTGGTCTTCCAGACCGGGATGAATCGGAAGACAGAGGAGCGTGCGGGCGGCTTCTTCTGTAATCGGCATCTCGCTGGCGGTCGCGATTTTTCCCCGATAAGCCGGCTGCAGATGAATCGGGACCGGATAAAGGACCGAGGTTCCGATTTCTTGCGCGCGCAGGTGTTCCCGCAGCGCGTCGCGTTCAGGGAGGCGGATGACATACTGATGATAGACGTGGTCCGTCCCGGACGAGGGCCGAGGAAGTTGCAGAGGCAAATCGCGGAGAGCTTCGTCATACTGCTGCGCGATGGCACGGCGTCGCGCGTTGTCGGCTTCGAGATGACGCAATTTAATTCGCAGGATGGCGGCCTGGAGATCATCAAGGCGGCTGTTCAACCCCCGGGTTTCGCTGATGTAGCGTTTCCCCCAGCCATAAGTGCGGAGGATCCGGATGCGCTGTGCGAAAGCGGGATGATCGGTCGTGACCGCGCCGCCGTCACCCAGCGCGCCTAGATTTTTCGTGGGATAAAAACTGAAGGCGGCGGCGGCACCCCAGCTCCCGACTTTGCGCCCATCGATCGCGGCGCCGTGAGCCTGCGCACAATCTTCGATGACGGGAATCCCGTGCGCGTCTGCGAGGCGGAGAATTGATTTCATGTCCGAGGGCTGGCCGTAAAGATGAACCGGGATGACGGCCCGGAGATGTTGATGGCCGCGGGCAGCGAGCGCTTTCTCCAGGCATTCCGGAGAGAGAGTGAGTGAGGCTTCGTCAACCTCGACGAGAAGGGCGGATGCGCCGGCGCGTTCGATTGCGGCGACTGTCGCGACAGAAGTGTTGGCGGTCGTGATGACGAGGTGGCCCGGACCGACTTCCAGCGCGCGTAACGCGAGCTCGATGGCGTCGGTCCCGTTACCGACGCCGATCGCCGCCGCCACTCCCAGCCATGAGGCCCATTCTTTTTCGAAGGCATCTACCTCCGGTCCCAGGATATAGCGACCACCTTCGAGCACCGCGGCGAGCGCTTGATCGATCTCGGTTTTGTGAGCGAGATAGCCGCCCCGCGGGTCAGCGGAGTGAACAGGCTTCATCGATTTTTGGCGGAACGCCGGTTCATTAGAGATAGTGCGGCAAATGCTCGCGGTAGAAGGCGAGAGTCTTTTCAATTGTCTGGCGGAGTGAGCGTTTCGGCGTCCAGCCGAGCTCGGCGGTAATTCTGGAAAAGTCGCCGTAGTAATCGCCAATGTCGATCTTCTGCCGCTCGGTCGGGAAGTCGCGGATGGCGATCTGGCCGCGCCCATTCACCTCCACCATCAGATTCGCGAGCTGCTCCAGACTAACGACCTCACTGCCGCCGAGATTATAAACGCGCCCTTGCGTCTGCGGAGCGGCGGCCGCGAGAAGCAAGGCTTCGACCACGTCATCGACATCCGTGAAATCGCGCAACTGCTGGCCGCCCCAAACTTCAATCGGAGCGTCCTCGAGAAGCTGTCGAATCCACACGCCGACGAAAGTCTGGCGCGCGTCCCGGATGCGCATGCGTGGTCCGATTGTATTGGTTAGGCGCAAGGCCGTGGCCTGGACGCCGTGCACCTGGCTGTAGAGGAGATGGTACTTTTCGCCCGCCATTTTATTAATCCCGTTCACGTCCACGGGATCGAGCGGATGGGCTTCGGTGACGGGAAGGAACTTCGGGCGACCATAAATCTGTCGGGTGCTGGCGAAGACGATTTTGATCCCTGGGTTGCACGTCCGGCAGGCTTCCAGAATGGAGAGCTGGGCATGGCCGTTGATCTCGAGATCAGAGATGGGTTGGAGCATGGAATCGAGATGACTCGTCTGGCCGGCGAGATTAAAAAGGTAATCCTGGCCCTGCACGAGATAGCGCATGCTGTAGGTGTCGCGGACGTCGGATATGTTTACATGGAGGCGCTCGTGGAACGGCTCGATGTTAAAAAGATTCCCGCCGTACTCCGGAATCAAGCTGTCGAGTAGAGTGACGTCCGCTCCGCCAGCGAGTAGTCGTTCGGCGAGATTCGATCCGATAAATCCGGCGCCGCCCGTAATCAATACTTTGCGCCCGTCAAAATCGCTTTTCATAAAGGGGGCGCGGCCATGACCTGCCGACGAAGAAACGCAGGGCAGAGTGCGCGGTCAATTCTGAGGCTTGGATAATGGCAGGATTGCTTTGCGGTTGGCCTGGCCACGCGTTTGCGGTAGGAGGACAGTTATTCGCATCGCTTAATTTATTTCCCGTTCCGATGGATGATCCTATTACTCCCATGAGTGAAGCGCCAGCTCGCGCATCCGCCGAATGTAGCGCGGGCCCAGCTCCTTCCCGCGGACGCTGGTTATGGCGAAATTTTTTTGCGCCCTGGGCGATTTCGCGCGCGGTTTTGGTGCTCGCCGCATGGCTGGGCATGAATTCGCTGCATCATGTTCCGCCCGCGGGCGCATGGGAAATTGGCGCGAGCGGCGACGGCACCTTCCTTTCGGGACCCGTCTCGACGGCTCATTATCCTCTCGTCAACATGTGGTCGCGCTGGGACGGTGGCTGGTATCACAACATTGCGGCCCGGGGATACAAGTTTACCACCGAGGCGCAGACAAACGTCGCGTTTCTCCCGGTTTATCCCATGTTGCTCCGGGCGACTCATGCCGTGGTGCACTCGCGTAAGGGGGTGTGGTGGCTGGTCTGCGGGATCGTGGTCTCGAACGCAGCGCTCCTCGGCGCGCTGATTTACCTTTTTCTTCTCGCCCGTTTGGAATTCGACGAACCAACGGCGCGCCGGGCGGTGCTCTACCTGCTCATCTTTCCGACCACGCTGTTTCTCTCCGCCGTTTACTCCGAATCGGTCTTTCTGCTTTTTATAATTGGTTCGTTTTACCACGCGCGGAGGCAGCAGTGGTGGCGGGCGGGGCTGCTGGCGAGCATCGCAGCCTTATGCCGACCGCCCGGTGTGCTGATTTTCGTGGGCCTGTTCGTGGAGTACTTCCTGCAGTGTGAATTCAACTTCCGGAAGCTGCGCTGGAACGCACTTTCGATGTTCCTCCCACCTCTGGCGCTGGGAGGTTATTTTGCCTACCTGCATTACGCGGTCGGAACGGCGGCCGCCGTAGTTGAGGCGCAGGGCACCTGGGGGATGGGAATTCAGGGGCAATGGCGCACAATCGCGCCGTTTTTTCAGCGGGACGGACATCGGGTAGGAACATACTCCGACCTGGCATTTACTCTCTCGTTTGTCGGGCTGGTAATCGCGATCGCGTTGCGCCTCCGCGTCAGCTATGCGGCGTATGCGATCGTCTATCTTATCTTCATCACGATGTGGGGCTCGCTGGAATCCGTTCCGCGCTACGTGCTCGGTATTTTCCCGGCGATCCTGCTGCTCGCACGCTGGGGGCGCCACCGGACGTTCGATCGGATTTGGGTGCCAGCCTCGGCGGCACTGGCGGCGATTCTCATGGCAGTTTTCGCGGTCTGGGGTTGGGTCGCGTGAGACGCGCGGCCTAACGACAAGACAGTCTAGCTGCCGGGCTTGGCTGCAGGAGTGGAGGCGAGGTCGGCGGGAATATGATCGGCGGGGAACGTTTCGACGTTCAACTCCACGAGACTGACGAACGGACAGGCGAAATCTGCGTGCTGCCCGCCGCTCCGGTCCACGATCACGCCCACCGCGACGACGATGCCGCCGTGCTGACGCACGATGTCGATCGTTTCCTGAACGCGGCCGCCGCGGGTGACGACGTCTTCCGCGACGACGAACCGTTCGTTGGGAGCGATCTTAAAACCGCGCCGCAAAACGAGTCCACCCGCGTCATTTTTCTCGGCAAAGATGTGGCGCTTGGCGAGAGAGCGGCCGACTTCCTGGCCGACGACGATTCCGCCAAGGGCCGGCGAGATGACGGCGTCGCACGGGAACTCACGGAGTTTGTCGGCTAATTGGCCGCACACATCTGCCGCGATCGCGGTGTGCTGCAAGAGGAGGGCGCACTGGAAAAAATGCCGGCTGTGCAATCCGGAACGCAGGACGAAATGGCCGTCCAGCAGCGCGCCGGTTTCTCGGAAAGTGGAAAGAAGGTCGTCGAACATGTGCTGTGGGCCGTCCATCGAAACGCCAGGCGCCTGACAGAGACGCCCTACACTTCTATTCCCATGTATCGATCGACTTGCCGCCGGCTTTCGTCGCCACAGCGACCAATTCGATTTCAACCTGCGCACCTTTTGGCAACGCCGTTACCTGCACGGTCGAACGCGCGGGCGGTTGTTCTTGAAAATAACTCGCGTAGACATCGTTCATGGTCGCGAAGTCGCCCAGATTGGTCATGAAGACGGTTGTCTTGACGATGTTGGTGAAGTCCATCCCTTCGGCCTTGAGAACAGCGGTGAGGTTGTCCATGACCCGGCGCGTTTGCTCGGCCACATCTTCCGAAACGATCTGGCCGGTTTTCGGATCGAGCGGAATCTGACCGGCGGTGAAAAGCATGGGGCCGATGCGGACGGCTTGGGAGTAAGGGCCGACGGCGGCCGGCGCTTCGGTGGTGGAGACGATCTTCTTCATCGGGCGAGTGTAGAGGGAAATTGCACGCGCACAACGGCCGCAACATCGGCGCAGGACTCTATGCCCCTCGGATTGCTACTGGCGGATTTCAGTCAATATTAGGCGTTCTCATGGTTGGCTGGATACTTAAGAAATTTCTTGGATCGAGGAATCAGCGCGAAATCAAGCGCATGATGCCGACGGTCCGTCGCATCAACGAACTCGATGAGCAGTTCAAGGCGCTTTCCGACGACGAGCTGCGCGCCAAGACGGCGAAATGGCAGGAGGAGTTGCGGGGGATCGAGGATCCCGACGAACGCTGGCGCAAGCTGGACGAGCTTTTGCCGGAGGCGTTTGCGGTGGTGAAAAATGGCGCCCGCCGGCTGACGGCACGCCAGGAGGAGTTCACGGTCTGCGATCAGCCGATGACGTGGAATATGGTGCACTTCGACGTGCAGCTGGTGGGCGGGATGGTTTTGCATCGCGGGCGGATTGCGGAAATGGCGACGGGCGAAGGCAAGACGTTGGTCGCGACGCTGCCGCTTTATTTAAATGCGCTCACCGGACGCGGCGCGCACCTCGTGACGGTGAACGATTATCTCTCCCGCCGCGATGCGGAATGGATGGGGCAGCTCTACAATTTTCTCGGTCTGACCTATGGCGTGATCCAACACGATCAACCGCCGGATGTGCGGCGCGAGCAGTACGCGCAGGACATTACCTACGGGACGAACTCGGAGTTCGGTTTCGATTATCTGCGCGACAACGGGATGGCGACGACGCGCGAGCAGCAGGTCCAACGCGGTTATCATTTTGCGATCGTGGATGAGGTTGATTCCATCCTGATCGATGAAGCGCGGACGCCGTTGATTATCAGCGGACCGTCTACGGTTTCGACGCATCAATACGACAAGTGGAAACCGCTGACCGAGCAGCTCGTGCGGAAGCAGAACATGCTGGTGAACCGTTTTGCGAGTGAGGCGAAGGAAGCGTTTGAGCGAGGCGAGGCGGAGGCGGGCGGCCTCCTCATGTTCAAGGTGAAACTGGGTCAGCCGCGCAACAAACAACTCCTGCGCATGATGGAGGATCCGGAGAAGCGCCGAGCGGTCGATAAGGCCGAGCTGTCGTTTTATCAGGACTCGCGAAAGGAAGAATTATTTTCGCTGAAGGAGGAGCTGTTCTTCACGATCGACGAGAAATCGAACGAGTCGGATCTCTCGGAGCAAGGCCGCGAGTTTTTGAATCCAGACGAGCCGGATTCGTTCGTGTTGCCGGATTTAATCAGCGAGTTCACGGAAATCGATTTAAACTCCGAGCTCTCCTCTGAGGAAAAGGAGAAGCAGAAGGTTGAGCGTCAGCAGCATTGCGACGCGCAAGGCGAGCGGATCCACAACATCTCGCAACTTCTCCGCGCCTACTGCCTCTTCGAGAAGGACGTGCAGTACGTGGTGGAGGAAAACAAGGTCGTCATCGTAGACGAATACACCGGCCGCAAAATGCCCGGTCGGCGCTGGAGCGATGGCTTGCATCAGGCGGTGGAAGCGAAGGAAGGCGTGCAGATCGATCGCGAGACGCAGACGCTGGCCACGATTACGATTCAGAATTATTTCCGCCTCTACTCCAAGCTCGCGGGCATGACGGGCACTGCCGACACGGAGGCCTCGGAGTTCCACGACATTTACAAGCTGGACGTCAACGTCATCCCGACGAATCGCCCGATTGCGCGGAAAGATGCGAACGATCGGATCTACAAAACGCGGCGCGAGAAATACAACGCGGTCATCGCGGAGATCAAGGATTGCCACGCGCGTTCCCAACCGGTGCTGGTGGGCACGGTGAGCGTGGAAGCTTCCGAGTTGTTAGGCCGGATGCTGAAGCGCGAGAAGATTCCGCATAATGTGCTGAACGCGAAGTATCACATGCAGGAGGCGGAGATCGTGCAGCGCGCCGGGCAGGCGGGCACGGTCACGATCTCGACCAACATGGCGGGCCGCGGGACGGACATTAAGCTCGGGCCGGGCGTGGCGGACAAGGGCGGGCTTTTTGTCATCGGCACGGAGCGACACGAATCGCGGCGGATCGATCGGCAATTGCGCGGACGTTGCGCGCGGCAGGGCGATCCGGGTGGCTCGCGCTTTTACGTGAGCTTTGAAGATGACTTGATGCGAAACTTCGGTGCGGCCGATCGCATGACGAAGATCATGGAACGATTCGGCCTCGAGGAAGGCCAGGAGCTGGAGCATCCGTGGCTGAACAAATCCGTCGAGACGGCGCAGAAACGCGTCGAGCAGCGGAATTATCTGGCGCGCAAACGCACGCTCGATTTCGACGACGTGATGAACAATCAGCGCGAAGTCGTTTACGCTTTTCGGAACGACACGATCGAGACCGAGGACCCACGGAAACTGGTATACGAAGTGATCGACGAAGCGGTGCCGGGGAAGGTGCGCGAGCAGCTTGCTTCGGGCGATACGGACGAACCGAATTACGCGGGACTGCTGCATTGGGTGAACACGACTTTCCCGCTCGGGTTATCGGCGGAGAAAGCAGAGTTCGAATCGCGGACGGTGGAAGAGAATTCGAAATTTTTGATCGAGAAGATCAAGAATTCTTACGAGCGGAAGTCATCGCACGAAGAACCGACGGCGGTGAAGAGCCTGGAGCGTTACATCATTCTCAACGCGATCGATCGGCTCTGGCAGGAGCATCTCTACGCGATGGATGCGTTGCGTGAGGGCGTTTATTTGCGCAGCTACGCGCAGAAGGATCCGCTGGTGGAATACAAGACGGAGGCCTACGAGATGTTCGTCGAGTTGATGGCGAACATTAAGAACGAAGTGCTGCATAATCTTTTCCGGAGCACGTCGAACTTGCAGGCTTTTGAGAAATTCCTTTCCACCTTGCCGCAATTTCTCCTGCGCGAACACGGACCGGCCACCGCGACGGCGAACCCGACGGGACCAACGCCTGGGCCCGCGATGGGACGGCGCGAAGGAAGTGCGGAAGCCGCGATGAATGAGAACGGTGAGGAAGAAATGGCGCTCGATCTGGCGCCGGTCCGACGCGAAATACCAAAGGTGGGGCGGAACGAGCCTTGCCCTTGCGGCAGCGGGAACAAGTTCAAGAACTGCTGCGGCCGGACGGCTTAGTTGTCCGTGCGAAGGAATGAAGGCGTTCCTTTAGCGATCACTGCCCCCGCGGCCACGTCCTCGCCCACGGCCACGCCGACCGCGATCGCGTTCTTCGGGCTTGGCTTCCTCGACTTCGTCCGTGTTGCCTTCGGCACTGTTTGCTTGTTCGGAGGCTGGCTCGCTTGAGTTCTTCGTTCCGGCGCCAGAACCCATTAAAGCAAAAACGCGGCTCCGAACGGGACGCCGACGACGGGAAGGTTGACTGAGAACGACGTGGAGATGTGCGGGATTCATGCGCCTAATCAGGCAAGCGGTCGTGAGGGAGAGTCGCAAGGGACTTTGGATGCGACAGCGGCTTGATTGGTGACGGAACTGTTATCTGCGGCTTGACCGGCGGCGGGCTGCGATACTCTTGTAAGGAAAAACTATGCGACCGGACAAGTTCACACAGAAAATGCAGGAGGCGTTGCAAGCGGCGCAGGATGTCGCTTCGCAATTTAATCAGCAGGAAATCACAAATGAGCATTTCCTGACGGCGCTGCTCGACCAGACGGACGGGGTGACGCGGCCGCTCTTGGAAAAGCTCGGTGTGGCGGTGGCGTCTTTGCGCGAGCGGCTTGAGCGGGAGCTGAGCCGGAGACCGCAGGTGCATGGCAGTTCCGATGTGCGCGTCGGGAACGAGTTGCGCGCGACGATCGACTCCGCCGAAAAGGAGATGGCGAAGTTGAAGGATCAGTTCCTGAGTGCGGAACATTATCTGATCGCGTTAACCGACGCGAGAGGTGTGGCGGCGCAGGTGTTGGGGGAAATGGGTGTGTCGCGGGACAAGTTGATGCAGGCGCTGCAGCAGGTGCGCGGTTCACAACGCGTGACGGATCAGAATCCCGAAGGGAAATATCAGACGCTGGAGAAATATGGACGCGATCTGACGGAGATGGCGCGGCGAGGGAAGATCGATCCGGTGATCGGACGCGATAATGAAATCCGGCGCGTGATGCAGGTGCTTTCGCGGCGGACGAAAAACAATCCGGTGCTGATCGGTGAGCCCGGCGTTGGGAAAACCGCGATCGTCGAGGGCTTGGCGCGACGCATCATCAGTGGCGACGTCCCGGAATCGTTAAAGCGCAAGAAGCTGATTGCGATGGATATCGGCTCGATGGTGGCCGGCGCGAAGTTTCGCGGCGAGTTCGAGGATCGATTGAAGGCGTTTTTGAAGGAAGTCACGGATTCGCAGGGCGAGATTATTTTATTTATCGACGAATTACACACGATCGTGGGCGCGGGAGCGGCCGAGGGATCGATGGACGCGTCGAATTTGCTCAAGCCGCAACTGGCGCGAGGTGAGTTGCGGACGATCGGCGCGACGACCTTGAACGAGTACCGGAACTACATCGAAAAGGACGCGGCGCTGGAGCGGCGGTTCCAGCCGGTGATGGTGGAAGAGCCGAGCGTGGAGGATTCGATCGCGATTTTGCGTGGATTGAAGGAGCGTTATGAAGTGCATCACGGGGTGCGAATTCAGGATGCGGCGCTCGTGGCAGCGGCGGTGCTTTCGCATCGTTATATCAGCGATCGGTTTTTGCCGGACAAGGCGGTCGATCTGATGGACGAAGCGGCTTCGCGTTTGAAGATCGAACTCGATTCGATGCCGACAGAGATAGACGTGATCGAACGGGAGATCATGCAGCGCGAGATGGAGCGGCAGGCGTTAAAAAAGGAGAAGGATCCGGCAAGCAAGGAACGACTGGGCAAGCTGGAAAAAGAACTCGCGGACTTAAAGGAATCGAGCGCGAAGCTAAAGGCGCAGTGGCAAAACGAGAAGGGCGAAATCGACAAGGCGCGCAAATTGCAAGAGGAGCTCGAAGGTTTGCGGACGCAGCTCGAGCAGGCGCAGCGGCGTGGAGAACTCGGGCGTGCGAGTGAGATTCAATACGGCCGCATTCCCGAAATCACGCGCGAGCTGGAGGAGCACAACGCGAAGCTGGGCGCGTTGCAGGAGAGCGGGCAGATGTTGAAGGAGGAGGTGACGGAGGAGGACATCGCGCAAGTGGTGGCGAGCTGGACGCACATTCCGGTTTCGCGTTTGCAGGAGGGCGAGCGGCAGAAACTGGTCAAGATGGAGGAGCGTTTGAGCCAGCGTGTGATCGGGCAGAAGGAGGCGATCGTCGCCGTTTCCAACGCCGTGCGTCGCGCGCGCGCTGGCTTGGGCGAAGAGAACCGGCCGATCGGTTCGTTCATTTTTCTGGGTCCGACGGGTGTCGGTAAAACGGAACTCTCACGCGCGCTGGCGGAATTTTTGTTCGACGACGAGAACGCCATGATCCGCCTCGACATGAGCGAATACATGGAGAAGCACACGGTAGCGCGTTTGATCGGCGCGCCTCCCGGTTATGTCGGCTACGAGGAGGGCGGCCAGTTGAGCGAAGCGGTGCGCCGGAAGCCCTACGCGGTCGTCTTATTTGATGAAATCGAGAAGGCGCATCACGATGTCTTTAACGTCTTGTTGCAAGTGCTCGACGACGGCCGGATCACGGATGGACAGGGGAGGACGGTCGATTTCAAGAACACGGTCATCATCATGACTTCGAATATTGGTTCGCAGTTCATCACCGAGGAATGGAATCGCGCGCGCGATGGCGAACTGGTGATGGATGCGCTGCGCAGCCATTTTCGGCCTGAGTTTCTCAATCGCGTGGACGAGATCATCATCTTCGATCGGCTGAACGAGGAGGAGCTAAAGCAGATCGTGGAGATTCAGTTGAAGCGGCTCGTGCGTCGGCTGGAGAACCAGAAGATCACGCTGGAATTAAGCGACGCTGCGAAAGCGCTGGTTGCGCAGGCTGGGTACGATCCGATCTATGGCGCCCGACCTTTAAAGCGCGCGATCCAGAAGGAAATTCTGGATCCGCTGAGCATGAATATACTCGAAGGAAAATTTCACGAGGGGCAAACGATCCGGGTCGACGCGGCGGACGGAACGCTCACTTTCGCAACGATGTGAGGCAAATCGCTGACCGCCAGGCTTTGGAGTGCGCCATCAGCTTTGGCTTTTGTCCAAGGGCGAGCGATGGGCCGGGCCGTATTCGGATCTGGAATCGATCTGCTCTTCCGCCTTTCAAAAAGCGCCAGAGCACGGGCGCACTTCCAAAAACTGGCACTCCGCACGATGCCCCAAGAGTGGCCATCTTTGCAGGGATTCGAGCGAAGCGTGGGCGTGGATGATAAATCGCGCTGCGCGAAGCGGCGTTCGCTCGGGAAAATCCCGCAAGGGAGACGTGCGGGGCTGGACCGGAAACATTCTAGTTTTGAACGCGACCGGCCGGTCTGTAGTCTCAGACGATTATGAAATTCAATGCCTTAGCTATTGTGGCAGCCGGACTCTTTGTAGCCGGATCTGCATTTGCCGGTGATAAAGCATGCTGTGCGCAGCATGCGAAGAGCGATAAAGCTGCCTGTGCCGCCAGTTTCGCCAGCTTGGATCTGACTGCCGAGCAGGAGTCGAAGATGGAAACGCTGGCCGCAGAGTGCGACAAGAGCGGTTGCACGAAGGAAAGCATGGCGAAGATGGACGCCAGTGCGCAGGAAATTCTCTCGAAGGAGCAATACGCGGCCTGGCAGTCGGTCTGCAAGGCCAAGATGACGGAGAAGACGAGCTAGTTCGTCCACGCAGTAAACAAAAAAACGGCGACGTTCGTGAGAACGTCGCCGTTTTTGTTGAAACGTTAAGTGATTAAGCGGTGGCGCTGACTTTGCGGCGGCGCGCCATCACGACCGCACCCACCAAACCCACAGCGAGCAGCGCGTAAGTGGACGGCTCGGGAATCAGGACGAGGCCGTTCCGATCGAACGAGGCGATGTTGTAAACGCCGCCGTCGATGCCGGTGATGGAGAAGGTCGCCATGTCAATATCGCGGAAAGCAGCGCCGGTGAAGGCCGGATTGTTGGCCGTGAAAGCACTATGCAGGAAATCGACGTTACCGCCCATGCCGCCAGCGAACGCTTGGGTGACGGTCGCACTGCCACCGGCGGTGCTCGACATCAGAGTCACAGTGATCACTGGGCTCAAGCTGCTCATGACCGATGGGTCGAACGTGAGACGCACGCGATCCCATTGATTTCCGCCGCCCATCGGAATGTCGAGGAAGTTGGCGTTCAGCGGAGCGGCGGCGCCGATGGCGAGAGTGAAGCGGCCGGAGGATCCTGCGAGCGCGGAAAAGACCATGAAGTCATCATTCGCAGCTGGGTTCACAGGATTGAGCGAAGCGGTGAGATTGGCAGGATTACCGCTAAGGGTGACGATCGACATCATGCGCTGACCGCCCAGAGTGGAGGCCGTCGGGATGCCGGCGATGGTCGTAGGGGAAGTTACGCCGGAAAAATTGAACGGCCCTTCATCGAGGAAATCGATGTGGTTGGCCTGCGCCGTAAGCGAGAAGGCAAGAAGTGAAACCGCTGCGATCGCGATGAGTTGTTTTGGAGTGGATTTGATCATGTTGTTTCCCTAATTCGTTACTAACGTTTTCCCGCTAGGGCCAAAAATGGAGATTGCCTCTGTGATGGTCAAGAAAAAATATTGGTTTTTCGCGGGTTTATTTGCTGGGCCGGAGACGGTAGTCTGAGCAGAGGATGAACCAAACCGCCGAAATTCTCGAAAAGGTGCGAGCAGAGATCGTGTGCGCCGCGGAAAAGTCCGGCCGCGAGGTGGAAGCGATCGAGCTGGTCGCCGTTTCAAAAAAACAGGACGCAGAGAAGGTGCGCGCGGTCTTCGAGGAGGGACAGGCCGTCTTCGGCGAGAGCCGGGTGCAGGAGGCGCGCGCGAAGATTCCACTGCTCCCTTCCGCGCTGCGCTGGCAGTTCATTGGGCATCTGCAGAAGAACAAAATCCGGCACGCGCTGCCGCTCTTTGAATTATTTCATAGCGTGGACTCGCTCGCGCTGGCGCAGGATATGGAACGCATCGCTGAGGAGGAGGGAGTGCGGCCGCGCGTCCTGCTGGAGGTGAACGTGGCGGGCGAGGGGAGCAAGCTCGGATTCGCGCCGGAGAAACTTCGGGGGGAAATGGAGACGCTGCTCGCGCTGGGGCGGTTGGAGATTGAAGGGTTGATGACGATTCCGCCGCTCGCGCCGGAGGCGGAGGCGTCGCGGCCTCACTTCGCGGCGCTGCGCGAATTGCGCGATGGGCTGGAGCGGGAGTTTGCGGTCCGTCTGCCGGCGCTTTCCATGGGTATGAGCAATGATTTCGCGATCGCGATCGAAGAAGGTGCGACGCTGGTCCGTGTGGGGACGGCAATTTTCGGAGGACGATCATGAGTGAGGAGGCGCCGCGCGCCCGGCTCGCGCCCGCCCAAGTGCAGCTGATCGGGGACGAAATCGCGATTTCGTGGAATGACGGCACGGAATCGTATCTGCTGCTCGAAGCGATGCGGCGGGCGTGTCCGTGCGCGAGCTGTGGGGGCGAGCCGGATGTGCTCGGGTACGTGACGCGGCCAAATGTGAGCTACACGGAGCGAAGTTTCGAATTGCGCGGCTGGAATCTGGTGGGCGGCTATGCGTTGCAGCCGACGTGGGACGATGGTCACGGCACCGGGATTTATTCCTATCAGTATTTGAAACGCCTGAGCGCGGCGGGTTGACGCGGCTGTTAGTATCCAACCTGCTGTTCCCGTTCTCATGAGCCGCCTCGCCAAAGCCAGCCTCTTGTTGTTTTTCTTTTCGCTTTGCGGGGCGGCATTTTTCATCACCGCCCGCGTGCGGGAACGCGTCGCTCCGCCTGGGCCGCACGAATTATTTGCGGTCGTAAACGAGCAACTGGCGGCCTTTCGCGCGGACGATTTCGGGAGCGCGTATCGGCAGGCGACCAGCGGGGTGCAGCAAAAGTTTACGCTCCCGCAATTCGAGGCCATGGTGCGGCGCAACTACGCCGACATGGCGAGCGCGCAACGGGTGGAGTTTGGGGCCGTCCGAGTGGAGGGCGGTACGGCCTTGGTCGAAGTTTTCTTTGTCGCGCGCGACGGCTCGGTCCGTGTTTTTCTCTACAGCCTGATTTCGGAACGGGGAGGGTGGAAGGTCGGCGGCGTGGAGGAATTGAACCGCTATCGGCCGAGCCAATCGCCGGGCGGGCTCTACGTCTAACGACCGGCCGTCACGCGGAGGAAAGTCGTCTGGGGCGCGCGCGGCTGGAGCAGGCGGTCGGTCAGCGACGCAGGCACAAGGAAAAATTCCCCCGGTCCCGCTTCCAAACCGGCGCACAGGATTTTACCCGTGAGGCAAACCACGATCGCGAACCGTCCCGCCGGGGCCACTTCGCGCGCGGCGGTGAGTTCAGATCGCTCGATGGCGAAGAGTGGGTCCTCGAGGAGGGAATCCCCTCTTGATCGCACAAGGGCCGGTTCGTAATCGTCAAAGTCGATCGAGCTGAGTGACTCGGCGATATGCAAGGCGCGCGGCGCGCCATCGTCGCCGGAGCGGTTCCAATCGAACACGCGATACGTGGTGTCGCTGTTTTGTTGCACCTCGACCAAAACGTTGCCCGCGCCGATGGCGTGCACGCGCCCGCTGGGCAGGAACATGGCATCGCCGGTGCGAACCGGGATACGATGGATGTGTTCCGCGACGGTTCCCTTCTCCAACGCCGCTTCAAACGCGGCGCGGGTGCAGCCGTTTTTGAGGCCGACGTAGAGCTCGGCGTCGGGTACGGCGTGGGCCACATACCAACATTCTGTTTTTGGTTCGCTTCCCAATTGCGCCGCGACTTCGGCGGGCGGGTGCACCTGCACGGAGAGTTTCTCCGCCGCGTCGAGCAACTTGAGGAAGAGCGGAAAACGCGGCGCGTCCGCCATTTCGCCGAAGACTTCCGGGCGATGATGCAGCCAGAGATGGTGCAGAGTTTGCCCGCTCCACGCGCCGGCGCGGACGACACTTTGCGCTTCCGGCCGGTCGACGATCTCCCACGACTCGCCGATGCGCACGGAAGGCGGTAATTGTTTCCCGAAGAGAGTCTCCAAGCGGCGCCCGCCCCAGATGCGCTCTTTGAAGAGAGGGGTGAAAGTGAGCGGTTCGGAGAACCGCGACGCGGTCGGCGATGGCATCGGCGTGGGAAAATAGGAGTGCGCTCGTTGATTGCAACGCGCCACCGTTCGTAAACGTTTTGTCTTTCCGCCGCGGCGCCGCGAAAGTCGGCGCTTCGTTCGCTCATGAGACTCCGCCCATTTCTAAAATACTGGCTGCCGGCGGTCGGCTGGATGCTGATCATCGCTGCGGCCTCCACGGATATGATGTCGGCGCAGCACACGTCGCGTTTCATCGGGCCGTTGCTGCGCTGGCTGGCGCCGGATATTTCGCCGGCGACGATCGCGGGCGT
>JBDSNB010000008.1:0-6118 GCA_039915555.1 Chthoniobacterales bacterium | reverse complement strand
CGGCCCGGTGATGAGCAGTTGTCCCGCCGTCACCACGATCGATTCCCCCAGGCGGCTCGTGTAAACGCGCGCCTCCCCTTCCAGCATCAAAATCTTCACGTAGGCCGGGCCGTTTCGTTCCATCAGGCCCGTGCTCCCACGTGGATCGAGGTTGATTGCGCCCGTCTTGATCTTCGCGGCACCCGCCGAACGCGGCACGGAGAAGAGCACCAGGCCTTCGCCCAATTCCAGCTCGCGCCCCTGACCCGCCAACGTCAACGTCGTCTTCCCGCCCAAGCGCGCGATGGACGGACCGGCCAGCGTGATCTCCGCCTCCCCCTCCGCCCCGGTGCGGACAGCCGCCCCATTGGGCAACGCCTCACCGGTCTTCACCGCGCGCGATGCATTCCCCGGCGCCGACACTTTCACTTCGCCACTCGCACGACTCAGTCCCGCGATCGGCGCCTCCGCCGCAAAACAGTTCAAGCCAGCGCAAAATGCCAGGCCCGCGGCCAACCACAGTGTGCGTGCTGTCGCCGCCGGGCGTGCAGCTCCGGCCCGCCCGCCGCACGGCGACGCAGCGCCGTGGCTACAGCGAGCAACGAGGAATCGCGCGAGCCCCGGAAAACACGCGCACGCCGAGCGCTCCGCTCCCTGCCATAATTCGCGTCCCTTCGCGTCCATTCGCGGTCCTGTCCGGGCGCGAAGCGCTAGAAACGAAAGTTCACCGACAACGCACCGCCAATGTTAAAGACATCGTAATCGAACACGCTCTGGTTCGAATCGTTCGTCGCAAAGGTGCTGATGGCGTTTACGCTCAACCACTTGTTAAACCGGTAGTTCGCGCCCAAGGCCAGGATGCCGCTCAGATCCGTCCGATCGCCTTCCACATAATCGCGCACCGCCAGCCGGCCCACCGCGTTCACCGTCAGATCGCGCGTCAGATTCGCCGAATAACCGACAAACCAACTGTAATCGTGCCGCGCCGGCGCATCCGGCCAGGCCGCAATGCTAAAGCTCACATCCGTGCCCACCGAAACCTGCTGCGCCCGCCCGATCCGAAACGGCAGCTCGGCCCCGAAGTTCAGCGAATGATTCGCAAAAAACTCATCGCCCAAATCGTCCGAGGTCAGGCGATTGAAATTGTAGTCCGCGCGCAAAAGCAGGTTGTGCCACTGCGGAATCGTATAAACGAGCCCGGCCCGCGCATCGAAACTCGCGAAGTTCAAGCCATCGAACTCATCGTAATAAAAGAACTGCTGCGCGATGCTGAAGTTCGCATAGAGCGTCTTCGTGATCCGCGGCGCATACGTCAGCCCTAGCGCAGGCGTGAAGAGCCCGTCGCTTTGCGCCCCGCTCCGCGCCAGCGCCACATTCGACGTATAAGAGAACGGCGCCGTCGCGAAAAACGACCACGCCTGATACTCGTCCGCCCGCTTCAAGATCGCCTGCTCGCCCAGATCGGGATCGTTCGGGCTCGCCACCGCATGCGCGGAATCCGACCCCGTTTCATCATCCGTCGAGTCATCGCGCAAACCCGCCGAGGTGCGCAATAACTGCGCCCGGTCCTGCGCCGAAGACGGGTTCTGCGCCTCGGCCGGGCTGGCCACGAGCAAGCCGAGCGCGAAGACCGCCCCTAGGAGAACAGCCCGGGGGAGCTGCCGTGAAAAAGTAGGTCGACTCATGCGAGGGGGTAGTTCTGCCCATCGCGACGAGCAGCGTCAAGCAGAAGAAACGGCGGTGATTAGGATTGACCACAAGCCCGGCGCAGTTCTTAACTGCTCCCCGAGATGAAAAT
The DNA here is from genome assembly GCA_039915555.1 of Chthoniobacterales bacterium. Lineage (GTDB taxonomy): Bacteria > Verrucomicrobiota > Verrucomicrobiia > Chthoniobacterales > UBA10450 > JACCTI01. The sequence continues at coordinate 4,341 of JBDSNB010000008.1, read as the reverse complement.
CCTCCTCGCCTCCCTGATGTGTCTCGTCCTCACCGCCGCGCAAAGCTTCGCGCTCAGCGGGGGCCCCCCCTACCCAGGGACGACGGCTAACGTCGTCGGAACCTACGCGGGAGTCATCCGCCCGTTGGCGACCACCGATCCCTGCGGCGCAAACTCGATTGCGGTCTTCTCGATCGGCGTGCCGCAAACCGGTGTTTCATCCGGCACCTTTGTGACCTTCGCTCAAGGGCGTGTTTTCACCGGCACATTACGCGGAACTGCGGACCCTGGTCGCGCGACTCTCGCCGCTATCCTAAACGCGACATTTAATTTTGGGGTAATCACCATCGACCCGAGCACCGGGACTCCAACTACAGTTATGGTAACAGCCAGCGCGAATGGGATACTCGACGCTAGGATCACGACTGCGTCGCGATCGTTTGGTCCGGCCGCCACACGTTTAACAGGCGAAGCGCGGCTCGATATCTCCCACGGCCAACTTAACCCTGATCTGACGCCAAGAGTGACTTGCGAAATCAATCTCAGCGTCATTGGCTTCAAGCAATCGAACACCGCGCCAATAAACACAACGTAATCGCGGAGAAAGGGTGCCGCCTTTCTAGACTCGATGCCGTCCGGAGATCGAAGGCTAACGCCTTCTCAGTTTTCGAGATCCTAGTGGTCATCGTGATTGTCGGAATCCTGGCTATCCTTTCCATTCCAGTCATATCCAAGATGCGGGCTCGCGCGCAGCGTGCGCAGTGTAGCGCGAACCTCCACAGTTTGTACGTCGGGACAGAACTCTACGTGCAGGAGAATGGGATGTGGCCGCAGATTGCTCAAACTAGCGGCGACGCGGAGCCCGAGGAGTTTGCCGAGGAATGGATAGGCGCGCTCGCGCCCTTTGAGATCACGCGCAAAACGTGGATTTGCCCGACGATCCAAAACTTGCTCGAGAATCCCGATTACTCGAACGCGGCAACCGCCCGAATCGATTATATCGCCACGCCCTTCGACGAAAAACCTGGAACCCCGCACCGCTGGCCGCGGCAGCCGTGGTTCGTCGAGCGAGGCGACGTGCACGGGCACGGCAATCTCATTATTTTCACGGACGGCAGCATCAGCGATCTCAGAAGTGTGACTGGTGCGCAGCCGCGATAGTCGCTCGGACGTCCGCAACCGCTAAAGCTCCAGCAACTGCCGTTGCCACGGCACGAGCAGAACCTCACTTCGGCCCTGATCGATGGCGATGGAATCAACCGTCGCGCGCGGCGCGATGAAGGACGGATCGAGACCGAGCTCCTGCGCTTTTACGTCGCGACGCTTGCGCAATTCCTCCGCGAGGCGCTCCATCTCTTGCGTGGGACGCAGCCCTTTGCGCCGGATGCGGCGCGGCAGGTCTTCGTCAAGGATTTGCATCGCCGCTTCCGCGGCCTCCATGAAGCCGCGGCGGCGGCGCGAGGTCAGGTGCCGGAACTCGGGCACGTGGCCAGCTTCGAAGCTTTTCGCGGCTTCGATGAGCAGATGATTTTGCAGAATATGGAAGGAGGGCCGGTCGGTGGCCTGCGCTTCGCCGTCGCGCCAGCGCCAGAGGGCGCGCAGGACGGCAGAGGCGCGCGGTGAGAGCGTGCCTGAGCCGCTGATGCGCCAGGCTTCTTCTTCATCGCGCACCCGTTCCACGGCGGCCTGGACGCGGCCGCGTTCGCACGATTGCTCAAACCATTCCCAACGACCCTTCTCGCGCAGCTCGGCCTCCATTTTTTCCGCGAGCGGCAGGAGGTAGCGAGTGTCGTTCATCGCGTACTCGGCCATGAGGGCGGGGAGCGGGCGCTGGGCCCAATTCGCTTTTTGCGAACCTTTGCTCAGGATGACGCCGAAATATTTTTGGACGAGCGCGGCGAGGCTGAACTCGCGCAATCCAAGGAGACGCGCGGCGATGACGGTATCGAAGACTTTGCTCGCGGTGAAATCGAAGGCGCGCTTCATCAGGCGCAGATCAAAGTCCGCGCCTTGCAGCACGATCTCTTTGCCGTCCAGGGCGGCGGCGAGCGGGGAGAGATCGAAACTCGCGAGCGGATCGATGAGATAATCTTTTCCGCTGAAACTCATTTGCACGAGACAAAGCTTCTCAAAGTAGCAGTGCAGGCTGTCCGCTTCGGTGTCGATCGCGACCCGCTCGACCGGCCCGAGGAGCGGAAGGATGGCGGCCAGTTCTGCGTCGGAAGCGATCATGGAATCGTGCGCGGCAGAATGGCGAATCGCGGCGGCGGAAAGAACAGGCGCGGGGCGGGGTTCAGGCTTCGTCGCCACCGTGCTCTCGGCCGTCTCGCCCGCGGCTTTCCGGCGCTGCTGTTCGTTGTATTCGTCCCTCGTCATGATTTGTGGCCGCCAGTTCCACCGCGGCGATCGGTTCTCGAAGCTCCAAATTCCAAGGTCCAAGCTCCAGAGAACTTCCAAGCTCCGAATTCCAAAAGGGCACCACGATCGCTGGAGATTGCGCCTTGGTGCTTCGCTGGAGCTTTGAGCTTGAAGCTTGGTGCTTTCCCCGCCTTCATCGCAACCCCGCCAAGAGTAATTCCGCGTTCGTATTCGTCGCTTCCAAGTTGCCGATTAACTGTTCCATCGCTTCGATTGGCGGCATCTGTGCCATCGCTTTGCGCAAGACCTGCACGCGTTCCCATTCCTCGGGATGATAGAGCAATTCTTCGCGACGCGTGGCCGATTGTTGCACGTGGATCGCGGGATAGAGACGCTTCTCGACCAGCGCGCGGTCGAGATGCAGCTCCATGTTTCCCGTCCCTTTAAATTCTTCGAAAATGACCTGATCCATTTTGCTTCCGGTATCGATCAGCGCCGTCGCGAGGATCGTTAGGCTGCCGCCTTCCTCCACGTTGCGAGCGGAGCCGAAGAACTTCTTCGGCTTGAGCAGCGCCTTCGATTCCACCCCGCCGGACATGGTGCGGCCTTTGCCTTTGGTGAGGGAATTATAACCGCGCGCCAGCCGCGTAATGCTATCCAGCAGCACGACCACGTCCTTCCCCATCTCGACGAGCCGCTTCGCACGCTCGAGGACGAGTTCGGCCACCTGCACGTGGCGCGCCGAGTTTTCGTCGAAGGTGGAGTTGTAGATCTGGCAATCGACTTCGCGTTGCAGATCGGTCACTTCCTCCGGGCGCTCGTCCACGAGGAGAATGACGAGGATGATCTCGGGGTGGTTTACGCAAATCGCTTTCGCGATTTCCTTGAGCAAAATCGTTTTCCCGACACGCGGTGCGGCCACAATCAGACCACGCTGCCCGCGCCCGAGCGGCGTCAGCAAATCCACCGCGCGCGCGCTGATCGAATTGGTGGTCGCGTTTTCCAGAATGATGCGGCCTTCCGGATAGAGCGGCGTGAGATGATCGAAATCTTTCGGCGGCTGCCATTCGTCGGCCGGCACGTCTTCGATCGCGACCACCTCTTCGAGCATGAGCGTCTTCTCGCGCTCGCGCGGGAGGCGGACCGTGCCGCGGATTTTTTGTCCGAGACGAAAACGGAAGTGCTGGATCGCGGCGCGCGGGATGCCGACATCCTCGGGCACGGAAAGGAAATTCAAGGCCGGAAAACGGAGCAGACCAAACGACTCGCCGACGAGGGAGAAGAAGCCTTCGACCGTCACCGGCACGTTTCGGCTGCAGGCTGCGCGCACGAGATCCAGGATCTGCTGGTGGCGGGTGCGGCCGGGATGAATCCGGACGTCAAAGGGGCGGCAAACTTCCTCCAATGCTGCGGGGGTGAGCGCTTGCAGGGCGTTGAGATGCAAGGCTTCTGGCAGCGGGGCCGCCGGTGGCGTGGCTTCGTCCACCGCGGTGGCAGTTTGAGTTTCTTCGTTCATCTATTTCGCCAGGGAAAGATTGGCGGCGAAAATTTCGGCCTGCGCGGAGAGCACGGCGCGCGATCCGTTATTCCAGACTACTTGATCGGCGCGCGCGATTTTCTCCGCGAGCGGCATCTGCGCCGCCACGATTTGCTCCGCCGCCGCTTGATCGAGCGAGGAACGCATCATGAGGCGCTCCAATTGGATGCGCGGCGCGCACGCGACCACGACCACGCGATCGCACAGGGTTTCACCGCCGGTTTCATACAAAAGAGGAATGTCAGCCAAGAAAAGTTCCGTGGACTTGCGCCGGCTTTCGGCTTGGATCGCCCACTGACGTCGGATGCGCGGATGCAGAATCTGCTCGAGCGCCTGCTTCTTTCCCGGGTCGGCGAACACTATGGTGCGAAGCTGGGCGCGGTTCAAGTCTCCTTCCGAGGAATAAATATCGGCGCCGAAGGTCTCCCCGAGCAGGCGGCGCACCTCCGGGTCGTGATCGGTCAGCG
>JBDSNB010000082.1:0-25037 GCA_039915555.1 Chthoniobacterales bacterium | reverse complement strand
AGTCGTTGCCACCGGAAAGGAAGATGCAGACGAGCGCTTTGTAATCGTCGATCGGGCCCTGGGCCATGGCGGCGGTGATGAAGCGCAGATCGCGAATCGTGTTGGTGAGCGCGACCGTCCCGAGCGCGGCACAGGCGGCCTGGCGAATGAACTTCCGCCGGGTGGTGAAGGAAGAGAAGTGTTCCGGTTCCATGAGCGCTATTTCTGGATGGCGTACTCGGGTGAAGTGACGATGAGATGGACGACGGCGCGGACGCGATCGCGCATCTGGGTGGAGGTGGGCGTGGTGTAAGGAAAGTTGGTGGTGTTGGCGGCGAAGTTGATGATGGCGGTGCGGGTGGCGGCGGTGAGCTGGCCGCCGGTGAGCAGGTTGCCTAGCTGATCGACGAGCGCGGGAAGGCCGGCGTTAGAGGTTTGGCCGGGGGTCATGTACGGGCTGAGGTCCATCGTGATCGTGCCGTTGCCGGCGCGATAACTTGTTAGGCCATTCGCGTTGCTGGAGGAGAGGATGGCGGCGGAGATGGTGTTGGTGAGGGTGACGACGTTGGTGTCGGTGGTGAGCTGGAACTCGGGGGTGGTGACGTTATTGCTCGCGAGCGAGCCGGGATATTTGTAGTCGGGGAAGAAGTAATTGAAGACGGTGGGAGCGTTGAGCGGGGTCTGGGTGAGATCGATGTCGCTGAAGCCGACGTTGTATTTGCTCTCCTCGAGTTTGACGCTGCCGGACCGGGTGAGCGGCGGCGGGACGAGCAGATAGATGGCGGAGGTGTTCAGCGTCTCCTGGGTGAGGGTGGAATTCGGGACGACGCAAGTGAAGCGGTCTTCGTCGATAATGCTCGCGACGGTGAATTCGGCGTCGGTGTTCACGCTTCCGGACCCGGCGGCGAAATCGAGCCAGATGTGATCGTTCACTTGCAGGTTGTGATTGCCGAAGGTGCTGACGGTAATGGTGGAGGTGGGCGGCGTGCCGCTGTTTCTAACCGCTTCGCCGGCCGTAAGCCTCGGAATTAACGCTGCGCCGCTGCGCGCAGGAACGGTGGCGGGGTCTTCGGTGGTCGTGACGGTAAACTGGTTACCGGCTGGAATGCTGGTGAGCGTGTAGAGGCCGTCGGGCGCGCCGCCCGTGGTGAAGTCGAGATACACTTTCGCGCCGACGACGGCGGGGCCGGCAGTGTTCACGGTGATGTTGTTCGAGTTGACGGCCTGCGTGTAGGTGGTGGCGAGAATGCCGGTGGCGTTGACCGAGAAGGTGGTGGCGGTCGGCGCTGGGGTGGTCAGGACGGTATAGGCTTGCGAGCTGGGATTGTTGAAGGGGATGGGGGTGTTGCCGGTGAAATCGAGGAAGAGCGAGTTATTGGCGGCGAGTAGGTGCGGCACACTCGTGGTGATCTGCATCGTGGTGCCGCCGGTCTGGCTGTAATTGCCAGTGGTGACGAGCGCGGGGAAGGCGCGGGCCGGGCCGGTGAGACGGAGGAGCGGTTCGCGTTGTTTTCCGGAGACGTTGGCGAGCGCAGTCGGGAGCGTGGTGCTGCGCGCTTCGCCATCGAGGAGGATGGCTTTGATGACGGCCTGCATGTTGCCGCGCACGTGTTGCGGCGTGCCGTCGTCGTTAAATTTTTGCACGACGCGATGGAGGTAAGCGGGGCTGGGATTGCTGGTGACAAGGCGCTGAATGAGCTGTCGGCAAACGAACGGTCCGACGCTCGGATTATTGAACATGCTATCGAGCGCTTTCTCGAAGTCTTGCAGGCAATAGGTGTCGAAGGCGACCTGCGTGGGATCCGCTTCGGTTCCGGGCGTGGGCGGAGCGATCAAGCTGTAGCCGCGCGCGGCGGGGAGGACAGCGTTGTCGAGGAGCTGCTTCGCGCCGAGCTCGTGGCGGGTCGGGACGAGCACCATCGGATCGAGGTAGTTGGCCGCGGGGTTGAAACTGGTGGGGAGCCGGCCGTTGCCTTGCAACGGCTGGTTGTAATTCCAACCGGTGAAAACGCGGGCTACACCGTCCACGACTTTTTGGTCGTAGGTGGCGATAAGGCCGCCCTGCGAATCGAGCACCAGCGTGCCATCGGGCCAGAGGCGGTTCAGGCCTAACGAGAAGAGCTGCATGATCTCGCGGGCGTAGTTTTCGTTCGGATGGAGGCCGGTGGTGAGGTTGCCTTTCTGGTTGCCGCGCATGTCGAGATAGATGCCCATCGCGGGAGTGAGCGTCGTCTCCTTGAGGATGTCGCGGAAGTTGAGGAAAGCGGTGTTGAGCAGCGCGTCGTAAAAACTGGCGAGGACGCGGCCGTTGTTGTTCAGCGGGCCGACATCGGAGACGACCGTGATTTCACTCAAGGCGAAGGCAACACGCTGGCGGAGTTGATCGGGGGCGGTGATGGATTTTCTCCACCAGGCGTTAAACGTGAGCGTGCTCGGATAGGGATTAGTGGGATCGGAATTGAGGTTCGCGAGGACCTCGGGCACGAGGAGCGAGGGCGGAACGGCGAACTGGCTGTTGATCCACGCGGCGTAGCCGTTCGCTTTCACGTAGGCGACATCGGAGGGGCTGGCGCCGAAGGTGGCTTGATTAAGAAAACGCGCGGCGTCAGCGTCGGTCGTCGAACTGGCGGGATCGTAACCGGGATCGGGCTGGAGTGTAGGCGGGCTTTGCAAACCGAAAACGAGGCCGAAGTTTCCGCGAATTTCGCCCGCGGGATAGTTCACCGTATGGATGTTGATGTAGGCTTTGCCCTGCTGAATGACGGCCACGATATCAGCGGCGGAGAGAGTGCCGACGGGCTCGATATTCCAAATGTAGCCGCCATCGGCGGTGCGAAGTTCCGGGTGGAAGATGTCGATATCGTCGATGTCGAGAATGATCTGGCTCGGGTTAACACCGAAGGCTTCGCTGTGGACGTGCGCGCCGGTGCGAGGCGAGCTGAGGCCGCCTGATTGGAAATGGAGGATGACCTGCGTGTTGTCAGCGTTGAGACGGAGATTGGCGGAGCCGACGGCGGTTGTCTGGGCCACGCCCTGCGGCGTCATGTTGGTGGCGTAAAGCGTGCCGGCGGTGGTGGAAGCGGCCGGATAATCGAATGGCGTGAGGACGTAACCGGGGACGATGGCGGTGTTGTTCGCGATCGGATTGTCGGTCGTGCCGGTGGGATCGAGGAACCAGGCGACGGCGACGTGATCGTTGGGCGTGCCGACGCCGTGATTGTGCAGGACTTCGTAGTAATAGCGGCGTCCGGCAACGAGCGAGAGCCAGGAGGATTTTTGCTTCGGTTGGGCGGCGTCGTTCCAGACGCCGGGCGCGGTGCCGGGCGCGGTAACCCAGGCGCGACGGACTTTGTTGACGGGCTCGCGATCGTTGGAAATCCAAAGCTCGGCGGCGTTACTGGCGGCGATCCAGAAGTAGTAATTGCCGGTGGCGGGAGCGGTGAAATAGCCGCGTAAACGCTCCGCGGTGTTGTCGGCGTAGACGGTGTTGTCGGCAAGCGTGACTAACGAGTTGTCGATGCTGGTGGGCGGGGAGCCGAGCGGGATGTCGGCGATGGCGGGGCCGGTCACGCCGGTGGTCCAGAGCTCTCGCGTGACGGCGTTGCCGGTGTCGAGAATCTGAAGGTTGAGGACCGAACTGCCGGTTCCGAAAACGCTCGTCGAAACGAGTGCGACCTGGAAATCGCCCGCCACCGTGGGCGTGCCGCTGATGACGCCGGTGTTTGCGTTTAACGTGAGCCCCGGCGGGAGCGGGCTGCTATTCGCGCCAAGCGCAAAAGTGGTCGCAGTGTTCGCAAAATTGCTCGCCACCACCGTGAAGCTGAACGGCTGACCGACGAAACCGAACGCGGTCAGTGCGCTCGTGATCGACGGCGGCGCGGGCGGGACGGTGTCGGGGTAGAGGCGCGGCGTCGGGATGATCTGCTTGACCTGGTTTTCGCTATACCAAGAGAGGTGCGCTTCGCCGCTGCCAGTCGCCTGGTAATATTCCATCTTGATGTCGTAAAACACGCCGGCGCGGAGCTCGATCGCGCCCGTCCAATCAGTCGCGCTTTGGTTGACCCATTTGTCCACGATGAGCTGGCCGTTGATCCAAAGTTTCACGCCGTCGTTCGTGCGCGTGACGAAGTAGTAGGTTTCGGAATATTGCGGCTGCACCTGGCCGAGCCAACGCACCACGTAGTAGGTCGCGTTTACGCCGGGGCCGGGGGAAATATTGTTCCAGACGTGGTCGATCGTGAGATCGTTGCGCGTGAGGCGGAGGTTCGCGGGATTGAAAAGAACGGCGGCATTGTAGCCGGCGTTGATCGCGGTGCTGGTGGAGTTGTAATAATAACCGGTGAGACCGGTGCCGGTCGTGTTACCGGCGGGTTGGATGACGACGCTCGCGCTGCTCGGCGCGCCGACGGTGTAGCCGCCGCCAGGCATCGCTTGCAGGGTTACGGTGGCGTTGCTTTGCCGCGCAGGATTTGCCTGCGGAACGATCGGGACTTTGATGGAGCTGACGTCGGGCAGAAGGGTGACGGAAGTGGCGGCGGGCAGATAATCGGTGCCCTCGACGGCTGTCCCGCTCGTCACGAGAGGCACGGTGATGCTGCTGAAATTCAACGCGCCGCCGCGGCTGACGGTGATGGATCCGGTGTTCGCCGGCGGGGTGGCGGCGTTCGGCGGTTGGGTGGTGGAGGGATCGGTGGCCCGGAGGGTGACGATGTTTGCGCTGGCGAGCTGCGCGGTGAGCGCGGTGTGGTCATCCTGCGCGGCGCCATTCGAATGGGTGTTGTTTGGATCGTAGCCGACCACGATTTCCGCCCAATCGCTCACCTGGTCGCCATCCGTATCGACGTCCTGCACGGCGACGCGGTAGAACGCATCCGAAACTTTCGGTGCGACGAGCGTTTGCGCATTGCCGTTGCCCATCACCTGCACGCTAGGGGTAAAGCCAGCCCAAGTGGTGGGATCGCTCAAAACCGTGGTGGATTCCACGGTGTAAAGTTTGCCCTTCGCGCTCGGGAAGGTGAGCGAGACGGTGGTGGCTCCGGCGGTGACGGTGGTGACGGCGAGCCTGGAAGTGGCGCGGATCGGATCGGTGCCGGTAATCAGCTCGGCCTGGTTGCTCAAGCCATCGGCGTCGCTGTCGAGGGCGAGCCAGGCGGGATCGTTCACCTGCGCGTCGGTCAGGCCGTAGAGCAATTTCCAAACGGTCTTGTTCAGCGCGGCGTCGAACGACGGCGCGGCGAATATGGTCAGCGGGCAATATACCAAGGCGGCCGCCATGATGAGGCGCGCCACGCGACCGCGAAGGGTCTTTCGGCTGGTTTGCACGGGGTTGAGTTAGGTCCTGCCGCGCGGAGCGAACTTTGGCATCGCCACCGCGTGCGGCAGAAAATCACATTCGACTTCAAAAAAGAAGCAGATTCTCGGCCGTCGCAGCGATTTGATTCCTCAAGCCTTGAAATCGAAAACACTCACCCGATCGAGAACCGCTGTTCGCGCTTTCGCAGAGCGGCCAATGAGGATTCTTGACGGCCAATCGGGGTTTGGCTAGACCTCCGCAGTAGTCGCCTGCGGACAAGTCCGCCAAATCCAATCATCCCAATGAAAATCATCAAAACCGTCACGCGCGCCGTCGCTTCGTTCCGCCTGGTGCTGGCCCTCACGCTGTTCCTCTCGGCGCTGGTCTTTTCCGGCATTGCCTTCAGCCAATTCAAACTGCGATCGGCCAAGGCGCCCGACGCGGTCGACCCCGATAAACCGCAGGGATACTCCGGCGAGCTCGACGAGGGCGAATACATCGCGAAACGACAGGCTTTCATCGCGTTGCTGCGTGGTGTCGATCCGGCCAGGCCGGTCGATCCTGAGGCGCGGGTGCGCGCCAACGCGTTGATGGATCGGCAGGTGGAGGCGTTGCAGACCGCACAGCGCGAATCCGCCGGCACGGACTCGACGGTGGTGATCCCTAACTGGATCGAGCTCGGGCCGAATCCGATTCCTCTTGGCCAAACCCAAACGACCCGCGTCGCGGTGAGCGGTCGCATTTCCGCGATCGAGATTGATCCGGCGGATTCGAACAAGGTCTACGCGGCCGCAGCGCAAGGCGGTGTCTACCGGTCCCTCGATGGTGGCGCCAACTGGACGCCGATTTTCGAAGGCGCGGAATCGCTTTCCATCGGTGCGCTCACGCTCGATCCGGCGAACGGCTGGCTCTGGGTGGGGACGGGCGAAGCGAACGGCTCGGCGGACTGCTACGCGGGCGTCGGGCTTTACCGAATCGAGAACGTAAACACGACGGCGAATCTCGTTGGCCCGATCAATCCCATCCGCAATTACAACAATGCGGCCAACGTCCCGGTGAGTGGCGGTTTCTTTAGCGGACGCTCGATCAGTAAAATTGTCCGCGTTCCTGGCGATCCAAACACGCTCTTCGTCGGCGTGGCCGGCGGAATCATTGGACTCGGAGCGTCGACGCCGTTTGGAAATAACGTGCCGCCCCTAGCGATGCGCGGTTTGGTCCGGCTCTCGAATGTGCAGGGTCCGGCCGCTGGGATTGCCGGCACGCGCATGCCGGTCAGCACCACCGACAACGGCTTCGGCCTTTGCCTCGATACGCCCTGCACCGTCAACCGCAGTGCGAACGATCTCGTTCTCGACCCGCAGGACCCCACCGGCAACACCGTGATCGTCTGGCTCAACGGCACGAACGTCGCCGGCGACGGCGGCATTTACCGTTCCACCAATGCGATGTCGGGCTCGCCCACGTTCACGCAGACTTTTGTCACCACCTCCACCTCGACAGGCAACGGCCGCGGCGAACTGCGTGCGTATGTGCGCGGCACCACCACGGTCATCTACGTCGCCAGCGGCGAACCCTCGACCGGCACCATCTGCAACTCGACGACAAGCTTCGGGGCGCTCCGGCGCTCGGATGATGGCGGTGCCACCTGGTCGGTCAAGCTCCTCGGCGGTGGCGGATTCTGCGCTGGCCAATGTTTCTATAACATCGGGTTCGACGTTCTTCCCGGCGCCGCGACCACGACGGATAAACTGATGTTAGGCGGCAACGTCCGCAGTACGAGCTGCGCCAAACAGCAATCTACCTCGCTCGACGGCGCGAGCACGACGTTCGTGAGTAACGACCTCACCACGCATGCCGATACGCACGTGATCAAGATTGCCCCCTCCGATTCAAATGTGGTCTATCGCGGCGACGACGGCGGCGTCTGGAAATCCACCGATGGCGGTGTGACCTGGGCGAACCAGAACAACTCCACCCTGCGGGCCACGCAGTTCCAGAGCATCGCGGTCCACCCGACGAACCCGAACATTTCCATCGGCGGCACTCAGGATAATGGCACCAACATGCTGCTCAGCAGCGGCACCGCCTGGCTCCACGCGGTGGATGGCGACGGCGGGTTCTCGTTGATCGATCAGAGCACGCCGAACACGATGTACAGCACGTTCTTCAATCAGGTAAACTCGCAGATTGGATATTCCCGCAGCACCACTGGAGGCGCGTTCGGTTCCTGGACATTCCTCGGGTGCAGCGGATCGAGCACGACGAACGGAATCGCGTGCAGCTCGGCTACCACGACGGCGGTGAATTTCTATTGTCCCACCGCGCTCGGGCCGGGTTCGCCGAACAACACCGTTTACATCGGCACCGACCGTCTGCTCCGTTCGAGCACGCAGGGCACGGCCAACGTCACCGTCAGCCAAGCGCCACTCATTGCCGGCGTGGCGGTCAGCGCCATCGGTATCTCGTCCCAGGACGACAACTACCGCTTCGTCGGCAACAACAACGGTGCGCTCTGGTTTACCACCACGGGCTCCTCCACGCTGACCAACCTCGACCCGGTGGGCGCGGGCAGCGTGATCCCCGATTTGTATGTCTCGCGCATCGTCTTCGATCCGAACGAACCGAACACCGCCTACATCGCCCTCGGCGGCTACGCCGGCGGGACCGGGGCCGCGCAGTCGCACATCTGGAGGGCGACCAACCTGAACACGACGCCGGTCCTCACCGCGATCAACGGCTCGGGCGTGACCGGCCTGCCGGATGTGCCGGCGAACGCCTTTGCCGCCGATCGTAATGATCCCGCAAATCCCAACGTCGCGGTGCTCTACGCCGGCACCGACATCGGCGTCTTCCGTTCCACTGATAACGGCGCGAGCTGGGCGCCGTACGGCACCGGTTTTCCGCGCGTGGCGGTCTTCGACATGGCGATTCAAAACGTGAAACGCGTCCTCCGCATCGCCACGCACGGCCGCGGGATGTGGGAAATAGCGCTGAACCCGCTGGCCGTCACGACCGCGGCGTCCCGCAAGACTCACCTCGCGGCAGGGATGTTCGACATCAACCTTCCGCTCAGCGGCGCGCCCGGCGTCGAGTGTCGGACCGGTGGCGGCAGCGGCGATTACACCATTGTGGCCACCTTCACGAACGACGTCGCGAGCGGCTCCGCCTCCGTTTCTAGCGGAACCGGCAGCGTTTCCGGCAGCCCCACGTTCTCGGGCAACACCATGACCGTGAACCTGACCGGCGTGACGGACGTGCAGCAGATCCTGGTTTCGCTTAACGGCGTGACCGATACGACCGGCCAAACGTTGCCCACCCAGCCCGTGCCGATGCGGGTCCTCGTCGGCGACGTGAACGAAAACAACTCCGTCAATGCGACCGATGTTTCCGTGGTGAAATCTTCGTCCGGTGCCACGGTGAGCAGTGTGAACTTCCGCGCCGACGTCACCGCCGATGGCGCGATCAATAGTTCTGACGTCGGGCTGACGAAATTACGCTCCGGAAACTCGCTCTAACGATCGAGGCATTTCGTCGAATCGCCGGGCCGCCCGCGGGGCGCGCCCGGCGCTTCCGTCTCGCGGCGGTTTGACGCCGGTTCACGGGCGGCTGTATTCCAAACGGGAACGAGGACCGATCGCAACCGGACCTCCAGCTCTTCCACGCACACCTGTGAACCTGCAAATTTTTTTCGCTGAGCTGAAGCGGCGCAATGTCTACCGCGCGGCGGTCGGTTATTGCGCGGTGAGCTGGCTGCTCATCCAAATCGCGACGCAGGTCTTCCCATTTTTCGAGATTTCGAATGCGATCGTGCGGTGGATCATCATCGGCTCGATCATCGGATTCCCGATCGCGATGTTGGTGGCGTGGGCCTACGAGCTGACGCCGGAAGGACTCGTGCGCGAGGAGGACGTGCCCGCTGGGGCGCGTCCGGGGATCGGCCGCAAGATTAACTTTCTCATCACGGGCGTGCTCGCGCTCGCGGTGGCGTTATTGCTCTTCGATCGCTTTCGCCCGGGTCGCTCCGCCCCGCCGGAGAAGAGCATCGCGGTGTTGCCCTTTGAAAACATGACGGCGGACAAGGAGAACGCGTTCTTTGCTGATGGCATCCAGGACGACATCCTCACCAGCTTGTCGAAGATCAGCGATTTGAAGGTGATCAGCCGCACTTCGACGCTCCCCTACCGCGGAAAAACGGAGCGCAATTTGCGCGAAATCGGGGAAGCACTGGGTGTGGCCACGATTTTGGAAGGGAGCGTGCGCCGCTCGGGCGACCAAGTGGCGGTGACAGCGCAGCTCATCGATACGCGAAACGATCGTCATCTTTGGGCGCAACGTTATGACCGCACGATGTCGAACGCGCTCACCTTGCAGAGCGAACTGGCGCAACAGATCGCGACCGCGCTGCACGCCACGCTCAGCCCAGACGAAAAGGAGCTGATGGACACCAAGCCGACGGAGAACGCGGACGCCTATGTCTTCTATCTGCGCGCGCGGCAATACGAAAACTCACCTGACACCCTGCTGCAGGATTACCGCGCGGCGGACCAACTCTATGGCGATGCGATTGCGCTGGACCCGAAGTTTGCGCTCGCGCACGCGGGGCTGGCGACGACGCGGGCGGCGATTTTTCATTACTACGAACCGACGGACGTTTGGAAAACGCAGGCCTTCAGCGCGGCGCAGGAGGCGCTCCGCTTGCAGCCGAAACTGGGCGAGGGGCATCTCGCGCTCGGCCTTTGTTATTATTGGACGGAGCGCGATTACGATCGGGCGCTGGTGGAATTTGGCGCCGCGCTGGCGGCCACACCTAACGACTCGTGGGTGCGTTCGCTGACGGCGGCGATCAAGCGCCGCCAGGGGAAATGGGAGGAGTCCTTGGAAGCCTACGAGCGGGTCGCGGCGCTCGATCCGCAAAATCCGAACATCATCCGGAATCTGCTCTTCACTTATACGGCGGTGCGGAATTGGCCGCAGGCCGACAAGGCGGTGCGGCGCCTGCGCGCGCTCGTGCCGGACGCGACCGTGGTGCAAATCCAAGGGGCGTATGTGGATTTTTCCTGGAAGGGAAGCACGGCGGCGCTCAAGGCGACGCTGGCGAGCATCCCGCCGGGGGTCGATCCTGATGGGAATGTGACCGCGGCGCGCTGGGATGTGGCCTTGATCGATCGCGACTACGCAGCGGCGGAACGGGCGCTCGAGCATTGTCCGCTCGCGGGCGTTTCTTATTTGAACGGGGTGGTGACGGCGAAAGGTTTTCTGGAAGGCTGCATCGCGCTGGCGCGCGGCGATACCGCGAAGGCGCAAACGGAATTCGAAACCGCGCGGCAGCTTTTCGAGGACGCGGTGCAGGAGGCGCCGGAAGACGCGACGCGGCGCGCGAATCTCGGATTGCTTTACGCCTTCATGGGGAACAAGGAAGCGGCGCTGCGCGAAGGGCGGCACGCCGCGGAGCTGATGCCGGAAGCGAAGGACGCGGTCGATGGCACGATCGTGCAATGTTTTCTGGCCTTGATCTACGCGCGGGTGGGGGAACCGGAGTTGGCGTTTCCGCTGCTCGAGCGTTTGCTAAAAACGCCGGGTGCGGTGGATAGCACGCTCTACAGCGTGACGTTGAACGATTTGCGCGCGCGCTGGGTTTGGGATCCGATTCGGAACGATCCGCGCTTCGAGCGTTTGGTAGCGGGAGCGAAGTAGGTGCGCGGATTTCCTGGCCTCTCGGATCCTGTGTTATGCGAGAGGTGAGAGCCTCGGTTGAGGCGCGCGGCAGCCACGTCGCTGCGGCACGTGATGCGCGGCCCGGTTGTCGGCACGCGGGTGGACGCGTTAGCAGATTCGGAGTCGCCGACTCCGGCTGCAACGCCGACAGGCGTGGTCCGCGTTGCCGTCGCTTGCGGTGTGGACGGTGCGGAGGTCCTCGCTTCGTTGACCGGCTGGCAGGAGTTTCGTTCGGGAGTCTAGTGCGTTGACAGACGACCTGTCGATCAAATTGCTGCTCCCTTGAACACCTACATAGGGGTTAGACGTTCGACTGGATCGCTGACCTTGATACGCCGGCGCGAAAACTGCGCACTACGTCGGGATGGGATAGCAGCAAAATGGAAAACAGAGGCGGCGCGATCAATAGATAAACACGTGTAAATTTCTCAATTGCGACGGCGAACCGGATCGCCGGATACCCCCAGTCTACGTGAGCATAGGGGCGAAACTAACCGACTGCCTGCATGATGCATAGCAGCAGCACAATCATCACGATAGCCGCCAAGACCCGACGCGCCCACTCGCGGCCCTTGTAGAGCGCACACGCAAGGAAGGCGAAAACGCCGAATGCAAGGAAGAACACAGCAGAAAGCGCGCGGTCAATTTCAGACTCGGTGGTGTATGGGTCGAACTAGCCGATCGCTGTGCAGCGGCACGCGAAGAGAAACGAGATCGCTGCAACAGTCGCGACCGTTACGCCGAAAAGCCGCGGCCAAGTGAAGGATCGTGGGAAGGTCACGGCTAACGAGAATTAGGCCGTCCATGGGACGTTTGCGAGAAAATTGAATGCGGAGGTGATGCTCTTTGCCCGTGGCATTTGAAGGAAGCGGACGCGTTGTTGTTCCTCGGCACCAGCTCACTTTGCTGACGAGAGATTTTTGGGCGGGACTTCGGCGAGGCGAGAGGGGTGTTCTACTGGCGAAGATTCTCGAAGGCCGGGCCGAGATTTTTGAGAACGTCGGTGGGGAGGAGGGATTCTTCGCTGGCGCCTTTCTCGAAGATGGCGATTTCGGCGGCGCGGCCGCAGAGCCAGGCGGCGAGGCGGGCGGCGTCGTACGGGATCAGATTTTGTGCGATGAGGGCGGCGCAGGCTCCGGTTAGGATGTCGCCCATTCCGCCGGTGGCCATGCCGGGATTGCCGGTGGTGTTGTAGCTTAAGGGGCGATCGCGTTCGGCGGTGAGGGTGCGGCTGCCTTTGAAGAGGAGCGTGACGGGATATTTGGCGCAGAGTTTTTTGGCGTGTTCGGCGCGCGTCATTTTTTTGGCGGGGAGGAGGCGGCTCATTTCGCCGGGGTGCGGGGTGAGGAGACGCGGGCCGGCGGGTTTGATCAACGCTGAAATGGGGCGGCCTGGAGAGCGCCCCTCCTTGGCCAGAAGGTTGAGAGCGTCGGCGTCGATCACCATGGGTCGCGGTGATTTCTTGATGAGCGACAGAATTTTGGCGGCATGGCTCTGGCCGAGACCCGGGCCGATGGCCCAGACTTCGACTGGCTCTTTGAGCAGCGAGGCGTAGGAGGAAATCGGTTTTACCATCACTTCGGGTGGCGCGGTGGATGCGATGACGTCGTAGATGTTTTTCGGGACGAATAATTCGACGAGGCCTGCTCCGCCGCGCAGCGCACCCGATGCGCAAAGGACCGCGGCGCCGGTGAGACCGGTGGAGCCGGCGAGAATGCCGACGCGGCCGAATTGGTTTTTGTAGGCGCCGAAGTTGCGGCGCGGGAGCAGAACGCGTAGCGCGGTGGAATCGGCGAGCGTGGAGCTTTCGTTAGGCGGCGCGCTCAGGGCGGTGAGCGGGATGCGCACGATCCGGCCGACGTAATCGAGGGCGTGGTCGGCGACCAAACCGCGTTTGGCGAATCCGATCGTGAGGGTGAAGTCGGCGATGACGCAGTCGGCGTCCGTCTGGCCGGAGTCGCCATCGAGGCCGGTGGGGAGGTCGATCGCGAAGACGAAGGCGTTTTCTGTGCGCCGGAGATGATTGATTTCGCGGCAGGCTTTTGCGATCGGCCCGCGGAGCGGAGGGGTGGCACCGAGACCGAGCAGGCCGTCGAGGATGAGGAGCGGCGCACGTCCGACGGGAGCCGAGGTGTCGGCTACGGTTCGCAGTTTTTCTCGCGCGAGCGGGCCGATTTCTTTTTCGGGAAAGACGCAGCGCAGTTCGATCGTCCAGCCGACTTCCCGCAAGAGATATGCGGCGGCGAAGGCATCGCCGGCATTGTTGCCTTTGCCAGCAAAGACGAGGCAGTGGCCGGGTATGGTAAAAAATTTCGAGACGGCGCGGGCGATGCCAGCGGCGGCTTCATCCATCAAACTTTCCGAGCTGAGATTTCGAGCGAAGGCCGCTTCTTCCGCGGCGCGCATTTGGGCGGAAGTGACGACCGGCGATTCCAAAGGAGGGCTCCTATCTACTGCGCTTTTTCTTGCTGCTGCTGGAGCTCTTTTTTCGGGAGCTCTTCTTACTGGAGCGCGAAGATTTCTTGCTGGATCTCTTTGAGCGTTGGGCGCGGGGCGCGGCGCGGACAAAATCCGGTCCAGACATGGTGGGCGACAGCACTTCGACGGAACGGGCGGCACCGGCGGTGAGGGGCTTGCTGGTCGGAGCGCGTTGCCCCTGGATGCCGCGGGCGATGGCTTCGGCAAGTTTCTGACGGTAATTGGCCTGGAGCGCGTAGCGGCCTTCGCTGGGATTGGTGAGGAATCCGCATTCAACAAGGACTCCGCGGATGTTGGTACGTCGCAGGACGTAGTAACCGCGGCGCCGGATGCCGCGATTTTCGCTGGGCGCGATGGCGACGACGTTGCGATGAATATTGGCCGCGAGGGACGCGCTGTCGCCGCGGTAGTAGTAGGTCTCGATGCCGTTCGCGCCGTCGCGCGTGGCGGAGTTGAAATGGACGGAGACGAAGGTGGCGCCGCGATAGGAATTGGCGATGGCGGTGCGGCGGCCGAGCGGGATGAAGACATCGCTGTCGCGCGTCATGATCACCCGATAGCCGTTCCCTTGCAGAACCTTCCGCAGGCGTTGAGCGACATCGAGGGTGAGCGCTTTTTCGCCGATCCGCTGGCGCGGGACGCCGCCGCGATCAAAGCCGCCGTGGCCAGCATCGATGATGATCGTTTTGGATTGGGCGCGCGCGTCGGCGCCGAGAAAAACGAGGGCCGCGCAGAGGGCGGCGAGGATTTTAGGAAGATTTAGCGAGAGCGAATGACGTGACATTAGTTCAGAAAAATTAGTCCTCGGTGGGAGGGGTGGCCGGTCGCGTGGAGAGCTTCGGCCCCGACGCTTTGACATCCGACCCGGCGGGCCGTTCAAGCAGGCCTCCTCGTACCGCGATAGCGCCATCGGGCGCTGCCTGCAAACGGGGGCGGGATTTTGTTTCCATGAAAGTGGAGCGGGCGAGCAGTTCGCCATTCAACCCGATGCGCGAATAGGCCCAGGTGCGCGGGGCCGCGCAATGGAGGACATGGAGACGATTGGCGCGGTCGAGTTGGGCCTGTGGCTCGTCGATCGCGACGAGGCGACCGAGGGGCAGAGTGGTGTAAACGGCGCCGGTACTTTTGTCTTCGACGCGCACGTAGAGTTTCGTGTGATCGGGGAAGCGGTTGGAAAGAAGGGAGTAGGTGCGCGTCTCGCCGCTTTCGGGGACGCCGACGGTGCGCTGCCAGATGGCGCGGGCGTCGTTGACGCGAAAGACTTTGGTCTGCGAGTAAAAAAACTTGTTCAGGTCTGCGAAGAAAACGTTTGCCCGTACGCGGTAGGTGCCGAGCTCGTTGACCGCAAAGCGGGGGGTGAGATTGATCTTGCGGGTGACGGTCTGGCCGGCGTCCATGCGGAGCGGCAGTTCGGTGCCCAAGGGGGTGGGGGCGACGACCTGGCCGTCGCTGCCGGTGACTTCGAAACCGAACCAGCGTCGGCCGTCAGCGTCACTGAGATCGATGGCGCGACCGGCGAGGTTGGTGATCTGGAGGGTGGCGATGACCGGCTCGTAGGCGACGTACTGGAGGCGGGCGAATTTCAGTTCCACCTGGATTTGGCCGAGCGCGGTTCCCGCCAGCGAAATGAAGATGATGAGGAAAACCGGGAGCCGCATGGAGCGTTTAGAGTAACGCAACTCGTGGGAGAAGAAAGCATCGAGGCTGCTCGCTCCGGTTCGTTTTTTGGAGTGATCGAGAACGAGGAGGAGGACGAGTATTATTTTACTGGCGTCCGAGGATTCCCCAGCGGTTCGGTTTTGCGGGCGTGGAGGGAGAGGCGGGAGGAGGGGCGGTTTCGACCGGATCAGTGGCGCTGCCGACGACCTGCGCTTTGCGCCGCGCGACAGCAGCGACGACCGCTTCGTGCCATTCCGTTTTGATCGTCTGGACGGGGGCGCGCACCGCGTAATCGTAAGCGAATTCCACCGCGTCCCACGGGACGAGTTCGTAGAGCGCTTCGGAGCCGCGGGCGGTGCCGCGTTCCGCATGGGTGATGCGCCCGCTGAGCAGAAAGACGACGGCGGTTTGCGAGCCTTTGACCAATTGGACGGCGCCGCTGCGACCGCTCAGGCAGCACATTTGCAAGACATCGAGGGCGTGAAATAAATCGAGCCCCGTCTGGCGTCGTTCTTCGGCTTGCGCGATCGCGTTGAGCAGGCGTTCGCCGTCGATCGGCTCGGGAAAAACTTTGGTGCCGGGAATGTCGAGCCGCTGTTCTTCGGCGGCGTAACCGGGGAGAAAGGTGGTCTGCAAACCGGCGAAGGTTTCGCTCAAGGTGGCGGCGAGACGGAAACCGTTGAGGCCTTCGCCATCCAATTGCGTGATGAGGAGCGAGCAACGGGGGACTCCGCGGGCCCAGTCGAGCGCGGCGCGCTCGGAGTGGGCGAGGCCGCAGTGGTGCTCGGTGTGTTCCTTAACCATCCGGACCAACTGCTCTCCGACCTCAGCGTCGTGGTGGACGATGAGCAATTGCATCAGGGCGCGGCGAGGGTGCGCGGCGGCGGAAAGAGATTGAGCAGCTTGGTCGGCTCCGCGCGCACGTCCTGGAGCTGGTCCATGTAATAAACGCGAATCTGATAACCGGCGTACTTGCGGTTCCCGGAATCGGCCGAATCCTTTTTCGTGGTGCTGGCTTTGCGGCCCGCGACGGGCGGACGAACCGCGGCGGCGGCTTCGGTGAGCGCGGCCTCCGTGGAAAGCGTGCCGCCTTTCAATCGCAAATAACCGACCGCAAGCACTTCGGGGTTGGTATTCTTCCAATCGTGATCCGGAGTGATCCATTCGTAGTTCACTTCGGCATTGGTCAACGCCATGTTGGTGTTGTCGACCATGTCGTAGAAATACACCTGAATCTTCACCTTCGTGTGATCGACCAGACTGTTCGGGCGCATCTTCACGGCGACGCGCAGAGTGAGATTCGCCTCGGCTTCGGGGTCGGGGTTCTGCGTGATGGTGGCTTCCGAGATGCCGAAGGTTGAGCCATCGGGGATGCCATCTTGCGTGCTGCGGATGGTCCCGGCATCGAGCGGGGAGACGCCGGCAAACCCCGGGCCGGCGGAGGTCGCGGCCGGAGTCGGAGGAATGGCGCCCACCTTCAGTTTCATGTCGGCTAATTCGTAAAGCGCGCCGGCGCTGGGACCGATCTCCTCGATTTTGCGCCAGGTCTCGTTCGAGCGATCGAAGAGCTGGATCGACTCGTAGATCATGGCCATTTCCGCGAGGATCTGCGCGTTGCCCGGGTCGCGTTCGGCGGCGGTTTGGAGGCGGGCGAGAGCGTTGGTGGTGTCACCGCGTTCGCGCAAGAGGCTCGCTTCCTTGAGTAAATCTTCCGCCACGGAAAGAACGGCATTGCTGGGGGTGGCGGCCGCGGTGACAGGCGCCTGGGCGGGCGGAGCGGCCACAGCGGGCGCGGGCGTCGCGGCTCGCGTCATGGCGGCCGGTGCGGGCGCAGTCGCCGGACGATTGGCGCGCGCGCGGGCCGTGAAATGGAAGGCGACGGCGAGCAATTCGGCCGCGCCCACGAGGGCCGCAGCGGCGATCGCAATCGCGAAAGTTTTATCCGGCCGGCCCGCCGAATTGAACATGGTCACTCGCATGGTGCTGAGGTTCGTTTTGTTCGAAGCGCGCGTCGGCTAGCGCGAAATATCGGTCTGGCTAAGAATTCTGAAACCTTCGCCGCGCAGCACCGAGGAGGCGCAATCGGTGTCGTCGACGTGCAAAGCGAGCGCCGCGAAACCGCGCGGGCGGATGAGAAGTGGATAGGTAAAATGGACGTTCACTTCGGCCATGAGGAGGGCGGCGAGAAGTTTCGAAAGCTGGCCGGCCACTTCCTTCATCTCCACCACCACCATCTCGGATACGCCAAACGCGATGTCGTGTTCGCCGAAGAGGTTTTGCACCGAATCGGGATCGCTCACCACGATGCGGGCGATCGCGGAATCGGTCGATTCCGAGATGCTGAGCGCGACGACATCGACGTGATGCGCGTTCAGCAGCTTCACGACCTCGAGCATGGCGCCGACTTTGTTCGGCAGGAAAACGGAAAATTGCCTAACGAGCGGGCCGCCCATTTTGGAAGTGGTTTCTGGCAGATCGACAGGCATGGGAAAAAGGAGGTGGCGGACGCAGCGGGGAGGTGCGCAAGCGCGAGCGCACAATGTCACCGGGCGGGTTTTTTTGGCAAACGGATTTTGGACCCCGCGACGGGCCGCACCCAACAACCGGTGGCTCAATTCCTCCCTGGTAGTGATTGAAAACGCGGGTCGAGCTGCCGCGCGCGGGTGAAATGTTTATCGGCCATTTCCGGCAGACCGATGTTCCGGAGTCGTTCACCGAGCATCCAGTGGAAAAGCGGATCGTTCGGCGTGGATTGATCGGCCTGGAGATCGTAGGCGGCGGCCTCTTCGGGTCGGCCGAAGGCGCGGAGGGCTCCGGCGAGCTGGCTGTTTGTGAGCGCCACCGTCGGATTGCGGCGGAGGGCGGCGCTCCAGACGGCGGCGGCTTCTTCCTTGCGCCCGAGGAGCCAGAGCGATTCGCCTTTTTCCTGGTGGGCGAGGATCAAATTATCCCGCTCCGCGAGCGCCTGATCGAGGCTGCGTTGCGCTTCGGCGAAGCGGCCGAGCCGGTTCAAAATCGCGCCGCGATAATAGAGACTGATCGCTTTTGAATCTTCTTTTTGGCCGGCGGCAGCATTCTCTAAACGAACGATCGCGCTTTCAGCGTCGCCGCCTAGGTAGTCGAACCAGGCCAGCTTGGCGAGCGCTTCGCTGTTCTGGAAAAATCCAAAGCGGGTGGCGTAGCGCAGATGTCGGCCGCCGACGGAAATGCTTTCGCGGTCCACCGGTGTGAGCCAGCGCGCGGGGTTTATTTGCGCGAGCGCGAGCTCGTCGGGAATGCGCAGTTGCTGGAAGGCCTTGTCGCCGCGGTTTTCGTGATAGCGGATCCAGCCGCTGTGCGCGGTCAGGCCGAGCCACAGAAACGCGCCCAAGAGAAAGGCCCAGCCGAATTTTTGTAATTGGCCGGCGATCTTGAGATGGAAGCGGTGGAAATAAACCTCTCTGGAAGTGAGGAGCCGCCACGCTTTTAGGAAGAGAAACGTGCTGACCGCGGCGCAGCCCAAGGCCATCAGGAATGGGACGAGGCCATAGACGGCGCGCACGGCAAGAAAGCTCGACAGAAAGACCGCGGCGCCGACAATTTCCTCCGGCCAGGTGAGCGAATAATTTCGCGGGATGGCCTTCGCTTTGGCCTTCGATTTTGGAACCGCCACGGTCGGTTTCCCAAAGCCGTAGTAGAGCGCGTCGTTCGGGCAGACACTGATGCAATCCATGCACTTCATGCAGCCGGGATCGACCACCATACCGTATTGCTTCACTTCGGCGTGGACGAGGACGTTCGAGGTGCAGATCGCTGTACAGTGGCCGCATTGATGGCAGGCATCCGTCACGCGGATTTTGGCGGGCGCGAGTTTATCGGCGAGGACGAAGAAGCCGCCGTAGGGACAGGCGTAAGTGCAGAAGCCCTTCATCCCGAGAAAATAGACGGTCATGAATCCGCAGATGAAGAGGAAGGGAATCGCGACGGCGACGGTCGGGAAGGTGGCCCAGAAGTTTTCTGTCACGAGATGATTGGTGAACGTGGGAATGACCGGACCGGGCGCGGGGCTGAGGAAGAGCCGGTAAAACGTGGGCCAGACGAACATGTAGAGCGCCGCGATGAGCGGGACGTAGATGAGCAGGCGGGAACGGAACGGCTTCGGCGTGATGCCGATTTTTTTCATGAGCCACGCGCAGGAATCCTGGAGCGCAAGGATGTGGCAACCCCAGCCGCAAACGAAGCGGCCGAAGATCATAGTGCCGAGAATGGCGAGGGTGAAAAAGATGAAGCCAGCGTTTACGAAGCCGTCCTGCAGGGTGTGCATCGTTTCCGAGGGTTCGATCGGGGAAACCGTGCGCCCCGTGATCCACCATTGGATGATGTGCGCCACCATGAGGAGGTTAACGAGGAGGAGCGCGAGGCCACGCCAGCGGGCGGTTTTCGATTTGCGGATCCCAAGCGGGAAAGCACCGGGCGCAGCGCTCGACTTGCCGCCGCCGACGGATGGAGGGCGGGCGCTTTTCTTGAGATCGATGCAGGCGTTTTTCAAACTAAAAAGTGTTCCCTTTTTCTAGCGTTCGTGTAAAACCGAAAACACGCTTCCGCGCGTTTCATAGAGAGTCGACGGATCCAGAAACTCGTAACCGAAATATGCACCCATGAAAACGTTTGTAACCTACTCCTTCTTGTCCGTCGTCGCACTTCTCTGCCTCGCCGCGGGCATCTCGCAGGCACAGGGTCCGGCAAAGGACGCGGCGACGGGTGTGCTCGAGACTTCCATCGTGGCGCAGGGGAGCGTGACGATGGATCTGGCGCTCGATCGCCTGAAGCCGGGTGCGAAGGCGGAAACTCTGCGCCTCGCAGCGGTGGCCGATTCGTTCTTCCCGATCACGGTTTTCAACGGCGAATTGCGCGGACCTGGGCTCGGTTCGATCGCGTTGACGGGCGTGGATGCTCGCTCGCTTCCGCAGCAATTACAGGACGCCAGCGAGCGCCTCATGGTGGAGAAAGTGGAGTGGAGCTCGGCCTACGATCTGGTGGTGCGCGATGCGAAAACGGGCTTCGTGTTTTTCAACGTCGAGGGGCATCAATACAGCTACGACGTGCCCAGCCGGACGCTGCGGGTGAGCGGTGGGCGGTTGCTGGTTTCGGATGGATTCGCGAAGAATTTGGGACGGCCAGAAGTGGCGGGCGCGACGGTCGGCTCCATGAATATCTCGGCCACGATGCGGCCGATCGAAGTGCAGAATATCGTCAACGGTGTCGCCGCATCCGTGGTGTTGCCGACGACCGAGGACCCTCCGCAAGCGTTCGTTCCCGGGCCCGACGTGATCGTGGGAGATTTGCCGTCGATGAGCCAGTTCGGGAGCAACGGTGGGATGGTCGGCCTGGCGGTGGGCACCACCTCTTGCAACGCGGGTAGCGTTCCGCTGAACTGGTTTGCGATGCCGAACACCGATCACCCCGTGATCCCGCAGAATTTCTATCGCATGAGCGGCGGAGCGAATAATAGCGAGCGCTTCGAGCAGGTGGGGCAATCGTGGTTGAAGCACGCTTTCACCGCGCTGCAGGGGAACGCGTGCGGTCTAGGTTGCACGGCGACGGGCGGCACCACCCTCGGGGTCGGGTGCTCGGATCCTTACGGTGCGGGCCTGAACGCGAGCCAGAGCGGGTTGGGCTCACGAGCCTGGGTGAATCCGTTTACCGGCGCATATCCCACGACGGCGCGCGACCACGGAGGCCACGCGGAGACCGGGACCTCACATCGCGTCCTGGTGAGCGTGAACGATTTGAACACCACGATGAACCCCGGCGCGACTTACTTTGCCGAGGCGCAGTATGTGACGCCGCACGAGTACGCCTGGTGCCAGTCGCATCCCGGCGAATGCAACATGTACAACAATGCCTCCTACCGGCAATTTACCGTCTCCGGCACGGCCAGCTTTACCTTCAGCCCAGTCGGCGGGACCGTCCGCACCATCCCAGCGATCTACGCGTGGACGGGAGCGACCGTGAATATGTTCGAGCCGGCACCCGGCGCGGATGGCCGCGGTTTTGTGGCCTCGAAGGTCACCGGTCCGGTAGGCGGGATGTATCATTATGAGTACGCGGTCAATAATCAGAATCTCGACCGCGCGATCCAATCGTTCCGCGTCCCGTTGGGCTGCGGAGTGGCGGTGAGCAACGTCGGATTTCACGCGCCACCGAACGAGCCGGGCTCGGTCAATGACGGCACGGTCGGCAACGCCGGCTTCAGCAACGCCCCTTGGGCCAACACGGAGACGGCCGATGCGCTCACGTGGAACTCTGAAACCTTCTCGCAAAATCCGAACGCGAACGCTCTCCGTTGGGGGACGCTTTATAACTTCCGCTTCGATTCCGCGCGGCCGCCTACGACGAGCAATGCGACGGTCGGCTTCTTCAAAACTGGAGCGCCTATCACGGTAGCCATCCAGGTGCCCACGCCAGAGGCGTGCGCGCCCCTCACTTTCGCCAGCGCGGTCTCGCGCAAGACTCACGGCGCGGCGGGGGCGTTTGATATTTCGCTGCCACTCTCCGGCGCGGCCGGCGTGGAATGTCGCAGCGGAGGCGCGGGGAACCAGCACACGATTGTTCTCACTTTCAGCAACGAAGTCGTGAGCGGTGACGCCACCGTGACCAGCGGCGCTGGCACCGCGAGGGCCCCGGTTTTTAATGACAACACCATGACGATTGTCCTCTCCGGCGTTGCGGACCAGCAGCAGCTCACTTTGACGGTGGCGAATGTGACCGACCGTTTCGCGCAAACGATGCCGGCGGCGGCGGTGCCGGTGAAAATCCTGCTCGGAGACACCACGGGCAGCAGTGGGGTGAACAGCTCCGACCTTGCGCAAACCAAGGCCGCGGTAGGCACGGCGTTGGACGGCGCAAATTTCCGCACGGACGTCAACGTGAGCGGAGCCGTGAACGCTTCCGACCTCGCGCAGGTGAAAGCGGCTGCGGGGAACGCGCTGTAAGCGCGGCCCCCGAAGCGTCCGGAGAGTGCTGCCTCGCTAGCGGGGGTGCCTCAAAATCGAAGTATCCAGCGTTCCATCACGGTGCTTTGTGCGGCTTGTTTAGGGCATCAATTCGCTGTGCTCCGAGGCGGCCAAGAAAAAAGATAAAAATATTTATCCCATTCGTCAGGAAACGGCTGTATACCCTTCCCACTCTGAGGCCCTCGCACTCTCGCGCCAGCCTCTTTCGGCCAACGTCGTATCCTTAGAACCCAACCTTAGAATGAAGAAAATTGTTACTCATTTTACCCTGCCCTTGCTCGCCCTTGTCGGCGTAGCATCGGGAATCGCCGTCGCGCAAAATACCCGCGACAAATCGGAAACTGGAACCCTCGAGACTCTGATCGTCGCGACGGGGACGGTTGCTTTGGACCTGGATTTGAACCGCCTCAATGGCGCATCCAACAAAGAGACTAGAATGGAAACTTTGCGCCTCAAGGCGATGGACAACTCGTTCTTTCCGGTGCTCGTCATGAACGGCGAATTTCGCGGTCCCAAGCTCGGGATGATGGCTCTGACGGGGGAGGATTCGCCCTCTCTCCCGACCGCGCTGCGTGACTCGTTCAGCCGATTGGTGATCGAGAAGGTTGATTGGAGCGGGGATCATGACCTCGTGGTGCGCGATGGGAAAACCGGATTCGTCTTTTTCAATATCGAGGGGCATCACTATGCCTACGATGCGCAGACAAAAGCGCTCCAGATCACGGATGGGCGGTTGCTCGTCTCCGATGGTTTCGCGAAAAATATGGGACGCCCTGCGGATGCCGGTGCGTCGGTGGGCAATATTTCGGTCGCGGCTACGATGCGGCCGATCGAAGTGGCCCAGATCGTGAACGGCGAGGTTGAATCGGCTGTCCAGCCAGCGGTCGGGACCGTTCCCGGACCGGACGTGATCGTGGGCGACATTATCGGGGTCGAGCAAGCGGTCTCTGGCGCCACCAACGGTTTCGTTGGTCTCGGAGTGGGAACGACTTCTTGCAACGCCGGGGTGGTGAACCTGAACTGGTTCCAGATGCCAAATACCGATCACCCTGTCATTCCGCAAAACCTGTATCGCATGAGCGGCGGAGCGAGCAACAACGAGCGCTTTGAGCAAATCGGCCAGTCTTGGATGAAGCATGCCTTCACCGCTTTGACGCAAAACATTTGTAGCTTCGGCTGCAATGGCACCGGCGGGAGCCAACTCGGTTCTGGTTGCTCCGACCCCTACACGGCAAGCTTGAATTACAGTCAGAGCGGCATCGGTTCCCGTGCCTGGGTCAATCCCTTCACCGGTGCCTTTCCGACTACGGCGCGAGATCATACCGGGCATTCGCACACCCCTGTCTCGCACCGGCTGATGGTGGCGGTGAGCGATCTCGTGCCGGCACAAAATCCTGGCGCCACCTATTACGCGGAGGGGCAATATGTTACCCCGCATGAGTACGCCTGGTGCCAGTCTCACCCCGGCGAATGCAACATGAACAACAACGTTTCCTACCGGCAGTACACTCCTTCGGGGACGACGACCTTTAGCTTTGCGACCAACGGCTCCACCACCCAGCGCACCAAGCCAGCCATCACCGCCTGGAACGGAGCGACGCTGGCTGGGATCGAGCCCGCTCCCGGAGTCGATGGCATCGGCACCATGGCCTACAAAGTGACCAATCCCTCGGCGGGCGTCTGGCACTATGAATATGCGATCTACAACCAGAACATGAATCGCGGGATCCAATCGTTCAGCGTCCCGCTCGGTTGCGGAGTCGCCGCGACCAACATCGGGTTTCACGCTCCGATCAATGACGCGGGCTTCGCGAACGACGGCACGGTGGGCAGCGCCGGCATCAGCAACGCCGGCTGGACAACGAATCAAACCGCGGATGCGCTGACTTGGAGCTCGGAAACGTTCGCGCAAAACCCAAACGCAAACGCGCTCCGCTGGGGCCTGTTGTTTAACTTCCGCTTTGATTCCAATCGCCCGCCGGTGACCACTAACGCCACCATTGGCTTCTACAAGACCGGTGCTCCCATTGTGGTTGCGATTCAATCGCCACAGCCGCAGCCGTGCGCTCCGCTCACCTTCGCCAGCGCCGTTTCGCGCAAGACACACGGGGCCGCGGGCACGTTCGATATCAATCTTCCTCTCTCGGGCGAACCTGGCGTGGAATGCCGCACCGGTGATGTCTCCATGGTCTTCACCTTCAGCAATAACGTCGTGAGCGGAAATGCCGCTGTCACCGCGGGCACCGGATCGGTCGGCACGACCACCTTCAGCGGCAACACGATGACGGTGAACGTCTCCGGCGTGACCGATCAACAGAAGTTGACCGTGAACTTGAGCAGCGTAACCGACGAGTTTTCGCAGACGATGCCAGACACGACCGTGAGTGTGAACATGCTCCTCGGCGACGTGAATGGGAACAAAGCAGTCAACGGCACCGATGTCGGACAAACGAAGCTGGCCGCGGGCGCGGTGCTGGACGGCACGAATTTCCGCGCGGACGTGAACGCCAGCGGCGGCGTCAATGGCACGGACATCGGCCAGGTGAAGGCGGCGGTCGGTCACTCCGTCCCATAACCATCCAGGAAGCATTAACGAAACGTCGCCATTATCGCGCAACGCGCGGGGTGGCGACGTTTTTGTTTCTGCGCTCAGGTTCGCTTTTTCGGTGTCGGGCTGGTTCGATCTGTTCAAGTTTCACTTTACGTTTAGAGTCTCCCGCGATGGATGAAGAGAATGATTTGATTGCGCTCCGCCGGCAAAAGCTGGAGACACTCGAAGCGAAAGGCGTGCGGGTTTTCGGAGCGGCGTTCGCGACCTCCGGCACGATCGCGGAGGTGCGGGAGAAGTTTGCCGAAGGCGTGGCGTTGCGAGTCGCGGGCCGCATGGCCGCTCATCGCGACATGGGCAAAAGCCATTT
>JBDSNB010000041.1:0-11567 GCA_039915555.1 Chthoniobacterales bacterium | reverse complement strand
CGCGGCGCGCGCTGTTTGAGGAAGAGTTCTTTCAGGGGCGTCAGTTCCTGCAGGACAGGTTTCTGGATCGAAGCGGGCAGCTTGCTGAGGAACCCTTCGAGCCGCTCGACGATGTGAAGAAACATGGGCGGATTCATGAAGCTCTTCACCACTGCGACGGATTGGAACGATTGCAAGGAGCCGGCGAAGTTCTGCGCGGGAAAACGTTTCCAAACCTTCAAACGCCGACGTATAACCGTGGGATGAAATTGAACGTGGAGGCTCTTTCCCGGGCCGCGAATGAAGCCCGCGGCCTCGCCATGGAAGCCGTGCAGGCCTCGAAATCGGGACATCTGGGATTGCCGCTGGGTTGTGCGGAAATCGGTGCCGTGCTCTACGGCAATGCGCTGAAGTATAACCCGAACGAGCCGCGCTGGATCGGTCGCGATTATTTCATCCTCTCCGCGGGTCACGGCAGCATGCTGCTCTACGGCTGGTTGCATCTCAGCGGCTACGATCTCTCGATGGAGGAGATCAAACGCTTCCGGCAGCTGCACAGCAAGACGCCGGGACATCCCGAGTTTTTCGAAACGCCCGGGGTCGAATGCACCACCGGACCGCTCGGGCAGGGAGTGGGCAACGCCGTCGGCGTGGCGGTCGCGGCGAAGATGGCGGCGGCTCGCTTTAACACGGCCGATCACCAGGTTTTCGACCAGCACATCATCTGCCTTGCGGGCGATGGTTGTCTCCAGGAAGGCGTCTCCGCGGAGGCGAGTGCGTTCGCTGGACATTTCGGGCTGGATAACCTGATCCTGATTTACGATTCGAACGCCGTCACGCTCGACGCGATGGCTTCCGCAACGCAGAGCGAGGATACCGGCAAGCGTTATCAAGCCTACGGCTTTGACGTCCAAAAAATCGACGGCAACGACATCACCGCGTTCCTGCGCGCGTTAAACAAGGCGAAGAAGCGCGATAACGGCAAGCCGCAGATGATCATCGCGCACACCGTGATCGGAAAGGGAATCCCGGAAGTAGCCGGCACTGCGAAAGCGCACGGCGAAGCGGGCGTGAAGTTCGTGGACGAAGCACGCAAGAATCTCGGCCTGCCGGCGGAGCATTACTACGTCTCGCCCGAGACGCGGGAATATTTCGCGCAGCACAAGAAAGCGATGGTGCGGCAATACAAACGCTGGGAGAAATCCTTTAAGGAATGGCGCACGAAGAATCCGGAGCAGGCGCAATTACTCGACGACGCGATCGAGAAAAAAGTGCCAGCCGATCTCTTCGAAAAAATTCCCGCCTTCCCAGCCGACACCAAAATCGCCACGCGCAAAGCGGGCAGCGAAGTCTTGCAACCGCTCGCACAGGCGATGCCGTTCCTCATCAGCGGCAGTGCGGATTTGCACGGCTCCACCTTGAACTACATCAACGGCGGCGAGGATTTCACGCGCGAGAATCATCTCGGGCGCAACATCCACTTCGGCATTCGCGAACACGGCATGTGCGCGATCATGAATGGCATCGGTTATCACGGTCTCTTTCGTGCCTCCGGCGCCACGTTTCTCGTCTTCGCGGACTACTGTCGGCCGTCGATCCGGCTCGCGGCGCTTTCGAGGTTGCCCAACATCTACATCTTCACGCACGACTCGATCGGCGTGGGCGAGGACGGACCCACCCACGAGCCAGTCGAGACGGTGAGTGGCTTGCGCGTGATTCCGCAACTCGACGTCATCCGTCCGGCAGATCCGGAGGAAACCGCGGGTGCGTTCGTCGCCGCAGCGCAGCGCACCGATGGCCCCACGCTGCTCGCCCTCTCGCGGCAGGCGGTGCCGTTCTTAGGTGAAATCGATGCGCAACTGCGTCGCGAAGGCGTGGCGCGCGGCGGCTATATCGCGAAACGCGAAACCGCAGAGCTCGACCTCATTCTCCTCTCGTGCGGCAGCGAATTGCAGCACGCGTTCGCGGCCGCGAAGGAACTCGGCGAGGGCACACGCGTCGTCTCAATGCCGTGTTTTGAACGCTTCGAGCGAGAGTCGGCGGAGTATCGCGAGGACGTCATCCCGAGCGGGTGCCGCCGCCGCGTGGCGATCGAAGCGGGCGTCACTGGCCTCTGGTATAAATACGTCGGTCTTGATGGGAAGGTCGTCGGCGTGGATCGTTTCGGCCTGAGCGCGCCGGGCGATGTCGTGATGCAGGAACTCGGAATCGACGCGCAGCACGTCATCGACGCGGCGCGATCGTTGTAGCCGAACTGTGAAGTGATCGCGTCCAGGTTGGAGATCGATCGCGCGGCGGTCGCGTCCCACTACGACGAGCTCGATCATTTTTATCGCGAGGTTTGGGGCGATCACGTGCACCACGGTTTGTGGCTGCGTGGTGATGAGACGCGCGAACGCGCGGTCGAACAGTTGGCTGAGCTTGTCGCGCAGAATGCGCAAGCAGGTCCGGGAGTGCGCATCTGCGACATCGGCTGTGGCTACGGCGCGACCGCACGCCTGCTCGCCGCGCGCGGCGCGGAAGTGACGGCGATGACGATTTCACCCGCGCAATTTGCCGTCGCGCAAAAACGCCAGGCGGAAAAGCCGAATCCGAAAGTCATCCTCGGCGATTGGCTGGAGAACGAACTGCCCGCAGCATCGTTCGATGCCGCGGTTGCGATCGAAAGCTCCGAGCACATGCCTGATCTCGGTCGTTTTTTTCAACAAGCGCATCGTGTGCTGCGACCGGAGGGCCGGCTGGTAATCTGCGCGTGGCTCTCCGCGGAAGCGCCCGGCCCAGGCGCGCAGAAATGGTTGCTCGAGCCGATCTGTCGCGAAGGTCGCATGCCGCAGATGGGCAACGCGAAGGATTACGAAATGCTCGGAGAACGGGCCGGCTTTCGCCTTCGTCAAGCGGATGACATCACGAAAAACGTCATGCGCACCTGGCCGGCGATCGTGTGGCGCTTGCTGGCCAAGTTGGCGACCAATCCACGTTACCTGCGTTTTCTCCTCAGCCGACACGCGCACAACCGCATCTTCGCGCTCACCATCCTGCGCATCTGGATCGCCTACCGCGTCGGCGCGATGCGATATGGCGTGTTCACATTTGTGAAAACCTGATCGAAGCTGCCGGCTTGGAGACGCACTACCCTGCCTCCACCGCTTCCCGCGCCCGATCTTCGAAGCGCGTGTATTCCTTGATGAACGTGAGCGGCACATCGCCCGTCGGGCCGTTACGTTGCTTCGCGATGATCAGGTCGGCCTTGCCTTCCGATTCCTGCCGTTCCTCATCGGAGTCCGCGTAATATTCCTCGCGCACGAGCAACCCCACGAAATCCGCATCCTGCTCGATGCTGCCTGATTCACGAAGATCGCTCAAACGTGGACGCCCCTTGCTGTCGCCTGTGCGATTTTCCGGATTACGGTTCAACTGCGCGAGCACGATCACGGGAATCTTGAGTTCCTTCGCGAGGCTCTTCAGTCCCGCCGAGATTTCCGAGATTTCGATCTGCCGATTGTCCTGTCCGCGTCGGCTGGTGGAACGGAGCAGTTGGAGGTAATCGACCACCACGAGCTGAATGTCGTGCTGCGATTTTAAACGCCGCGCCTTCGCGCGCAGTTCGAGAATATTCAGCCCAGCCGTGTCATCGATGAACATCTGCGCTTCCGCCAGCTTCGAAGCTGCGGAGGTGAGCGTCGAGAAATCGCGCTCCGCGAGAAAGCCATCGCGCACCTTCTTCGAGTTGACCCGCGCGCGCGAACAAAGCAGACGTTGCACCAGCTGTTGTGCGCTCATTTCCAGGCTGAAAATCGCGACCGGCTTGCGTTGTTCGATCGCCACATGTTCCGCGATGTTCATCGCGAAAGCCGTCTTGCCCATGCTCGGGCGCGCCGCGACCACGATCATCTCCGCGGGATGCAGGCCGCTTGTCATTTCATCGAGCATTTTGAACCCCGTGGAAAGGCCGGTAATGCTGCCGCGATTCGCGTAGAGCGCTTCGATGGACTCGATCGCTTCCATCACCTGCTCACGCATCGTGGGCATCTGGCCTTTAAAGCGATCCTCGCCCACCGCGAAGATTTTCTTCTCCACTTCGTCGAGCAGATTGTTCACCTCGTCCTGCTCTTCAAACGAACGGCGTACGCTTTCCGTGCAGGCGGCGATGATCTGCCGCAGGATGAATTTATCGCGAACGATCTCGAGGTAGTAGGTCACGTTCGCAGCCGTCGGCACGAAGGTGAAGAGATTCGTGATCGCGGCCGCGCCGCCGACCGCTTCGAGCGTGTTTCGATCGCGCAAGACCTGCGTGAACGTGATCAGGTCGATGCCCTGGCTCGCGTTCCAGAGTTCCACCAACGCGGAATAAATGATCTGGTGCGCCGGGAGGTAGAAGTATTCCTCGTTAATTTTCTCCACACACTCCGCGATGATATCGCGTGGCGAGATGAGCATGGAACCGAGCACGCCCTGCTCGGCTTCGAGACTGTGCGGCAGCGTCCTACCAAAATCCTGTGGGGAAGCTGTCGATAAGATGCGATTAACCTTTTCGCCGTTCCGGGGCGTCGAGCCTCGGCCAGCGCCATTCGTCGCTGTCTTGCGAGGCCCCTCAGGATTACTCCCTTGGGGATCTCTCGGCATTTCTTATTTGGTGTCGCGTTTGCGTGGGGAACGGGACCTGGAATCGGATTCCGTGGCGTCGTTCGCTTCCGGCTTCGGCTCCGCAGCCGATTTGACGGTAAATTTCAAAGTCGCGATCACATCAGGATGCAGCTTGATCGGGAGCTCATGCTCACCCGTGGACTTGATCGGGTGTTCGAGCGCGAGGCGATGACGATCGATCTCGAATCCGATCTCGTTCTTCAAACGGGTCGCGATGTCGTTCGCCGTCACCGACCCGAAAGCCTTGCCGGATTCGCCGGTCTCGAGCGTGAAGACCATCTTCGATTTGCCGATGCGGCGCGCCATTTCTTCCGCTTCGTTCAACTCTTTCGCTTCCCGCTCGGCACGTTTCGCCTTCAACGTGTCGAGCTTGCGCATGCTGGACTTGGTGATTTCGTAGGCTTTGCCTTGAGGAAGAAGAAAATTGCGCGCAAAACCCCGACGAACCTTTACGACATCGGCTTCGGCGCCGAGTCCGGGGATGTTTTCGGTGAGAATGATTTCGGTAGAAGGCATGACAGTGAAAAATGCTCGCTGTGAAGCGCAACGAGGGAGTCCGATTATAGGACGCGGAAGATGGCTGTCAACGCGCGCGGGAAATTTATCAGATAGCGCGAGCGTCTTGCTTGCGTTTTCGTGAAATGCGCCAGCCGGAGGCTGGCCGCGCTTGTTCTCAAGCAGGTGACTGTGCGGAGCGCGGCCGGATGGTCGGTGTTCAACAAATCAGCGGATGCCCTGGGAAGAGCATCCGCTGAGATGGGGGTCACGGTGCGAGTTTACAGCCCGTCGCCGCACATCCGACCGCGAAGGGAAAAGCTGACGGTCTGCGCCGCCAGATCGATGATGCCGTTGTTATGCAGTTTGCCGTCGGCGTTCGCGAAGATGCCGGTGCCAGAAACGATCGAGAGCACGTCGTTGACGCGGCAGACATTCGGGTCGCTTCCCGCAGGCCCGCAGACCGCCCGATCTTCCGTGATAAAGGTGCCGGGGCGGGCTGGATCGGTAGAATCGAAGCGATGCTGGAGCGTGAAGTGTTGCGCTCCTTGACCCGATGCGGACATCGAAGTGATGATCGACATGAGCATTCCGGGCACGTTTCCGAGCGTTGTCGGCGTCGGCTGCGCGCCGAAGCCAAACACGCCGGGACTGATCTCGACAAGGCCGAGGGCAGAGACGCCGTTGGCAAAGACGTTCTGGCAACTTGAAGCCGGTCGTTGAGCGAACGTCGACTGCCCGGCGAGGAGGAGTGTGAGGGCGATGAGGCTGAGTATTTTGAGGGACCTTTTCATAATCTGCGTTTCTTTCTTGTTTTGGTTGGGGATGAAGCCCCGCTCTCGCAGAAGCGAATTGCCGGGCCGTTTCTCATTCCTTCCCGAAAACTTGCGCCGCGTTGCAAAGAATTTTTCGGTCGTGCTGACGCGCGCGGCCCACTTGCCGACGCAAGACCGGCGCGCTTCGCGGAGGTATCGCGGACAGCTGCGTGAGGCGAGGTTGCCGCCTCCAACTTACTTCGGCGCGAGGGAAGCGACGATCGCCTCGAAGCGCGGATCACCGCGTAGCGGATCCCAGTACGGGTGCAGTTTCAGTTGACCGTAGTTTACCCCACCCGGCATTTGTGCTGAAATCGCGAGTTGCTCCAGGGCGAGATCCTTCTCGCCAGCCCACGCGCAAATGTTGGCAAAGATTTCGATCATGAGCGCACCGCCGACGACGTCTTTGGTCACGGGGAGGAGCTCCATCGCGCGTCGTCCGCCGCTCAGCGCCGCCTCCTTTTCGCCGAGCGCGGCGTCGATCAACGCCAGCACCCCAAGCGCTGGCGCGTAATCGGGCTGCGCGCGACAGAGCTTTTCCTGGTGCACGCGTGCCGCGGTAAAGGCGATCTGCGCAGCAACGACGTCCCCGCGGACCCGAGCCATCAAGCCCGCGACGAAATTCGGTTCCTCCGTGCTTCGGGTGCTGCCGGTCAAAGCCGCCACGGCATTTGCGGCCGCTTCGGGATCACGTTCCACCTGCGCGAGACGAAGCCGGGCACTGGCGAGACTCGGCGCAGCCGCGGGGTCGTCTGCGAGGATCGCTTCGATGGTCGCATGCAATGGCCGCGGATCAGCGCGCCAATTAAGCTCGACCGACGCTCGATAAATCCTCGTGCCTACGTCCTTCGGCGCGATCGCGAGAGCGCGATCCAGCACGGCGATCATCTCGGCATAACGGCGCAACGGTCCATAGTTGCCGGTAAGATTTTGGAGGATGTAAACATTGCGGGGATCGAGTTCCATCGCTCGCTCCAGATTGCGAGTCGACTCCGCCCAACGACCCTGACGCCGGTCGATATTACCGGCCA
Organism: Chthoniobacterales bacterium; assembly: GCA_039915555.1. Taxonomy (GTDB): domain Bacteria; phylum Verrucomicrobiota; class Verrucomicrobiia; order Chthoniobacterales; family UBA10450; genus JACCTI01. Next base: position 4,603 of record JBDSNB010000041.1, on the reverse strand, counting down.
GGTAGAACAGGGAAGGGTCGTTCGGCAGCGTGCGTTGCGCGATGGCCAGCTCAGCCCGCGCACGATCATAATCCAGGTAGCCATGATAGCAGTGTTGCGCGGACGCGAGGTGCGCTTCGCCCGCATCGGGCTGTAAACGGAGCACTGCCTGGATCGCGGCGTCCGCTGCGGCGAGTCGAGCAGGTGAGTGATCGTGGCCCGCGAAATAAAGCCAGTCGTGCGCAGCGGCCAGCTCGCACCAGGCAAGGAAAAATGCCGGATCGGCCGCGACCGCCTGATCGAGAAGAGCAACGGCTCTCAGAAGGTCTTTTTTGCCAAGGCCACTGAAGGTGCTCCCAAGCCGCAATGTCTTGGCGCGAGTGTAAAGATCGAAGGCCGCGAGGTCGGCGGTGGGTCGTTGTTCGATTGCCGCTCTTTCCGCCGGCGAAAGCCTGGCCTGAAGCTGGCCCGCGATCGCCTGAGCGATCTCGCTCTGGATAGCGAACACGTCCGCCAGATCGCGATCGTAGGTTTGGGCCCAGAGATGCCGGTCGTCGCGAGCGTCGATCAACTGCGCGGAGACGCGCACCTTGTTGCCGGCGCGCTGCACGCTGCCTTCGAGAACGTGTGCCACTCTCAGCGCCTCGCCAATCTCGCGCAGGTTCCGCCGCGTGTCCTTGTATTGCATCGCACTGGTGCGGCTGATGACTTTCAGGTCAGCAATTTTCGCGACGCTGGAGAGGATTTGGTCCTGGATCCCGATTGCAAAATGAGCGTTGGCTTGATCGTCACTCAGATTGTCAAAGGGGAGCACCGCGATACTTTTTTCCGGCAAATTCGCAGGCGCGGCCGGTGTGGCCGCCGCTGAGTCCGCGAGCGCTGATTGAGCGACTTTGTTTTCCAGGGCCGCAAAGCGCGGGTCGTCCCGAAGGGGGCTTAGCCACGGATAGAACCGGGCGGCATAGACGCGGGCGGAGCGGTCCATCACCGCCTGGTTGAGCGCGGCAAACGCTTTGTCGTGCTCGCCGAGCGCGGCGTGAATGGCGGCCAGGTGCGTGTGATCGACGTAACGCTGGCGCGATAACGCCTCCAACTCCTCCAGAATGCGCCGCGCTTCTGCCGTTCGCCCGGTATGTGCGTAAGCGATCGCGAGCTCGAAATTCGGCCGGCTGAAGCGCGAAGCTGGAAGCGATTCGTAGCGCACGACGGCGTCCTTCCACCGCCCCATCGCGACATACACATGCGCAAGCGGATCCTCGTCATAAAAAAACTCGGAGTTAATCTCGATGACGCGCTCTGCCAAGCGAAGCGCGCCCTCGTAATCACCCTGGGCGATCGCGACGGCAGATTCGCCCCAGAAGGGCCAGCTGAGGAAGGGATCAAGCTCGCGGGCTTTCGCCATTTCCTGACGCGCCGCGACGAAATTCCGTTCCACCCGCGCCAAATACCAACCGTACAATCGATGCGCGACGGACGAATTCGGGTCGAGCGCGATAGCTCGTTCGAACTCACGCCGGGCAACCGGAAAATTCCAGTCGTAGGTCAAGGCGATGCCGGCGAGCACCATGTGTGCAGCTGCCAAGCTGTCGTCCAGCGCCACCGCTTTCAGCGCGGCTTCACGCGCGGGCGCCAGAATTTCACGCGGCGCTCGATAGACATCGCCCAGGTGGACGTAAGCTCCTGCCAACTCCGCCCATGCCGTCGCGTACTGCGGATCCTCTGCCACAGCTTCTCGCAACAATGCGATTTGCCGCGTCTGGCTTTCCTCGTCCGAACGCCCGCTCAAGCCGCGCGCCCGGAGATAAAGCTCATGTGCGCGCGGGTTCAGCGTCGACGCGCTGCGAATGCGCTCCGCCTCGCTCGGTGCTACCTTAACCTTCAGCGCAGCCGTGATTTCCTGCGCAATTTCGCCCTCGAGCGCAGAAATCTCTGTCGACTTGCGTTGGTAGCGTTGCGCCCAGAGTTCTTCGTTCGTCTCCGCTCCGATCAGTCGTAGATCGAGGACAATGTCACTATCAATCCGCGATACGCTGCCTGCGAGAAAAACCTCCACGCCCAGATTGCGGCCGACCTCGCGCAGGTTCGCCGTTCGTGTTTGGATTGTTTTGCTCGAGCCGCGGGAGAGCACCTTGAGCCCGCGCACTTGCGAGAGTTTACCAACGAGCTCATCCCGCATGCCGTCCGCGATGTATCCGTTTGGCTCGCCCGGGTTGCGATCCTCGAACGGTAGGACCGCGATCGCTCTCTCTAGCGGTTCGGCCTGCGCCAGTCTCGGCAGGAAGGCAACGCCGTCCCGCCATCGCGGCGCAACCAGGAACAATGCCGCTGCGAGGCCGACCGCGGTCGCAGCCACGGCCCCCCGGCGGCACGCCTTCCACGGGTCGCAAGCGCCTGCGTAGCACGCCTCCAAGTGCGACGTGAGTTCGCGGACATCTGGCCGTGCGACCGGCTCGGCAGCGAGCATCGAGACGAGCAGCGAGACCAGACGCCGCGGCACACGCGCTGCCTTCAGTTGTTCGAGCGGCAGAGGTTGCGTCTCTCGATTGGCGCAAATTTCCTCCACGCTGTCTCCGCGGAAAAGCATGCGGCCGGTGAGAAGATACCAAAGCGTCGCGCCCAAGGAGTAAATGTCGGAGCGAACGTCCACCGGCGCGCTGGTGAATTGCTCCGGACTCGCGAACGCGGGCGTACCGACAAAGCCGCCGTGGGTTAAACCCATCGCACCGGCCGTTTCCGCGAGCGATTTGGCGACGCCAAAGTCAATCACCTTCACTGTGATGGCGCCCGTCTCGTCGGCCGCGGCGACGAGCATCAGATTGGCCGGCTTCAAATCCCGATGGACCAGGCCCTGTTTCTCCGCCACGGCCAGGGCGCTGGCGATCTGCAATGCAATTTCGAGCACGGTGGGCGTGTCGAGCGGTCCTGTCCGGCGCACCCGCATCTCCAGCGTTTCGCCTTCCACCAATTCCATCGCGCAGAAGAACTGGCCGGTCTCCTCCTGCACGCCGAACTGGTAGACGGTGGCGACGTTCGGATGGCGCAACGCGGCCGCCGTCCGCGCTTCCCGCATGAAACGCTCGCGGGCCTCCGCGCCGCGCTTGATCCATTCTGCATCGATGATCTTGAGCGCCACTGGACGCTGCAGCGAAGTGTCGGTCGCGCGATACGTCACGCCCATCGCGCCGCGGCCGAGTTCCCAGAGCGTTCCATCGTCGCGGCGCTCGATCCGGTAGGTTCCGATCCGATCCGCCAGCGGAGCGAGCGGCGCAGAATCAGGTTCTGCCGGATCCTCAAACCCGACCTGCAGCAGGCAGACCATGCAGCGACCCAAGTCGGGGGAAAATCCTCTCTCGATCCGGGTGCCGCATTCCGGACAGGTTGCGGCGGCGGTCTCGTATGTCTGCATGATGCAGCAGGATATTCTGCCTCTGGGTATTACGGGATCGCCCGGTGAAAGTTCTCTCGGATTGTTAGTCTGCCGCCAAAACTTCACAGAGATGCCGCAGCTCGGCATCCGCTTCCGACGCCTCCACCACAGTCCCGCGCACTTCTTCGCGCAAGATGGCGCGATAGCGAGCGCGCAGCCGCGCGACATCGCTCCGGAGTGTCGCCACCGGTCGCCCCAGCCGGAGTGAGAGTTGGTCGTAGGGCACCGCTTCTTCGCTCGTGCCCGAGAGATGCGAGTTCAATTGCGCGAAGAGTTCGTCTTTCCCTGCGAGCGCGCATTCCTCCGCCAATCGATCGAGCGCCTGCCGCAGCAACGTCTCGGCCCACTCGCGTTCGTAGGCTCGCTCCGCACTCCAGCTTCGCGTCCCGGTCGCGTGCGCATCCGCCTGCGCAACTGCGGCAGTGTCGAGTTGGGCGAGGATCATGCCCCCACCGCGTTTCTGCGTCCGGTCGTGAGCGCGCGCATGAGCGACGAAATGCTTTAGCGCACCCAGCAGAAAAGAACGGAAGCGCCCCTTCTGGCGGTCGGCCCGCGCATAGGCGCGCGACTCGATTAGGTGCGCGAAAAATCCCTGGGTCAGATCCTGCGCATCTTCCACCGTCGAACCTTGGCGCCGCAGAAAAAGAAAGATGGGCCGCCAGTAGATGCGGCACAATTCCGAGAGAGCACCATTCGCCTGGTCGCTCGAAATCTGGGATGCCGCCGCATCGAGCACCATGGTCCAGCGGGTGGAGACGAAGGCGCCATCGCGGGTGATCGCATCACGAGCAACAGCGGCAGGCACGCCGCCGGTTTTATGCAGACCGAAGGAAAATAGCAAGCCAGGAGACAACAAGGGGCGCCAACGAAGTGGAGCGTGGGGCCAGCGGCTGCGATCATCCCCACGCTCGCTCGAGTGTCAGCGCGTGGGGACGTCCTCGCGTGATTATGGGAACGCGCCAGCAAGACGCTCGCGTCACATTCAGCTGGCGCTAGACCATCCCGAGCTTTATCCGCCCGGCCTCGCTGATCATGTTCTGATTCTATGGCGGGTTCCACACCACATCGACCTGCGCTTCGTCCACGCTTTCGATGCGGGTCATAGCACTGGAGGAGCTGATCTTAAACCGGGACGCTCGCCGCCATGAGCGCTCCCTTCCGCTCGGTTCACTGCACGTTATAGACTTCCACCAACCC
>JBDSNB010000120.1:0-34056 GCA_039915555.1 Chthoniobacterales bacterium | reverse complement strand
ACGATTTTCTCGAAGCGCGGATCGCCGCGCAGCGAATCCCATTGTGGGTCGAAGCGCAGTGCGCCGTATGATGGCCCGTTCGGGATTTTCGCGAGAATTTCGAGTTGCTCAATCGCGCGGTCGCGCTCGCCCGTCCACGCGTAAACCAACGCAAGGCGGTGGACCCACTCCGGACCTGTTACGGCATTTTCTGCGATTGGGTCTAGATCGACCGCCTTTTGCGCCTCGCGAATCGCGTCATCCTTGCGGCCCAGCCCAGCATCAAGGATGGCGATGTAGCTGAAGTGCACCTCATCCTTGATCCCGGCCGTTTTCACCTCCCACTTCTGCCGCTCATCCAAAAACACTGCTTGCGCCTTTTGGTTGTCGCCGCGCGCCCGCGCAATTTGTCCGTCGGCGAAGCTCCGCGGAGGTTGCCCCCCGAAGGCATCATCGACATCGTCTGCCGGCGTAGCCGCGATAATCCGTGTGGCTGCGTTATAATCACGTTGGTAGAAGGCCGCCGCGAATCGCATATTCAGGCCAAGCTCCTGTGGCAGTTGGGCGAGAATTGCCTGCGCCCCGACCGGATCACCCTCGGCCAGCTTCAACTCAGCCAACTGCAGTTGGAACCAGGAGGTTAATTCCGGCATCTTTGCCATGGCTTGATACACGAACTGCTCCGCCTCGGCGTAGCGGCGCATGGCCCGGTAGGTTTGGTAGGTCACCGTAATAATCTCTCCATCGCGTGGGTCGAGCTCGTACACTTTTCGCATTTTGGCAAGCGCATCGTTCCAGCGGTTTTGGTGGCGATCCAGCCGGGCCGCCAAGAAAATCGCCTCAGGATCATTCGGCAACAGACGAAGAGCGATCGTCAGCTCGTCACGTGCCCGGGCGTCATCGCGAAGAAAGAAGTAGTAACGTGCCCGCGCTACGTGCGGTTCACCGAGGTCAGGTCGCAGCCGAACCGCGGTGTCCACCACTTGCTTCCACAGCTCGGCCACCGGCCGGGCGTGCTCATGATAAAGATAGCTGTACATCCTCGCCAGCAAGCAGTAGGCGAGGACAAAGTTTGGATCGCGCCGGATAGCTTCCTTTAGAAGTTCCACTCTCTTATCCGGGTCCCTCCAGTTGTTTGAGACCGTGACATCGTTGGCTCTGGCCTCGGTATAGAGGGCATAGGCAGTGAGATCGGTGGTGGGACGTTCTGTAAACGCCGCCCGCTCGGCTGGCGATAACTGGGCTCGCAGCTGGTTGGCAATCTCGCTGGCGATCTCGCTCTGGATCACGAAAACGTCAGCCACATCGCGATCGTATGTCTGGGCCCAGAGATGCGCATCAGTGCGGGCATCGATCAGCTGAGCGTTGACACGCACGCGACTCGCGACGCGCTGCACGCTCCCTTCCAAAAGATGGGCTACTCCAAGCGTTGTCCCAATGTCGCGCAGGTTGCGCGCGGTCCCGCTTTTATACTGCGCCACCGAGGTACGGCTAATCACTTTCAGGTCGGCGATCCTGGCGAGGTTCGACAGAATTTCGTCCTGGACCCCGGCGGCGAAGAACGAGTTCTCTTTGTCGTCACTCAAGTTTTCGAACGGCAAGACGGCAATGCTTTTCTCCGGCGCCATCATGGCAGTCGCTGAGAGCTGCCTTTGCGAAAAATAATTCGTTAGGCCAACGGCGCCGATCGTCACAAACGCGAACGCGAGCGCGAGCGCGGCTAATTTTAATAGCTTGCGGCGGCGAGGTGTGGCTTCCAATGCTTCGCGACAGCGGCGCAGCGCCGTCAACAGTTCGCCAGCCGACTGCGGTCGCTCGACCGGATCAGGCGCCAGCATCGAGCGAAGAATGGCAACCATCGGCGCGGGCGTCTTCGCCTCGGCGAGCTGCTCCCGCGGCAGCGGCTGGGCGTGAACTTCTCCCGGCGAGCGGCCAGCAAAAGGCGTCCGGCCACAGAGCAAATACCAGAGCGTCGCGCCTAGCGAATAAATGTCCGAGCGCGTGTCGAGCGATACCTCGCCCGCGCTGAACTGTTCCGGGCTGGCAAAGTCCGGTGTGCCCGAAAATCCGGCGTGTGTCTGGCCTGAGACAACCGGCATCGCGGCAACCGCTTTAGCCAGGCCGAAGTCGATCACTTTAACGACCAGCGTATCCGCGTCGCCTGAGTCGCCGGCGACAAGCATCATGTTACTCGGCTTGAGATCGCGATGCACCAACCCTTGCGCCTCCGCGGCTATGAGCGCGCGGGTTACTTGGATGGCGACTTCCAGCACCAGCATTGGGGGCAGTGGTCCATCGCGGCGAACACGCGCTTCGAGCGTCTCGCCTTCGACCAATTCCATCGCGTAGAAGCACTGGCCGGCTGCGGTCTCGCCGAAATGAAAGACTCTGGCGACATTTGGATGGCGCAGTTGCGCGGCGGCGCGCGCCTCGCGCAGAAAACGCGCGCGGGCCTCCCGATTGCCAGCGTAGGCGGCACTGATGATCTTCAGCGCGACTGGGGAACCGAGATTGATATCCTGAGCATGATAAGTAATGCCCATCGCCCCCCGACCGAGCTCGTCGAGAGTGATTCCATCCTCGCGTGCGCAAATCTCGTAGTGCTGGAAGCGCCGCGTCTCGGGGCCGGATTCGTTCGGGCCGCCAAGGAGCAGGCAATTGAGACAACCCAGTTTGATCGCTCCGCTTTTCAGCGGTGCGCCGCATTGCTCGCACCGCGAGACTTTTTTTTCCGGTAGCGGCATGGGAGGCAGCATTTTCGCTGCTAGCATTCTGTCATTATTTTACGAAAATGACGCAGCTCCTCGTCCACGTCGTCGGCGCTCCCGATGGTGCGTGCGACTTCTTCACGCAGCAGTTCTCCGTAGCGTGCACGCAGGCGTGACAAGTGACTCCGCAAAGTGTTGATCGGCAGATCGAGGCGCCGAGCGATCTCCTCCTGGCTTGGCAGACCCACGCCTCCACAGAGAAATGGCTTTAACTCGCCGAAGACGCGTCGCTTCGGTCCATCGTCAAGTTCTTTACCAAGACGCGCCAGCGCGCAGGCCACGAGCGCGCTGGCCCAGCACTGCTCATAATGCTGCTCCTCTTCCAGCGCCGTGGCGGCCGGTTCACTCGCGTAAAGCGTCTCGACGGCCTCCATTTCCTCTCCCAGAAGGACGAACTCACGATCGCCGCCGCGCTTGAGCGCGTGTTCCCGATCCCACGCGTTCGCCATGAAGTGTTTGAGCGAGGCCACCATGAAAGTGCGAAATTTTCCCTTGTGGCGGTCCGCCTGTGCGTAAGCCTTTTTCTCCAAAAAGGAAGCAAAGAAACCCTGGACAAGATCCTGGGCATCAGCGGGCGAATAACCGCGCCGCCGCGTGAAGCTGTAGAGCGGCGGCCAGTAATCGCGGCAGAGTTGGGTGATCGCGGCGTGCGTTTCTGCGTTACCTGAATCGCTCGTGCAGGCCGCGATCACGCTCCAGTGTGTGGCGCCAAACGAAGCTCCACCGGTCCGCAACGTCCCGGGCACACTCTTCATAGGATGGAAGGCTATCGAGAGCTGTCAGAATCAGCAAGCCTCGCAACGATGCGCCGCCGCCGGGCTCGACGCCATCCAGCTGGCGGCGCGAGGGCCGGGTGATGGAGATCGCGGAGTATTGTTGCTTCGATGTGAAGGTGACCAAGCTGGTGCACGAGCACGGTTGCCAGCACAAAGAGCTCTTCTACACCGATCGCTTCGCGCAACGCCAGAGGTCGAGATCGATTGGTGCCATCTGGACTAGCAAGCCGGGGGTTTTCCAGACGGACTCCTACTCTCTAGATTTTGCGCTTGCCGCTCCTGCAGCAACCGGAAAGGCTCTCGCACGATGAAAACAACCCTCCCCCCCCGGATTGAACTCTCTGCTTCACAAAGCCTGCGCGGGTCTCGCCCTGAGTCTCGCCCTCACGCTGGCCACGGCGCGCGCCGATACCGTGGCTTCGTTTACAGGCGGCCCCGGATCAGCTGCCGTGGCCATTTATCCCGGTCAATCCTTCACCAGCGTGGCGAGCGATCCGCTCTCCAATATCACTTTCAATTTCTTCTCAAATGCCAATCCTGCGACCACTCCCTTCGCTCTCGGGACCGGCTTCCTTCTCAGCACGCAATTTGCCGGCTCGCCTCGGGACTGAGCGCGGCCACCCTCGGTTATCTCGGCCAGGCCACCGCTTCCGGTGGTTTTTATAGTTTCGGCTCCGGCGTGACCCTTTTACCGGGAACCCAATATTTTTTCTATGTCGACACGTTGTTTGCCGCCGGCAGCATCACTGGCGGTGCTCCTTATGCCGGGGGTCAGGGGTATTTCAGTGAATCATCCAGCGCCAACTTCGTCGGGTTCTCGAACTCCAATAATTTTGCCGTCAATGGAAGCCCGGTGGCAGCCGGAGTGCCGGAGAGCGGAAACAGCGCCTACCTTTTGGGTTTTCTCCCTGGTGGGCCTCGTCGGCACGCACCGCCTTCTGCGCCGGGGCGCGTCGGGTCGGCCGGCGCTTCTTTACTAAATCCCGAGGCGACCCCACCCGGTTTGCTGCGCTTGGGGCTACGGGTTCAAGCGAAACGCTTCCACCAGCGCCACCCCGGTCGTTCCGCCCGCACCGCGCACGATCGCGGTGTAGCTCCCCGGGCTGAGCGTCTCAATGATGGCCGACTCCACGTTCTCGGTCGGCGGGACGCCGCTCGCGATAATGGCGGCTTCCTGCTCGGAGCGCCAATCGTCGTTGAAGCGAATGCGCGCGCCGGACGCGTTCACCAACTCCAGCGTGGGATCCTGTAAAGCGCCAACCACGCCTCGACCGGTCAGCGCAGGTCCGATGGCGCGCAGGATCACGCGTTGCGTCGTTCCGCCACCGATGATCACGCCGCCGATCATCACGTCGTCCCCCGCCTGCACGCGTCCGCGCGTCGAAAGATTGACGGCGTTGGCGGGCGCGCCTTGAGCGACATCGTAGAGTTCAACCAAAGCAACACCAGTCGTTCCACCGACGCCGCGGAGTGTGGCGGTGAAGACGCCGGGCGGCACCGTTGCCACCACGGCCGACTCCTGCGTATTGGAAGGCGCGAGCCCGAAGCCCGCCAATTCTCCCGCACGCGCACCAGTCATCCAATCATCGTTCGCTTCAATCGTCGCGCCGTTTCCATCTTGCAGCGTGAGGCTCGGATTCAACAAACGACCGGCGAGCGGCTGACCATTAACCGCCAGCGACGGTCCGAGCCCTCGGACCACGACCGTCTTCGGTACGCTGCCGGTGACGATGAAACCGGCGATCGCGAGACCGTTGTTATCGGCTTCCACGCGGGCGCGGGTCGAAAGATTCAGTAACGCGGGGACGGCGGGAATGGGCACCAGCTTGCGTACCTCGCCGGACCCGCCAGAGGCATCACCCACCACATAAATCTCGCCCGCGGTGTCCACGCCGAAACCTTTTATGTTCATCGCGAGCAGGCGCGGACTTATCCCGAGGCGAAGCTCCTCCATGATCCTTCTGGCGAGGTCGCCATAAAAGAGCCGGCCGGAGCCGATCGCGGGTTTGAGGAAATCGCCGAAAACATAGCGACCTTGTAACGCCGGAATGGCGCTCCCGCGGTAAACAAATCCGCCGATCACCGAGATGCCGTCGCCGTGATCGTATTCGAGGACGGGATTGATGAGGGCCGGGTCGGGACTCGGATCCGGCGTGACGTTTCCGCCGTTGTAGAGAAAGCTTCCCTCCTTGCGTCGCCAACCGTAATTCCGGCCGCGCTCGACCACATCCACTTCTTCGATCGCGTTTTGCCCGACGTCGCCCACGATCAGCAAATCAGCCACCGGATCAAAGCTAAAGCGGTACGGATTCCGGAAGCCGTAGGCGTAAATCTCACCCAACCCAGCGGCGCCCACGAACGGGTTGCCCGCCGGCACGCGATAGCGGCCGTTCGCGCTCAGCGGATCGGTGCTCGGGGGATTCTGGCTCGGCGCGAGCGGATCGATCCGCAAAATTTTCCCGAGTAAATTTGTAATGTTTTGGCCATTGCCAATCCCCGGGGTGTGCCCGTCGCCGGTGTCGCCGCCAGCGCCGCCGTCGCCGCTCGCGATGTAGAGATAGCCGTCGCTCGGCCGGAATGCGATTTTGCCCGCATTGTGATTCGATTGCGGATGCGTGAAGCGCAGCACATCACGCCGCGACGCGGGATCGGCGATGTCCGGATTGGCCAGCGAAACCTGCCACTCGGCAATCACGCAACGACTGTCCGGCGAGCCCGTCATCGGCACGGTAAAATCCGCCGCCCCATTCGGTGTCTCTGTGGTGTAGGTGTAGAAGCGGCCGAATCCGGGACTGCCCGGATTGCTGAAGCCGGGATGGAAAGCAAAACCGAGGAGTCCCTTCTCGCCGCCCGCCGCGATCTGGCTGGCGAGGTCGAGAAAAGGCGTCGCGTTCACCGCCCCGTTACGCAGAATCTTGATCCGGCCTCCCTGCTCCACGATGAACAAGCGCCCGGAGCCGTCATTCACGGGGACGACCTCGACTGGCGAGTTCAGCCCGCTCGCCACGACCTGAGTTTCCACACTGATCGTTCCGGTGGGCACGTCGGGTAGTTGTGCCATCGAAAGGCGCGCGCCCAACGCCATCACCAAACACCCTGCAAAAATTCCCCGTGTTTTCATGTTTCGCCTCCCTGCTTGCCGTGGCCCCCATGCCTCGCGTAGCGGAATAATACCGCACCACCAGCGACTGCGCGAACGCGCCCCCGACCCACCGCCGAAGAAAGCCCGCTAGTCACTGCGCGGAATCTTTGTTTAGTTAGGCCTCTATGCCAGCGACGCCGGAACTCCAACACACTCTAGGGAAATCCGCCGGCTTGACCGGCGTCTCGCTCCACACCGGCGAAAAAGTCACGCTCCGCCTGCAACCGGCGCCGATCGATTACGGGATCAAATTCAAGCGCAAAGATCTACAGGACGAACCGACCATCGATGCGAAAATCGAAAATCTAAAAACGGTCGAGCGCGCCACCACCATCGGCGAAGGCGCGATGCGGGTGCATACCGTGGAACACGTGCTGGGCGCGCTCTCCGCCATGGGCGTGGACAATGCCACGATCGAGATGGACGCGAACGAGCCGCCCATCGGCGACGGCAGCGCCGTCCCTTACGTCGAGGTGATCAAGAAAGCGGGCGTCGTCCCGCAGGAAGCGCCGCGGCGGATTTTCAGCGTGCGCGAGCCGTTGCATATCGAAACGAAGGGCGGGTCGCTCCTCGTCGTTTTGCCCGACGATAAATTCCGGATCTCCTGCACCCAGATGGGACCGGAGGGGCGCTTCACCCAATTCCTTTCCACGGAGATCACGCCCGCCATCTTCGAGCGCGAAATCGCGCCGGCCCGCACCTTTGTCTACTACGAGGATGTGCAGTTGTTGATGGAGAAAAATCTGATTAAAGGCGGCAGCCTGGAGAACGCGATCGTGGTCCGCGGCGACTCCGTTTTAAGCAAGGAACCACTCCGTTTCGCGGATGAATTCGTACGCCACAAAATCCTCGATATCATCGGCGACCTCGCGCTCCTCGGGCAGCGCATCCGCGGCCACGTCATCGCGGTCAAGCCGGGCCACGGCCCAAATGCCGAGCTCGCCCGTGCGCTCGCGCGGGAACACGAAAAGACGCTGCCCACTTTGCAGCCGCGCGCCTTTCCGCCGGGCGAAGGCGGGCTCGATATCAATCAAGTCATGAGCATCCTGCCTCATCGCTACCCGTTCCTCATGGTGGATCGCATTGTCGGTTTTGAGGGCGACAAGAAAATCGTCGGCGTGAAATCGGTCACGATTAACGAACCCTATTTCGCGGGTCACTTCCCGGGTCATCCGGTCATGCCCGGTGTGTTGCAAGTGGAGGCGATGGCGCAGGTGGCGAGCATTTTGATGATGAAGATCACCCAAAGCGCGAGCCGCATCGGCTATTTCGTGAGCGCGGATGACGTGAAATTCCGCAAACCGGTTTTCCCGGGCGACACGCTTTTCATTCACGCGGAACTCTTGAAGGCACGCAGCAACCGACTCGCGAAAGCGAAATGCCAATGCCGCGTGAACGACGCCGTTGTCTCCGAAGGCGAGCTCATGTTCACCTTCCTCGATAAATGATGGACGCCATGCTGGTTGCAGCCCGGATCGCCGACCCTGGCCGGGGGAAAGCGACCGCCTCTTTAAACGCAAGGCCACGCGCCATCCCGGCCGGGGTCGATGACCCTGGCTACGACGCACCATGAGCGAGACCACGATTCACCCCAGCGCGATCGTCGATCCGTCCGCGGAGATCGGCGCTGGCTGCGTCATTGGTCCCTATTCCATCATCGGTGCCGGAGTTGTCCTCGGCCCGGAATGCTGGCTGCAACATCACGTCACGTTGAGCGGGCCCACGCGCGCGGGCGCACGGAACAAATTCTACGCGCACTGCGCGATCGGGCAGCAGACGCAGGACTTGAAATACGCCAGCGAACCCACCTACCTGGAGATCGGCGACGAAAATGTCTTCCGCGAATTCGTGACCGTGAACCGCAGCACAACTGCCGAAGGCAAAACTCGCATCGGAAGCCGCGGGAATTTTCTGGCCTACAGCCACATCGCGCACGACTGCGTGGTCGGCGATAGCGTTATTTTCTCGAACAACGGCACCCTCGCCGGGCATGTGCGGGTGGACGATCACGCGATCATGGGCGGGTTGACGGCGGTTCATCAATTCTGCCGCATCGGTCGCCTGGCGATCACGGGCGGTTGCTCGAAAATTGTGCAGGATGTCCCGCCCTTCATGATCGCAGATGGCAACCCGGCGGAGATTCGCGCGATCAATCTCGTTGGGCTCGAACGGCACGGATTCTCACCCGAGAGCGTGAAGTCGATCAAGGACGCCTTTCGCCTCCTCTACCGCTCCAAGCACAACACCCGCCAGGCGATCGAAGCCGTCCGCCAGGAGGTCGCCCCCACTCCCGAAGTCACGCAGATCCTCGAGTTTATCGAAACCAGTGAACGCGGCATCATCCGGCGTTAAGCGCTCGTTAGGCCAGGAGCGTCCGGCCGCAAATCCGAGCCGCGACTGTCATCCCTGCCCACACGCTTACGGCCGCGGCGTCGCGCCCGGCGGCGCAGGATCAAGCTCCTGCTCCAACTGCTTCAGCAAATCCGCCGTCGGGCCACCAGAAACAATTTTCAAAACACTCCGCACCAGCTCCAACGCACGTTTCGGTTCTCCTTTTTTGATTAAGCCATCCGCCTGCGCCAACACCACCCGAATGATGTCATCCCGTTGCGTGTAGACCGTCCGCGCCTGCTGGAAATAACTGATCGCCGCCGCGTAATTTCCGTCCTTCACCTCCATCAACCCGAGGTCCTCGATCATCGCTCCGTTGTTCGCCCGCGAGGCGGCGGCGCGCGCCTTCTTTCGATACTCGGCCGGAGCCAGCTCGGAGTTTTGGAGCGCAAACTCGTGATACCTCGTCCAATCCGACGCTTCGCGCCTCGCCTCGCTCTTCAACTGGATCTGCAACCACGAGCCGTAGGGCCGGTAAAGCGGATCGCCCACCATGACCTCCATCCAGGAGAGCGCCGGCACCGACATGTACGCGCTCTCCGCAAAAGTGAACCCATGCAACAACCGGTCGTTGAAAACCTCCAGATGATGCGTGAGCTGCAAGTACGGCTCGTAGACGTTGCCCAGCGAAGCCGCCGCTCCTTTCGTCAGGAGCGGGCCGACCCAATTCGCCGCCGGGTTGCGCAAGGTATTCGCACTGAACGAATGGATGTGCACCGCAATTGCGCCAGGCACAAAACGAAAGTCCGGCTGCGTGAACGGCCCCACCATGTCGCCCGCATACCAGCCGTAATAGAGCGCACAATCACTCATCGGATAACCGGGCCCAAAAACCGCCGGCGCATCATCGTAAACCGCCGGAACGCCCACCTTCCGCAATTGTTGCACCACCTCGCGTAACCATTGATCGCCCACCTCGTAGCCGGCCGCGCCATTGTGCGCGCCGTCGACGAAGGCGCGACCCCAAAGTCCTTTTTTCTCGGTCTCAATGCCGTCCACGATCATCTTCCGCACCGTCGCCGCGGAAGGCGCATCCAGTCGGCAAACCAGCAGCACCGGCAACTCCGGACTCTCGAGCACCCGACGATAACTTTTGAAATACGGATTGTTTATCGCCCCCGAAATCGTGCGCTCGATGCGCGGGAGAAGCGACAGCTCGGAATCGACCGCGGCTTCGTTGCGATTGCCGATGGGTCCGTCGCCGACTTTGTCGCCGGGATAATTTTCCGCCGCTCGAATCTTCAACGGCATGCCTTTGATCAAAGCGACAAACCGAATAGTGCTCGCCGTCACGGCGGACTTGCTGTCATCGGCATCGCGCAAGGTCCACCAGCGCCGTTTCCTGAAAATCTCGCGTAACGGATCGGAAATCGTGCGTTCGTAATCCTCGCGGCTGATTTCTTCTTCTGTTGCACAAGAGAGACCTACGAGATGATCCGCCGCGATGCCGCGCTTTTGCGCATAGAACTTCGCCAGCGCGGCCGATTCGGAAACGTCCTTGTTATAAACGACGATGGTCGCATCTGTCAGCGCTGGCTGGCCGCGCAGGCCGAGCGGGAACAGGAGGACGAGAATGACGAGGAGCAGGAAAGACTTCACGTTATAATTCGAGGACAAGGCCATCATAAGCGAGGCGTGCAGTAGGCGGGAGGTCGGCTTCCGCGGCGTGCGCCAGCTCGTGCGCGATGTGAGTGAAATACGTCATCCCCGGCCGGACGCGTTGCGCCACTTCCAGCGCTTGATCGACGCTCAAGTGGGTCGGATGCGGCTTCGGCCGGAGCGCGTCGATCACCAACGCCTTCACGCCTGCGATTTGTTCCGCGATCGCGTCCGGCACCGCGCTGCAATCGCTCAGGTAGGCGAGCAATTTCGTTCCCGCACGAGAGAAAAGATAACCGTTCACCGTGGCAGAGCCGTGCGGAACAGGCAGCGGCGTCAGCAGCGTCTCGCCCAACGAAAACGGTCCATCAATGAGATGCGGTTCCGGTTTCAAATAACCCGGAAAGGGATTCAACGCCTTGAAGGCAAACTCGAAGACGCGCTCCAGATCGGCCATCGTTTCGCGCGACGCATACACCGGCATAAAACCGCGGACCGCGCCGAAGCGCCGCAGATCATCGAATCCCATGACATGATCCGTGTGCGAATGCGTGAAGACGACCGCGTCGAGCCGGCGAATATTTTCGCGCAGCGCCTGCGTGCGGAAATCCGTTCCCGTATCCACCACCCACGCACATTCCGGGGTCTCGCAATAAATCGACGAGCGCAATCGCTTGTCTCGCGGATCCTCCGAGCGGCAGACTTCGCAGTCGCAGCCGATCATGGGCACGCCCTGCGAAGTGCCGGTGCCGAGAAAGGTGACCTTGAGTTGAGCGCGATTATTTGAGAGTGGAGAGTCCAGAACGAGCGAGCACTCTCCACTCTCCCCTCTGAAGTCTCAACCTTCCCCATGCCTCCAGTCCTGAATCTCCTCCGGATCAAAAACCTCGCGCTGGTCGAGGAACTGACGTGGGAATTGGAACCCGGCTTCACCGCCATCACCGGCGAGACGGGGGCCGGCAAATCGATCATTATCGGCGCGCTGCAACTGCTCCTCGGAGAGCGCGCGGATAAATCGCTCATCCGCACCGGCGCCGACGTCTGCACCGTGGAGGCGGTTTTCGCCGGTCCTGAACTGGCGCGGCTCAACCCCGCCCTGCGCGAGGCCGGCGTGGAAGAATGCGAAGGCGAATTGATTCTGAAACGCACCCTCTCCGCGGGCGGCGCCAACCGGCAGTTCATTAACGGTTCGCCCACCACGCTCGCGGTTTTGAAGTCGTTAGGCGACGATCTGGTGGATTTGCACGGCCCGCATGACCACCAATCGCTCCTTTCCCCGGAACGCCAGTTTGCTCTGCTCGATGGCTTCGCCCACGCTGCTTCCGCGCTCGCGGAATACCAGAAACATTATCGAGAACTCCAGGCGCTCACCGCCGAGCACGTGAGCTTGAGCACCGCCGAATCGGCGCGCGAACAGGAGCTCGATCTTCTGCGTCATCAGGTCGCCGAAATCCAGACAGCCCAACTCGAGGCCGTGGAAGAAGAGCAGCTCGAAGCGCGTTACAAACTCGCGAGCAACAGCAAACGTTTGATCGAACTGGCGAGCGGAATCGCCGGGCGTTTAGCGGAAGCGGATGATTCCGTGCTCACGCAGTTGGCCGATACCCAACGACTCCTGCGCGAGTTGGAAAAACTGGATCCTGGGATGGCGGACTATGCGGCCAGCCACGAAACGGCGGTCGTCGAGCTCTCGGAAATTGCGCGCGCGCTCGCAAACTACGTCGAACATCTGGACCTCGATCCCGAACAACTCGCCGCCCTCGAGCAGCGCGTCTCCCTCTTCGAAACGTTGAAACGCAAATACGGCGGCTCGATCGCCGAGGTGATCGCGACCGGCGAACGCGCCGCCGCGCGCATGCAAAAAATCGAAGGCCGCGACGCGGAATTGGAGCGGCTGACGAAAGCCATCGATGCGGCCCGCGGCGAGATGACACGCGCGGCTGCTGCGCTCCGCAAACTGCGCCGCAAAGCCGCGCCGAAACTTTCGGAGACAGTCCGCGCCAACCTGCGCGACCTCGGTTTCCGCCAATCGGAATTCGAAGCGCAA
The DNA here is from genome assembly GCA_039915555.1 of Chthoniobacterales bacterium. GTDB lineage: Bacteria > Verrucomicrobiota > Verrucomicrobiia > Chthoniobacterales > UBA10450 > JACCTI01. The sequence continues at coordinate 21,354 of JBDSNB010000120.1, read as the reverse complement.
CTCACCGCCCTCGCCGAACCACGTCCGAACGGAACCGACGCGCTCGAGTTGCTCTTCTCGCCGAATCCCGGCGAACCGCTCAAGCCGCTCCGCGCCATTGCATCCAGCGGCGAAATCTCGCGCCTAATGCTGGCGATCAAATCCTCCCTTGCCGCGCAGGACGCGATTCCGCTGCTCGTGTTTGACGAAATCGACGCCAACGTCGGCGGCGAGATCGCGAACGCGGTCGGCGCGAAAATGCGAACGCTGGCGGAGAAACACCAGGTGCTTTGCATCACGCATCTTCCGCAAGTCGCCGCCTGCGCGTCATCGCACTTTGTCGTGACGAAGGAAGTAGCGGAAGGCCGCACCCACTCCGAATTGCGCGCCGTCCAGGGTAAGGCGCGTCGCGAAGAAATCGCGCGCATGCTCGGCGGGCAGACGGATTCCGCACTCAAGCACGCGACGACGCTGCTGCAGACCTAGCCTACTTCTTCTCGCCGACCATGTAATCGCCAGCCCGCGCGTCCCGTTGGATGGACCAGCCCGGTTTCAACTCCAGGGTCCAACCGTCGCCGCCAATCGTTGCGGCCTTGGAGTCGGTGGGCGCCGTCACGGTGATGCGAGTGAAACCGGAATCCATCAGCGCACCTCCGCGCGACACGGTGAGAATGCCCCATTCGTCCACGATCCGAATGTTTGGATACACGGATCCGAGCGATTCCAGAGGCACGAGATTCCCCGGATCAAATTGCATGTTCATTTTGCGCAACGGAATCGTCAGGACCGGCCCTTCAACCAATCGTGCCCGATACGCGAGAGCCCGCTTTTGTTTCGCGAGATCTCGTTCGTCTTCGGCGACAGCCAGCTGCTTTCCAGCATAAACGTCCGCGCGCTTGGTGGCCTCGAGCGCGAAGTTCTCCGGCAGCGCGAGTCCAGAATAGCGCAAGAGAAGCTCGCTGAACTCGTCGCTTTTCCGAAGCTTCCTCCGCCAATCTGGAGCCACCGCATCCAGCAAAAGTCCATAGGCGGGGCCGGTCGCGTACGCGAAGGAGCGCACGAAGGTCGTCTGCGCGGGTCCGTCCGTAAGCTGGTGCGCGATCACGAACTGCGGTAGGTCGCGGGCCCCGCTGAGCTTGACTCCGGTGTACTCCGCGAGCCCTTCGTTCATTTCCAGTTCGCGCTCGGTTGCCACCGCTTCCGGAAAAATCTGATGTCGTCTCGCGCGGAAGAGGGCCGCGTCGATGACGGCCCGCTCGCGTTCCCTGCCAAAAGTGCGGAGCGCGGCGGCTAGGGCGCGCCATTCGAGCTGCAGCCAGTAACGTCCATCGCGCGTATCGAGATGGTCGCTGGATGTATTGGTCGAGGGAAAATCCAGCTCGTTCTGCACCCGATGCCACATTTCGTGGAGGAGCAAAAGCGAACGGAGATCGGGATCCGCGGGAAGCGGCAGGATGAGCATGGTCCACCGGATGCCGGCCCATGCGACGGCCGTGTTTGCGACATTAATTTCCGCGGGCAACTGGCCGGTGAAGATTCCGTGAGCAGGACTGAGATGTCCTTCGGCATCGGCTTGATTCGCGAAGACGGCGCGCGTGTCTCGATCGACCAGCAGCATCGGACCACAGAGCGACTTGCCCCACAGCTTGCCGGCATCCGCTTCACAATGGCTCTGGGCGAGTTCGAAAATGACCGCCGCCTCGCGCACGGTCGACTGCGCGCTGGCACCGCTCCGGAGCAACGTGCAGACCGTGACGATGATGAATCCCGCGCCGACCAGTTTCCCCATGCGTTAGAAGTAACGTCGCGGAAAGCCGTTCTTGTCTACCGCTACAATTGTTCGAGTTGGTAGCCTCGTTTTTTCAGCAGAGTCAACAACCCTTCCGGCCCGCCGAGATGGGCGGAGCCGACAACAACAAAGGCAATGCGATCGCTGCGCAGATAACCTTCGATCTTCGGCATCCAGCGACGGTTCCGCGCTTCGAGCACGCGCTCGGCAAAAGCGGGATACTCCGCAAAGGCGGCGCGACTCTGTTTCCAGAGCACGTCCATCTCGCCGCGGCGCCACGCGCTCATCATGTTTACTTTGGGACCTCCGTCCGTGGGGATGAAGGTGAGAAGCAGAACGGCTTCGCTTTGCTTGTCGGTGAGCCCGACGAAAACGTCCATGTGCTCGCGCGCGCTGACGAGGCCGCTGATCGGTTTGCCCTTCGCGCGAGCGCGTTTCGTCAGCTGACTCTCGACTCCGAGATCGGACGAGAAACCGCTCAGGTCCGGTGACCAGAGCCCAAGCGTGAGCATCCAGGGACGATACCGGGCCATCTTCGCTTCGGGTATTCCGAGAAGTCCAAAGAAACTTTTCAAGTAATCGTAGGTGCGCGGATCGACGTGGTTCTTCAGGCTGTCGCCTTTCGGGTATTCGCCCGCTTTCTGCATGCGCTTCGATTCCGCTTTGTCCGGGTCATCGGATTCCAGGATGAGTCGGGACGACTTCGCGAGCGCGAGATTGAAGGCCGGCGGAAGTGCGCCATCGCTGCTCTTCAAGGCATGGATGGAACCTCCCAGGTAGAGGGTGCCGCCGCTCGGAGCCGTGACTTTCCAGACAGGGGACGCAGCCAGGGCAAGACTCGGCACGGCCAGGGCGCAGCCGAGCAGGAAGCGCAGAAGAACGAGTCGACAAGAGACCATCGGGTTGCTCTAACAGGAACCGTTCCACCCGGCAAGATGGCCGTGCTTTCGGAATGGAAGGAACGTGCGCGAAACGCTACACTCCAAAAAAATGAATCGTCGTTCGTGGTTCCTCGCCAGCTTCAGCCTTCTCCTCGTTCATTCGGCCCGCGCCCAGGATCCCGATATTGAGCGCCTCCTGCGGAAACTGCCACCGCCGGAAAGAATCGTGACGCGGATCGTGCCGGCAAGGAGGGCGACGGATCCCGCGTTGCAAGATCCGTTGGCTTCAGACCTGATGAAGAGGCTGGACCGCGGGGAAGGGGCGAGCGGGCTGAATGCGGCGCGGAAATTGGTGGAGCGTTATCCGAACAGTGCGGTGGCGCATTTGTTCCGCGGCGCTTGCTCGCTGATGGCGAATCAAGCTGGCGACGCGCTGAACGCCTTTCGCAAGAGTGCAGCTCTGGCACCCCAACTGGCGAGCGCGCATCTCGGCGTAGGACTCGCGGAAGGCGAACACGGACGCTACTCCGCCGCGCTGCCGCACTTGCAAAAAGCCGCGCGACTCGATCCGAAACAAGCCCAGAATTTCATGTTCTTAAGCGCCTGTTACGAGCGTTTGGGACGCAAGGCGGAGAGCGCGACCGCCGCCCGGCAGGCCACCAGACTGGCGCCAAAGGCGCTGCCGGCGTGGGCGCAATTGGTGCGCGCGGAGAATGCGCTGGGGCATACAAAAGAAGCGCTCGGCGCGCTGAAAACCGCGGGTGATCTCGCACCGGAAAACGCCAGCATCCAGGCGACGGTGGGTTTTGGTTTCATCAATCTCAACCGCATGGCGGAAGCGATCGGACCCCTGCAACGCGCGGCGCGGCTGGCGCCGAGAGATTTCCTTATTCAATCGCAGCTCGGCTATTGCTTTTACGCCACCGGCCGGATGGAGCAGGCCATCACCTGCCTGCGCCGGGGCGCAGACCTGAACGCGAGCTACGGGCCGGTCTGGCAACATCTCGGACTCGCCTATCAGAAGCGCGGCAACCATCGCGAGGCGAGCAAGGCTTTCGAGCGAGCCACCCGGCTGATGCCCGCGAACCGTTCGGCCTGGACGGGCCTGGCGAACGAATACCGCGCCCTGGGACGCACCGACGAAGCGAGCAAGGCCGACGCGCGCGCGCGGTCGCTGCCGAAAGCGGAGATGCGCCTGACCCTGTAATTTTTCCGAGCGACTTCGGGTGCGCCTGGGTTCAGGAAATCACGCGAAACACTCGCGCAAGTGCAAGCCTGCTCTAGAATCGCGAGATGAAAGTTTTCGCGTTCGTCGGCTTCCTTTTGATTTCGATGCAACCAACCGGCAGTGCTATCGCGGCCGAGCACAGCGAGACCGCGGCGGGAAAGCAAAAGGCGGTGGACGAGATCGCGGTCGCCTATGTGAAGTTGGTCCTGGCGATGGGGCAGCACGATAAAGATTACGTGGACGCTTTCTACGGTCCCGCAGAATGGAAAACGGCGGCGGAGAAAGAGAAGAAGCCGCTCGAAACGATCCGGGAAGAGACGAAGGGATTGTATTCCAAGTTGACGCAGCTGCCGGTGCCGGCGGAGGAGATTGAGCGATTGCGGCTGGATTATTTAACGAAACAACTCGCGGCGCTCGAAGCCCGGGTGCGCATCGTGAAGGGCGAGCGGCTCAAGTTTGACGAAGAATCACGCTCGCTCTACGACGCGGTCGCGCCCACGAAACCGGAGTCTCATTTCCAGACCGTGCTCGATCAATTGGAAGCGAAGCTGCCGGGCGAGGGACCGATTGCGCAACGCTACGAGGAATGGCGGAAGGCGTTCGTGATTCCGCGCGAAAAGCTGGACGCAGTTTTCCAGCTCGCGATCAAGGAATGCCGGGAACGGACGCTGGCGCACATCAAGTTGCCGTCTAACGAAAGCTTCACGGTGGAATACGTGACCGGGAAATCGTGGGGCGGTTACAACTGGTACCAGGGCGATTTTCGCAGCCTCATCCAGGTGAACACCGACCTGCCGGCTTATATCGATCGCGCGGTGGACCTGGCGGCGCATGAGGGGTATCCCGGCCATCACGTTTACAATGTGCTCCTGGAGAAGAATCTCATGCGCGATCGCGGTTGGGTGGAGTTTTCGGTCTATCCGCTTTTTTCTCCGCAATCGCTGATCGCGGAAGGCACCGCGAATTTCGGCAAGGAGGTCGCGTTCAAGCCGGCCGAGCGTTTGGAGTTTGAAAAGAAAGTTCTCTTCCCCGCAGCGGGGCTCGATCCGAAACGGGTGGACGAATATTACGCCGTGCAGGCGATGACGCAGGAGCTGGCTTATGCGGGAAACGAGTCGGCCCGCCGATATTTGAATGGCGAGATCGATGCCGCAGCGGCGCAGGCGTGGCTGGAAAAATATGCGCTCATGGACGCGAAGCGCGCGGAACAGCGGATGCGTTTCGTGGATCAATACCGGAGCTACGTGATCAACTACAATCTGGGCGAAGATTTGGTGCGCGCTTACATCGAGAAGCATGGCGGGACGGCGGAACATCCGGAGAAACGCTGGGAGGAATTTGAGAAGCTGATTTCTTCTCCGCGGCTGCCTTCGGGATTGTAGGGGGAAGCTCTCATCTTCACGTGAGCCACCGGACAATTCGCTTTCCCGCGTCCGAGAGCCGCTGCTATAGAGAGCCGTGCTGAATTACATCTGGCTCGCGCTCGTCCTCCTCGCGGTGACGATCGGCGGATGGAACGACCGCTTGAAGGACGTGACCGATGGCGCCTTCGATGGCGCAAAGACCGCGGTCACGATCGCGCTCGGGCTGATCGGCATCATGGCGATGTGGCTGGGCGTGATGCGACTGGCGGAACGCGCGGGTTTGATCCAACGCATCGCGCGCGCCTTGCGGCCGATCATGCGGCGGCTTTTTCCCGAGGTGCCACCGGAGCATCCGGCGATGGGCTCAATGCTGATGAACATGGCGGCCAACATGCTCGGCCTCGGCAACGCGGCCACCCCACTCGGCTTGCGCGCGATGCGCGACCTCGAAAGTTTGAACCCGCGCACCGGCACCGCGAGCAACGCGATGTGCACCTTCCTGGCGTTGAACACCAGCTCGGTGCAGCTCATTCCCACGACGGCGATCGCGATTCTCGCCACGGGCGGTTCCACGCGACCGACTGCGATCGTGGGGACGGCGCTGCTGGCCACTTTATGCGCTGCGACCGCTGCCCTCGTGGCGGTAAAGCTTTTCGAAAAGCTTCCGATGTTTAGCGTGCCGGCTTTCACCGCCGCGGAGAAAGCAGCCGCGGAGTCCGAGGCGGCGGCCGCGCCGAAAGCAGAGATTGAAACGATCGCATCCGTGGAGCTGCGACGCCCGCCTCTTTGGTCGACCGGGCTACTCCTTCTCCTCGCGCTTTTTTTCCTCACCCTCTTCGTGCGGATGGTTTTTCCTTCGCTCTTCGGTCTGCCGCTCGCCGCTGCCGCGGCGGAGCAAAGCGCTTTCGTCCGTTCGGTTAACGCGCTCTCCATCCTGGCGATTCCGTTCCTGCTCAGCTTCTTCCCGCTCTACGCGCTCTCGCGCGGGCTGAAGGTGTATGACGAATTTGTGGAAGGCGCGAAGGAGGGTTTCGGCGTGGTCCTGCGCATCATCCCGTTCCTGGTCACGATGCTGGTCGCGATCAATATGTTCAAAGGCGCGGGTGGCGTGGATCTGCTGACGCGCGCCCTCGCGCCAATTCTGGCGCCGCTGAACTTTCCGCCCGATTTGCTGCCGCTGGCGTTGATGCGCCCGCTGAGTGGCGGCGCGACGCTCGCCCTGCTCACCGATGTGGTGCAACGCTTCGGGGGCGATAGCCTGGTAAGCTTCATGGCCGCGACGATTTACGGAAGCACGGAAACGACGTTTTACGTGGTGGCGGTTTACTTCGGATCGGTCGGGATCAAACGGACACGGCATGCGATTCCGGCCGGTTTGGTGGGCGACTTCGTGGGCGTGGCGGCGTCGGTTATCATCTGTCGCGCGGTGCTGGGCTAGGCGCCGGAAAACTTTACCCTCGCAAGCGCGCGCCGACCGCTTATCCTCATCGCTCGTTTATGATTCAGCGCGATTACCTTATTATTGGTGGCGGAGTTGCCGGAGGCAGTGTCTGCGAAAGCATCCGGAAGTATGACAAACGGGGGAGCGTGACCCTCGTCGGTTCCGAAAACCGCCTGCCTTACCAGCGCTGGATGCTCTCGAAGAGTTTTCTCCGCGAGAAGGCGCCAAATGAGAAGAAGCTGCCGCATTTCGAGGCCGCCTGGTACAAGAGTCACAAAATCGAGACGCGCCTCGGGGCGATGGTGACGCAGTTGAACATCGACCGCCGCCTGGCGGTCTTGGGCAACGGCGAGACGATTGAATTTAACAAAGCCTGTCTGGCGATGGGCAGCCGGCCGGTCCGCCCACCAGTGGCGGGCACGAACCTCGGGAATGTCATTTATCTCCGCACGACGCGCGACGCGCTCGCTTTGCGCGAGATGGCGAGCCTGGAGAAAACGGTGGTGGTAATCGGTGGCGGCCTGCTCGCGTGTGAAGTGGCGGCGAGCCTGCGGCATTTGAAATTCAAGGTCAGCATGATGCATCGGCATCAGAATTTGCTGAATCGTTATCTCGATCCTGAAACTGGCGCCTGGATTACGGGCTATTTTGCGAAGCATGGTGTGACGCTCTTGATGGGTCAGAGTTTGAACGGCTTCGAAGGCAAAACCGTCCTGCGTAATATCCAGACGAAAAGCGGAGATCGGGTGGCGGCGGGGGTGGCGATCGTGGCTTGCGGCGCGGAGCCGAACTTGGAACTGGTGCGGAACACGCCGCTTTCCGGGCCGCACGGTTCGCCCGTGACGGAATACCTCGAGACGGAAGAGAAGGGCATCTACGCGGTGGGCGATCTGGCATTTTATCCTGACCGGCTGATGGGCGGAGTGCGGCGGCAGACGCATTGGGAAAATGCGCGGGAGCAGGGCTTGGTGGCCGGTTCCAACATCACGGGCAAGAAGCGGATCCGCTATGAGCAGATCCCGTATTTCTGGACGGAGATGTTCGATTTGAAACTCGATTTCGTGGGCGATTTCAGCATCCAGCCGACGCGCGTCGAGCTCGAGGGCACGCATGCCAAGAAGAAGTTTGTGGCCCGCTATTATCAGGGCGATCGACTGCGGGGTCTGCTCCTGTGCCACGCCGCGCCGCGCGAAGTGGAAGCGGCCCGCGTGGAACTGCGGACTGCGCTGGGCAAGTAACGGAGCCGCGGGTCAGAATCCGCCACTGGGCAGTTCCAGGGCGGAATTGCTGGCGCGCGCCAACTTCCAATCCCACGGCTTTTTCGAGCGCTGTTGCCATTTTAACTCGAAGGGCTCTTTCAGCGGATTGACGCGTTCCTTGATGAGCGCGGTGACTTCGTTCGGATCGGCTTCCACCGTGACGCGGGCCCGCCATTCGCCGATCCCCTCCGCGGTGCGCACTATGACCTCGCGAGGTTCGATCTGAAGGTGCCGCGCGTAAGGCAGGATCTGCTGGAGCCGGCTCATGAGCAAAGCGCGATCGTGCCCCCATTGATCGATGTACGCCGGGTCGATGAATTCTTTGGCGGCCGCCCAATCTTTCGTCTCCAAGGCAGCGATGAGGTGGGCGGTATGCAGCCGCACCTGATGCTCCGAGCCCCAAAGTTGCATAAGGTAAACGCCGAGGGCGACCGCGACGAGCAACCCGGCATAAAGGCCATTCCGGAAGCTGGAGTTTGCCGTGGACATCACGGCAGACTCGTCGTTCGCCTCGTCCTTGGCCAGCAAAACTGTCGAGGTCCGGGCGCGGTGACTGCGAGTTGTCGCTGGTATAAAGCGTGCTTAAGCGAAACGCGTCTCATTTCCTTCGCTCGTCCCCTTCCCCCGCTGGCTGAATTCGTGAGTTGTATCCGGCCAGCGGTTGCGACAGAGTCGGGAGTGAACCCCCGCTGACTTATGCTCGATCACGAAGATCTAAAGTGGATTGCCACCACCTCGACCGAGCTTAACTCGATGTTGCAGCAGATCTCGCGTTACGCGGATCTGGCCAAGCAACACAAGGGTCAGCATAACTATATCGACGTCCTCAGCGATCGCGTCGAGATGGCCGCGAAAACCGCGCAGGCGCTTTTCGATCGCGTGACCTCGTCGATTCTCTCCAGCAGCATTAACAAAAGCCCCGGGGCAACAAGTCGCCCGGCGCCTTTCACCGTCGTCCCGTCCCTCAATCCGTCGCTCGCGGCTGTGAGTAAAGCCGTCGCTCAGGCGTCCAGTCATCAAACTCCGCCCCCGCCGCCACCGCTGCCGCTCGATCGTCCCGAACCCGCGGAAACGGAGGACGAGATCGAAATATTGAATCCTGATGGGACTCGCGAGCTGATCCTTCTGGTGGATGACGAAGCGGAGATCCTGGAACTCGCCGGCGTCATGTTAACCGACGAAGGCTATCGCGTGATTCTGGCTAAAGACGGTTTCGAAGCGCTGCGCATCTACCAAGAAATGGGAAAACGAATTGGCCTGGTGATCCTCGATTTTTTCCTTCCGGTAATGGACGGCGACGTAGTCTTCGACGAACTCCGCACCCTGAATCCTTCCGTGAACGTCGTCCTCAGCAGCGGCTTCGCCGAGCAGACAAAATTGGGCACGATGCTTTCGCAAGGCTTGCGCGGATTCATCCCGAAGCCCTACACCGGCGAAAAACTGCTCGCGCAGGTGCGCAGCGTTTTGGACGCAGGACGAAACGCGGGCCGCTGAGCCTCCTCCAAGCGGTCGTCCGCCGGTCCTCGTCAATCCGCGCCGGGCGTGGCACTGATTTAGCTACTCCATGGGTCGAACTCCCATGGCTCGGATCGACTCCTTCTTCAAACTAATGTCCGAGCAAAAGGCCTCGGACCTTCACCTTTCCACCAACAACGCCCCGATGCTCCGCATCAACGGCGAGCTCGTGCGAGTCGACTTTCCGCCCCTGCAAAACGACGACCTGAAAGCGATGGTCTACGAGATCGCGCCGGAAGGGAAAATCAAACTCTTCGAGGAAACCTCGGACGTCGATTTCGGCTACGAAGTGCCAAACGTGGCTCGTTACCGCTGCAATTTCTTTCAACAAAAATACGGCATTTCTGCCGTCTTCCGCCTCATTCCGTCGAACGTCCTCACCTGCGAGCAGCTCGGGCTGCCGCCGGTGCTAAAGAAATTTCCGCTCCTCAAAAAAGGCCTCATTCTCGTCACCGGCCCGACCGGTTCCGGTAAGTCCACCACGCTCGCGGCGATGATGGATTACGCGAACCTGCAGCGGCACGATCACATCATCACGGTCGAGGATCCGATCGAGTTTGTGCACCGCAGCCAGAATTGCCTCGTGCAGCATCGCGAGGTGGGCGTGCATACCCGCTCGTTCGCCGCCGCGCTTCGCGGAGCTTTGCGTGAAGATCCGGATATCCTCCTCGTCGGCGAATTACGCGATCTGGAGACCATCGAGCTGGCCCTCACCGCCGCGGCCACGGGTCACCTTGTCTTTGGGACTCTGCACACTTCGAGCGCTTCGAAGGCGGTCGATCGTATCATCGACGTTTTCCCCACCAATCAGCAGAACCAGATCCGCGCCACCCTCGCCGAATCGCTCAAAGGCGTGATCGCACAAAATCTTTTCAAACGCATCGACAAGCCCGGCCGCGTCGCCGCCCTCGAGATCTTGGTCGTCGACATGGCGATCGCGAACCTCGTGCGCGAAGCCAAGACGCACCAGATCCCCGGCATGATCCAGGTCGGCAAGAAGAAGGGCAATCAACCGCTCGACGACGCCATCATGGACCATCTGCGGCACACCCGGATCTCGCCCGAGGAGGCCTACGACAAATCGATGGATAAGAAGAAATTCCGTCCCTTCCTGAAGGAGCCTCCGGCCGATATGACGGACGAATAAGGAGACCCGCGCGCCCATGAGAATCCCCGATCTCGATCAAATCCTTTCGGCGATGCTGCAGACTTACGACGGCATCTCCGATCTCAATTTCTCCGTCGGCCATCCACTCCAGGTGGAAGATTTCGGCGAGCTTAAACCCGTCTTCGTCGATCCCTCGATCGACGCCCTCACGCCTTACCAGACCGAGCAAATCGCGCTCGCACTCATGCAGGGCAATCGCCGGCTCATCTACGATTACCTCACCGCCGGTTCGTGCGATTGCAGTTATGCGCTCAATCAAGAAGCGCGTTTCCGCGTCAATATCTTTCGCCAGCAAGGCCAGTTCTCCATCGTCATGCGGAAGCTGGAAGGCTCCGTTCCCTCCATTGAAGTGCTGGAGTTGCCTCCCATCTTTCGAGAAATCGCGAAAGAAAAAAATGGTCTCGTCCTCCTCACCGGCGCCACCGGCAGCGGCAAAACGACCACTCTCGCCGCGATCCTGAACGAGATTAACGAGACCCAACCGGTCCACGTCGTCACGCTCGAAGATCCGATCGAGTTCGTGCATCCGAAGATCAAGGCCACCTTCAACCAGCGCGAACTCGGGCACGACTTCAACAGCTACCCGAACGGCCTCCGCGCCGCCCTCCGCCAGGCGCCCAAAGTCATTCTCGTCGGCGAAATGCGCGATCGCGCCACCGTCGAGATCGCGCTCATGGCGGCCGAGACCGGTCACCTCGTCCTCAGCACGCTGCACACCGTCGATGCCGGCCAGTCCATCAATCGTATCCTCGGCCTCTTCTCGCTCGGCGAGGAACAACAGCTTCGCATCCGGCTCGCGGACACCCTCCGCTACATCGTGAGCCAGCGGCTCGCGCCCAAAGTGGGCGGTGGCCGGCAGTTGTTAACTGAAATTCTCGGAAACAATCTGCGCACCAAAGAAACCATCGCGATCGGCGAAGGCGAGCATCGCAGCTTCTACGAAATCATCGAAGCGAGCGCGCCGTTTGGCTGGATGACCTTCGATCAATCCATTCTCGACGCCTACGAAAACGATTTCATCAGCGAGGAAACGGCCCGCCTCTTCGGCTCCCGCAAAGGGAAAATCGCCCGGGGCATCGATCTCATCCAGAAAAGCCGCGGAGTCGACAACGAGCTGCAATCGGGCCTCCGCCTCGATCTGCCGGCGAACGCTTTCCAATAACTTCCCATGGCTCTCGAATCCGATCCTTCCTTCTTCGACGAGAACGAAAACACGGCGCTCGTCTGTGTCGATCATCAGCAATATCAAAAGCTGGTCGTGCCGCAATTAATCGACATGACCTACAAGGTGCACCTAGGCCTCTTCGAAGAAGACGTCCTCCTCAAGCTCCGCACCTACAGCTACAAGGTCGTTGTGGTGCACGAGAATTTTAAGGGCTCCACCTTGCAGAACAATCCGATCCTGCACGAGCTGACCCAGCGCGCCGGGGCGCAGCGCCGCCAGCACTTCGTCATCCTCTTGAGTCATCGTTATCCCACCAACGATCCCATGGCCGCCTTCGTGCAAAGCGTGGACCAGATCATCAACATCGGCGACCTGGCCAACTTCAAACCCGTCCTCCGGCGCGGCGTCACCCAGCACCGCGAGTTTTACAACACATTTAACGAAACGCTCAAGGCCGCGCAGGCGCTCTGACCCTGGAGCCAGCCCGCCCCCGGGCCGCAGTCTCCCTCGCCCTTCCGCCTACCCGCGTCCGAAAAAACTTTGCCGCCGCCGCCCGCACCTTCGTCATCGCCGCTGGCGTAAAGACGTGGCCCTCTCCCGAAAAAAATTCCGTCTCCACCGTTGCGGCCCGCTTCCGCAAGACCCTCACCAGCGGTTTCGCATATTGCGCAAACGGCACCCGCGCATCGCGCTCACCGTGCACCATCAAAACAGCCGGCATCCGACCGATGCGATCCATCTTGCCGTCCCACACCCCGCCCGCATGCTCCACCACCGCCGCCACCCGCGGATTATCCGAAGCCGCAAACAGGGCCAGAAAACCGCCGAGCGAATAGCCATACAATCCCACTGGCGACCGGTCGGCGCGAAGTCCCTGGATCGCGGGAATCGCTTCCCGCACAGTTTGCAGCCAGGTCCGAAAATGCCGCTTCATCGAAGAATTGAGCGCGAACACCGTGCCCGTGCGCTCGAAGTAATGCAGCACGTAAACCGCGTTCCCTTCCGCCGCCAAATGGCGAGCCACTCGCCGCATCTCCGATCCATCCAGCAGCGTTCCACCCGCACCGTGCAGCACGAGTACGACAGGCCGATTCCTACGATCCACCGGCTCGAAAACCTCTGCGTGCACTGGACCGCTGGGCAAGCGCAACGTCACCTTGGAATTCGCGAGCCCATTCTCGGCGCACACCGCTCCGGCCGTCGCAAGGAAAACCCACAGCCCAAGGCAAAACAACGGGCGGAAAAGCAACGCGCACTTTCGGAACATCTCTTGCCATACGCCGCTCCCCTATGAAACGGTTGCAAGTCCACACGCGAGAGAATTTACAAAGCCGCGTTCGCCAACCATAGTTCTTCCGCCACCACGACCCGTGAATACACCCGACCCCACTCCTTCCTCGAACGAAGCGAAACTCCCTCCGAATTTTCGACTGAAGCCCTCCCGCAATCAGAAGAAGCGCTCCAAACTTCAGCAGGTACCCGACGACTCCGCCCCGCCCGCGCCTGCTCCGCCGCCCGTGGCTCCGACTCCGCCGCCTGAGCCGCCGACCGCGCCACTCCTGCGGCAAAACCGTCTCAAGCGCTCCGGCCACATGCATGAAGATTTGACCAAGCCCCTCCCGGAAGACGGCCCCGCCGAGCGCGAGTCGGAGTATTGATTCGATCGCAACGCTAAAGCGCGAATTGCTTCCGCCAGTAGCGCAGCGCCGCCGTCACCGCCATGTAGCTCGGATCGGCGGTTTCGTAATCGGCCACCTCGGACTGCATCGCGCCGCCGGCGATTAAATCCTCCGCCTCATATCTGGCAAACGCCGGGACCAAATCCGCCTCATCTTCCGCCGCCTCCATCCGTTCGCGAAACCAATCCGACCAACGCCGCAGCCGTTCCGCCAGCTCGTCGAGATGCGCATCGATCGAACCCGGCACCAAACCGAAATGGGGCAAATACAGTCGCGCCGGTTTCAGCCCGCGGATTTTCGCGATCGACTCCAGCCACGCTTCAACGTGTAACTCCGGCGGCACAAAAGGCGGAATCAGCGGCCCACCACCGATTCGCACCCCTGCGATGTCGCCTCCGAAAACGTTCCCCTCCCAATGATAGACGTGGTGATGACTCGCATGTCCCGGCGTTTCCAGCGCCTCAATCTCCAGTCCGCCCAACCGCACCACCTCGCCGTCCTGCAAGACCCGCACGCGCTCCTCCGGCACAGCCGCGATCCGGCCCCATAATCTCTCCATTTCGTCGCCGAAAATTCGCGTCGCGGATTCCAGCAGCCGCGTCGGATCGATCAGATGCGGCGCCCCGCGAGGATGCACATAGACGCGCGCGCCCGTTTCCGCAAAACGCCAGGCCGCGCCCGCGTGATCGAAATGAATGTGGCTGAGAAAAACATGCCGCACGTCTTCCACCCGCGCCCCTACCATCGCTAATTCCGCGCGGATGTTTTCGAAAGTGGACTCCGGCCCCGTATCGAAAAGAGCGATCCCGTCTTCCGTCTCCAACGCCGTCGCCGCGATGATCCCGCGCCGACCGAGCTGTCGCGTATCGAGAACGTGGATCATCTCTCAGCGCGTTTTGCCGCTCGAAAGTCCGCGTTCGCTCACCAGATAAACGGCAAAGCTGCCCAACCAATGTCCGCCCTCGTAATGCTCTCCCGTCACCGCCGCCAGTCCCGCGTCGCGATGCGCCTTCGCTGCCGTGGCCAAGGCCGGTCGCCGCGCATCGTCTGGCGGCAGGCCCGATCGAATCCCCTCCAGCATCCAGGCACGGCTCAAATTTAAACCGTCCAGATGCGCGAGTTTCGGATCGCTCGGGTCGGGCGAAACCGCCACCGGCAGCCAGCCCGCATCCGCTTTTACGGGCAACTGCGGCAGAAAATCTTTCAGCCACTTCGCAAATTCCGCCGGCGGCAATACACGTCGCATCACGTCAGCCTCCCCCAGCACCGGCGACAGGAAATCCTCCCCTGAAGGCTCGTACGCCAGGGGCGCATTCTTATCCGCGAGATAGAACTGACGCGCCTTCTCGGTCAGCAATTTCGCGAAGCTCTCGTTCCCGGCTGCCCGCGCGTAATCGAGCATCAATCCAAGCGCGAACGCGCTCTGCGCGTGCTCGCCGATTCGCACCGGATGCGAGAGCTTCGGCAACCAGGTCGTCAGTCGTTCCAGCGCCACCTCTTCCAAGGGCTGCAAATTGGCCAGCATCTCGCGCGTTTCCGCATCATCCCACTCGCGCAACTCCGCGAGCAACTGCAAGAGCCACGCCAGGCCATACGGGCGTTCAAAACTCGCCCGCCCCGTGCCGCGCAGATAGGCGGCTTCCGTTTCCAGGTTTTCTTTCGTTAGACTTTTTCGCAATGCCGCGCGCGCCGCCTCCGCAAAAGGCGCATCGGGAAATTTGCGCGCCAGCCGCGCCAGCAGCCAATGGCCATGCACCGAAGAATGCCAATCGTAGCAACCATAAAATGCGGGCGTCAGCTCGCCGGGCGGTTTCACATCGGCCGCACTGTTCAGAACGTGGCTGATCTTGTTCGGATACTCCTTCGCCACACACGCCAGCGCGAGCTCCGCAAAACGCTCCGCCGATTTTGCATCAAACGCCGGCGCACTTCCTGTCGCTCCCATAACCGTGACATTGATCGACAACCCCAGTGCGCACAGAAAAATCTTCATCTCAGCCCGACCGTAGCCCACGCCCGCGCGCAACGGAAGCGCCCGCCGCGTAGCGGTACAGTTTCGCGGGAAGGAGGAAGATGAAGCCCTCCGGCCCTAATCTGCCTGCTGGCGACTGGATTTATTTCGGCATAAAGTCCGGCGTGGACTCAGTAAACCTCTGGGGATTCTATGCTATCGGCGGGAACGTCCGGCGGCTGAACGTGCTGACCGGCGATACGAAACTGAGCGACGCGCACATCTATTTAACCGAGGCGGAAATCGCCCTCAATTTCCTGCTTTACGATCCGGCAATGGTCCCATTGATCGAATGTCACGGACCTGGCTTCGAACTTTGCACCCACATCACGCAAAACATTAAACGGGCGACCGAAACTCCTCAGGATGCCTTGGGCCAGATCGCAGTTTCTGGGATGAAAGCCGCGCTAGATGCTTTTGACATTATTTTGCGCAACACGCTGGCCTTTGTGCCCGCCTATTGTGTGACGCCCAAAGGGATATTGTCCTCTGCCAAGCTGGTTAACAATGCAGAAGAAATGTTTAGCGCCGCCAATCTCGCGCGCATGTCGAAGATCGCCGTCACGGACGTACAAGCGGCGGGTCGATGCTTGGCCTTCAATCTGCCGACTTCCTCTGGATTCCACATCATCAGATCGCTAGAGGCTGTCGTAGTGGATTATATTGTTCGAAAAACTGGCGCAAAGCCCCCCAAGCGGGATTTAGGGGCTTACGTGGATGTTCTGAAAAAAGAGAAGGCTTCAGACGATGTGGTGTTCCTCATCGACCAAATTCGTCGCCTTCATCGCAATCCGCTTATGCACCCGGAAGATGTGTTAAACGCCGACGAAGCAATGGATCTATTCCTTCTGTGTCGTAGCGCGATCAACACGACCCTTGCGGACATGGAATCGAAAAGGCTGTTCGAGGCAAAAGAAGAAAAAGCCATCACCGTTCCGAACGGAAGCGGCGAACCTGCTATCCCTAGTCGCGTCTGATCCAAGAGCCCGACTATTTCGTCGAAGCTCCAAACGTGGTCGGAACGCGCGCCATTCCATCGCATGCGTGACGCGCAAGGTCTGGTGAATCCGGCAAAAATTGTAGCGCATGTAATGCAGTGCAACTGCCGCCTCTAAATTTTTCGACCTTTTTGGAAATCCGTTCGTCAGGCGCGTGAACCGGCGCATAGACATGCGCATCGCGAGGTTCTACCCCTAAACGTAGCTGGCCGAGATATGGGCGTGATCAGGTTTGCCGGTCATGACAGCACTGGCGTGCTCCCATACACACAGCGGGGCTGTATCGCACTTCAACGCCCTCTGGCGTAGCACCATAGATTTAGAGCACTGCGAAGTCGATCTCCGTTCCGAACACATTCTCAACGGCGTGGAAATACGCCCTGTGACCATCGCTGGTAAGGTGAAATCGATGCGCCAAAGGAAAGAAAGTGAAACGCCCAACCGGCGTGACGCTCCCGATGAACCAGCACGGGACGAGATTGTAGTCCGCGTCGATTGCAATTCATTCCATACGTAGCCAAACCCGTTCGCTTTCATTTCTGCCGTGCAATTCTTTTCCTTCGCGCCGATGAGCGACCAGATTTCGTCGCACTGGATGCGCTTGCACTGAAGATTGCGAAACGTCGTGTTCTGATACCGGGAGGACGCATGGCCAAGATCGACCCGAAGTTTCATGATGGTCGTGAGATTAACTCCCGTCATACGATTGACTGCACGCAGTGAATTCCCTCAACCAATGCAGCAACCCACGCGTTCCCTCTTGCCCCTCCGCTGGAATTTTGCATAGTGACGCGGCCTTCACGCGCCCGCCCGGCGCGGGTCTCGCGGAGGCCTCTTCAGCGGCTGGGTAGCTCAGTTGGTAGAGCAGTGGACTGAAAATCCACGTGTCGGGGGTTCAATTCCCTCCCCAGCCACCATCTAACTCTCACTGAGAGAGTTACATGCAGATTGCGTCAGCGAGTCATAACAAAACACGCTCCGAGTCATAATCCGTCACCGATGTAGCAGATGTTTTAGACGGTCGCGGACAATTTGCTCTCCCTATTGCCAGAAAGTTTCTGGCCGGCGAAATCGGTTTCCCGAGACGCGAGGCAATCCGGCCGAATATCTTCGCGTTTCTTAAGGCGCGCTATGTCTATGGCGTTCCAAGAATCGCGGTGACGACGTGCAGGTCGATCTTTCACCGCATTCCCTTTCATCAAACCGTATCTATTGTCTGTCGGCGCGGCGTTGCGCCTCCACGTCGTTTCCGTTGTTCTGCGCTCTGAACCAATGGTGAAATTTTTCGACCGCGCGTGAATCCTCTCCGCAGAATTAGCACAATTGCACAATCCCCGCTCTGACACTCGTTGCACGTTCGCGCCTTTGTTGACGCAGCAATTCTGCTTCCGTTCGACTCGCGCACAAGCGCACGCGCAATTCAGCCGCGGCCGACTCTGGCGAGCCGGTAAGCGGTCGTCGGACGACCAGCTCCCTCTGGCTTCCGCTCGAATGCTGTGAGTCGCCCTTCGCTCACCCAAAGCGAAAGCAGACGCACGGAAGCGTCGGCATCGCGACAGACGCGGCGGCCGTTGTAAAGATCGCGCACTGTGATTCCGAATGCTGGCGCGCGATCGCGCAGCATCGCCTCAGTCTTGTCCCAGGCGTCATCATCTGCTGCTGCGCGCTGGGGCGTGCGCAATGCCTCTTGGTGTAGCGTGAACCAATCGCGGATGCGAAGCGCGTCGCGCGCGGTCTGCTCGTCCACAGGATGCTCGTGGGCGCGCATTCTGGCGTTGTAGATTGCCTCCCCGCTTCGCGTCATCTCGACGTGCTTGTAAACGTGGAGCACCAGCGCGAGACGGATCGCATTTTCCGTGTGGCGCGCTTCAAACGGTGAATCCTCCGTGCCATTGCTCACCTTGCAGAAGCGATTCCAGTCCTCGACGATCAAGCGACGCGCTGCCGGCGTGAAGTCGATTTCGTCAGGATCGTCAGCGTCGCAAAAGCGGTAGCGGTGAATCGCGGCGAAGACGGCCGATTCGTAGGGTTGTGACACATCGCTCGTCAGCGTATGTGCGGTTTCCGCCGCGCTCGCGTCCAGCGGGACGGGGCGCGCTCCCGGATCGCATACCAGAAAACGCGGCAACAGGCCGCCACTTGTTAGGCGAGGCGTGCGAAACAACTCCTGCACCTTATCAGGAGTGGCGACGAAGAGAACCGCCATGCAAGGCGCGGTCAGGTGCAACGGCTTCCCATTCTTTCGGAAAATCACCGTTGCCTCGCCGCTGTAACTTTTGAGCCAGACGGTTTCCTGTGTGTGCTTGCCGTCGCCATAGCGAGTGCCGGTAATGATCCCGAGAGCATCAGCCGCATCGCTGTCGATGTGCGCCAGCGTTTCGCTCTGCTCGGCCAGCATCTCGGCCAGTTTTTCTGGCGTAACGTCCGTCACGTAAAGCAGAGCGCCCACACGTTTCTCGATCTCCGTCAGCTTTTCGTTGAGCTGCGTCAGTTCCTCCACGATCTGCTCGCGCTCCTCAGCTTCCGCGCGCTTACATTTACGTTTCAACTCTTCGATCTGCGAAGAAATGGCCGCGTGCTCGGCGTCGATGCGAGATTTCGCTTTCTGCTCGAATTCGCGCCGCAAAGTTTGCTGCATTCCAACAAGCGGAGCGGTCGCGTGTTTGAACGTGAGAGTGCCGCCGCTCCCGCTCGTTTTGCAAATGAGCACGTAGAGATTTGCCGGCGTCACCTTTCCCGGCAGGCTGCGCACACATAGTCCCTTCCCGATGCTGATGCTCGCAGTCGCCAAAACCATCGGTGCGCTCATTGCGATCGGCACACCGCACAAGCCGCTGATGCCGCGCGCCTGGCGTTCGAGAATCTCCGGCAGACAGTTCGCAGGGAAATCGGGCAGGCGCGCATCCGATGCGCTGTCGGTCTCGTTAGGCGTCGCTCCGCCGCTCGCACGCTCCATTGCCGAATAAACGCGGTCAGCCATGAGCGATTAAAAAGTCGTGAGCGCCCACAGCTCACGGTTTGCCTCGAAGTCGTCGGCACTGACGCGCGTCAGGTCGTTTAGGTCTTGCACGGTCTCGCCGTCGTCTCGCGTGAGGCCGGAAAGATCGTAGCAGTGCGCGTCGATTCCCGCCGCGCGCAACTGCGATTCCCAGCGTAGCGCCGCGCCATCCCCCGCGTCGTCCAGGTGCGGGAAAATGCGGACTCGCTTTCCCTCGAAATGCGGGAGCGCGTCCAGTGCGAGCCGTTGCGCCGCGCCGAGCATCGCCACCGGCTGCACGTCGGTGAGCGTGCCCTCGATCGCGGCAAAGTGATACGCTGCGAGAAAATCGCCCCCACCTTCGCAAAGGATCACCCGCGCTGCCTCGCCCGAGTCCGATGCTCCTACCGGCCAACTCGCACACGCACCGCGAACCGTGAGTGCCTTCACCGCCTCGCCGTCGCGCCGTCGAAACTTTTCGCCATCGAGCCGCCGAAGCTGCGCGTTTCGGCGCGCGCGATCCGTGATGATCCAGCAGTGCCGGCCGCTCCAGGTCGCGCAGAAAAGCTGCTTTCTCGCTACCGCCGCCTCGCACGCTTCGATGCTCACCGCGCGGAGCCCGGCAAGTTTCCGCAGTTCCTCAGGCGTCGGCGAATCCATCGGTGGCAATTCGATTTCCGGCCGCGTCTTTTGGAGCTCTTGCGGCATCCGCCTTGGTGTCGGAGCCGCCGGCGCACCGCCAGCCAGTTGAATGAACAAGCGGCAAGCGTCGGCGGTCGTCAGCTCCTCCACCCGCGCCAGCAATCCCGGTCCATCAAAGGTCTCACCGCTCCCAAAGTCGTGAAACAGGCGGCCATCTGCAAGGACGCTGCCGCTCGGCGAACGATCCTCGCGATACGGCACGCGACACGAACGCGCTGGCTTCCCACGCCAGCCGCGCAGGTGCCAGAGATCGGAAATCACGAGCTTTTTCTTTGCCCCCTCAAGCGCGCTCATCGCCCTCCTTGCGGTCCGGCAGCCACTTCTCAAATTTCTCCTGCGCAGCGCTTGCCTCCTCGCGCGATTGGAACACCCCTAGCGGAATGTAATCAGCGCCGCAGTGTCGGCGAAACACATCGAAGTTCTGAGAAAGAACATCTTCAAGCTAGTCAACATCAAAAGCCCGTTGCGAGAATGACCAGCAAAGCACGAAACACCTTTTCATTTCGCGGTTTCCTTCGGCCCGTTCTGTTCCTCGCGCAGCCGCCGCAAAAAATTGCGAAGGGACTCCGCAACGATCAAACGACGACCACGAGTGTGGCCTTTGCGCCTGACGGATACCGTCTCAATCTCACCGTCTCGCCAGAGACAATAAAGAGCGCCACGACGCAGACCCTGCAGCGTGTGACCGGGCGACGGCATCGCCCAAAACTCAGCGTCAGCTTGCTGCGCGCCAGCCGGCGCAACTTCGGCGGTAGTGAATTGACCGCGACTACCTGCGGCTTGGTTGTTCCTGATCATCGGCGGCAATATGCCACTGCGCACTCTCCACCCGCCAGCGACCGACTCTTACAAAAACGTTGTTCTGCGAGGAGGATTTTGTCACCTGCCGTCGAAGCTTCTGGCACGCGCTTTGCGCAGGTCGCGAGAAATGTCCGCTGTAATAACGTTCACGCGCGAAGCGCGAATGTCCGCCGTGTCCCTTTTCTTTAGCTTCTCTGAGGCGTTCTGCGCAGAAACATCAGCCGGTTTGTTATCGCAGGGCTTTGCAGTCACGCTCCACGCGTCGCCCACCGGCGGAAAGGCACCCAGTGCTTCGAGGCGGTCATAGAGCGCCTCGCGGTCATTCCCGTAGGCCGGCGCGAGCTGATGAATCAAGATTCTTCGCCTCAGCTTGCATTGCGGGTTGCTCTTCAAATCA
>JBDSNB010000135.1:0-13085 GCA_039915555.1 Chthoniobacterales bacterium | reverse complement strand
AGGAAAATCATGATCGTGCCGTGCATCGCCCCTAACGAGTTATAGAAATCCGGCGTCATGACGCCGTCCTTCATCTGGTCGCCGAAGACGTTCCCCAGCAGATCGCCCACGATCGGGAGCGCCTTCCCCGGATACGCCAACTGCCAGCGCATCATCATCATGAGGGAGAAACCGAGAAAGAGGAAGATGAGCCCGGTAATCGCGTACTGAATCCCGATCACCTTGTGATCGGTTGAGAAGACGTATTTCCGCCAGAACCCCAGCTCGTGATCGTCGTGATCGTCGCCCTGATGATGCGGATCATGGGCGGCGTGCGAGTGCGCGGTGAGGTCAGTGGAAGCGTCCATATTTGGGAAAACTGAACCTGAATATCACGGCAAAGATTTCAAGAGGAAAGCAGCAAATTGACGGCAACACCAAAGATACGATTCGCGCCACGATTGAGACTCCATCACGCTCTTTCTGGCGTCGTTTCCTCTTCCTTCAGTTGCACTTCGCGAAAGCGGCGCAGCGAGTGCGACGCCAGGTTTTCCTCGAAGAGATCGCGGTTGATGGCCTGCGCCGCGGCCGCTCCCTGCCCCGCCGCGATGATCATCTGACAATTCGCGGGTGTCACACAACCGGCCGCGTAGAGCCGCGGCACCGTGGTGCGCATGCATTGGTCCACTTTGATCTGACCGTCCTCATCCAGTTCGGCGCCGAGCTGCTCCGCGAGATCGGTGTGAAAAACATCGCCGCGCGAGGTGAAAATGTAGTCAATTTTCACGCAATCATCCGGCCCGAAGCGCAATGCAAGAATTTGCCGGTCGCGACGTTCGACATCCAGGATCCGGCCTTCGTGCACCGGGATCGCATATTCCTCCACCCATTTCGCATGCTGTTCGCTCCAGCGCGGAGTTTCACCGTTCGTAACGATGATGACGCAGGGCGAGTAGTGCAATATTCCGAGCGCATACTCGACCGCTTCATTGTTCGCGCCGCAGATCGCGATCCGCTTTCCGCGCACGCGATAGCCATCGCAATCCTTGCAAAAAAACATGCTGTGCCCGAGGCACTCCTTCACGCCCGGAATTTCCGGCGGCAGATGAAAGATGCCCGTCGCCAGCAGGAGACGTTTCGACCGATAGCTTCCCTGCTTTCCTCCCAGCGTAAACACGTCCGCCGTGAAACTGATCGATTCAATTTTATCTTCCGCGAAGCGGACCTCATACCGCTCCGCTTGTTTGCGGCCCTCCGCGAGAAGCGCCTCACCGGAAACCCCGTCCGCGAAGCCCAGATAATTCTGCACATCAGGTTCCCAACGCGCCATCGAGTGGCCGGAATCAATCACGAGCGTGTCGCGTTGCGCGCGTCCGAGATAGATCGCAGCCGAAAGTCCGCCAATGCCACCGCCGATCACGATCACTTCGCGCACCTGCGGGTCGTCGAGATCCTTGTGCTGAATCATGGGAAAAAAAATGTCCTCCCCTGCTATCTCCTGCAAAGACGCCAGGTTTAAAAGACTACGGTTTCGGCGGCGTGGCTCCTGCCGGAGCCGGACTGGCTCCGCCTGCAGGTGGTGCGCCCGCGGGAGCCGCAGCGGCTTCGCCGCCGGCAAGCATGGCGTCGGCTGGGATCGCGTTCAGATCGTCGGCATGGAAAGAGCCGGTATGTCCGGCCATTTCTTTGCGCAAGGCGGCTATGCCTTCCGCGGTTACTGGGCCTGCGGTATTGCCCCACTCCTGCCGGATGTACGTGAGCACGTCGGCAATTTTCGCATCCGTCAAAGTCTTCTCCCACGGCTGCATTACAGCCGTGCCGTATTGCTGGCCTTTCACCGTGATGGGACCTTCCAGGCCTTTCAGCAAAATCATGCCGAGACGCTTCGTGCTCCCGACCACCCACTCCGAGCCGGCCAGCGGTGGGTAACCCTGACCCGCGGCGCCGAGGCCACTGGGTTGATGGCAAACCGCGCAATTGGCCGAGAAGATTTTCTTCCCGCGGTCGACCGGCCCAAGCTGGGCGACCTCCGCCCCACCCACGCTGCTGCCGGCTTTCGCCACCCGCGGCGCGCCGCCTAACGGATCGAGTCCGTCCCCGCTGAAGTTTCCGGCAAAGCGTCCGAGATAAGCGCCGCCGAAGAAAACCGCGAGTCCGTAAACCGCAATCAACCAAATGGAAAGCGGCTCCAGCCCGACGCGCGGCTCGCGCTTCTCGCGCTGAATCGCGGCGTGCACCTGCTGCACGTCCTCCGTCTCACTGTAATCCATGCCCTGCCGTGGCCGCCGTTCTGGCGAAGGTGTCCGCTCGTTCATTTCGCGGCTCCTTCCGTAGGAGGCGCGGCGGCAGGCGACGCGGCCGGGGCGGCGACCGTCGTGTTCTTGACCTCTTTCAAAGGATGCGATTGATCGAGCGACATGAGATACGCGACCAGGCTCTTCGCCTCGTAAGTGGGAACAATTTCCCAGCCTTCAAGCGGCGCGTCGTCGCCCGTGAGCTGGAGCGCATCGGCCGAGGGCTCGCCACCGATCCGGCGCTTCTCATAGAGGAATCGGTAGGCGGGCATGTTCGAGTGCTTCACGAAACTGCGCGGATCGTAAAGGTGCCGATGATGCCAGGCGGTGGAATAAAGCGCCGGCTCGCCATTCACCGTCGTCACGGGAGCGGCAGTGTTTGGAGCTGCCGCCGCCACAGCCGCAACCGGAGCGGGCGAAGCAGCGGGAGGGGCGCCCGGCGCCGGAGCCGGCCCGCCCTCAGGCCGGACGTCGGTCGCTGGAGCACTCGCATTTGCGGTCGGCTGAGCAGAAGCGCCAGCGCCAGCGGGCGCCGGCTGAGCTGCCGCGGGAGCCGCAGCCGCTTCCGGCTCTTCCACCGCGGAACGCTTGCCAATATTCGCCAAATCCGGACCGAGCCGGCTCTTGCCTAACAACACTGGCCGCTCAAAAAGATAATCACGGGGCGCGCTGCGTCGCTCGCCCCACTTCCGCTCGATATCGGAGCCGGCATAGTCGGCGCGCACCTGCTGGCTGTGGCAATAGACACAACCGTTGGCCGCATAGACCTGTTGACCGCGGACCGCCAGACCGGACTTCGGCGCGGGGTAAGCGTCGAGACCTTCCTCGTCGGTTTGCGGATCGAGATGCCCGATTTGCGCATTGGGAATCAAGGTCAAACCCGCCCAGGAAAAGGCGAAAGTTCCGAAAATCCCGAGAATCAATGGCAGCAAACCCTTCATACGTGCGCCCCCACATCGTCCGCCTGCGGGTTAAGGAACGTGGGCATCGACGCAGTGCGACCCAGCCCGAAAAGCATCATGCCGAAATGCGCCGCAAAAACAAAATGCGCCACCGCGAGCAACAAACTCGCGAGCGTCTGACCGCGCAGATAAGCGAGAATCGTTTGCGTGGTCTCGCTGAACGGCAGCGCGGGATCATTCAAATCGAACCCCTGCACCATCCCGCCGGCGAAGAGCATCAAAACCATCAGTCCAATCCCGTAAGTCGAAGCCCAGAAATGCAGCTTGATGAGCGACGCGTAACGCCATTCCCGCCCGACCAATCGCGGCACGATGTAATACATCGCCCCGAACATCACCATGGTGAAGAAGGCGTAAACGCCGAGCTGCGTGTAAGCCATCCCCGCCTCCGTAAAGTGCACCACGCGCGCGACCGAACGGAGTGAAATGAGAACGCCAACCAGACTGAAAACCGTGTAAGCGATCGCGCCGAAAACCGTGAAGCGCAGCGCCGGGCTGTAGCGCATGAGCGGAAAATTCCCGCGCATCGTCATGTGATGATTCAGCCCCACGGTAGCCACGGGAATGATCGCGAGAATTGCGGCCGCGATGCTGGCGGTGATCATCCAGGCCGGGAACGGGCCGTCCACCACGCGCTGCATACCGGTCCAACTGGCGAAGAGCGCGTAAGTCCAGAAGCCGATCGCGGCCAGATGATAGCTGTAAACCGGACGCCCGATCACTTTCGGGATCGTGTAGTAAGCCGTCCCGAGCCCGATCGATCCCAGCCAGAGATAGAGAAAATTGTTCGCGAACCACCAGTTCACGGCCGCCTGCATCACGCCCTGCACCGGCACCACGAAGAGCATGATCTGCGCGGCGCCGTACATCCATGGGAACCAAAGGAACGCGCCGAGCAGGTACCATTGCGTAATGTAAATGCTCTCGCTCCGGCGGAAGCGGAACATCAGCACCGCCCACGAAACGACGAGCGAATATGCGACAAAAAGAATGAGCGCAGCAAACGGCGGGAATTCCAGCCATTCGTAGCCAGTGCTTCGGCCGGCTAAAATTCCGATCACCCCGACCAGCACGCCGAGATTCCAGAACCCCGCGCCCGCCACGAGCAGCAACGGATGCCGCAACGTCGTGCGACTCAAGCGCGCCATCAGCCAGATCGCCGTCCCGATTCCCACCATCGAAGCCCAGCCGTAAAGCATCACATCCATCTGCGCCGGCCGCAGCCGTCCCCAGGTGAGAAAGGCCACGCCCCCGAGCAGATCGGGCATGTGCAGTTTCAAGGAGGCGAGCAACGTCAGCAGAGTCGCGAGCAGCAACCAGACGATGGCTGAGGTGTAGAAAATAAGCACCGGCACGCGGGTCGAGGCGTCGATCAGAGCACGCTCCACCTGTTCGACATCGCTGCGCGTCACGCCGTTTTCAACGGGCAGCGCCACAGCAGCCGTGCTCGGCGGGGTAAGTGGAATTTCAGCAGGAGTCATGACGTTTAACGGCCCGGGGTCGCGCCGCGCACTGGAAGCGGCGTGCCGGGTGGAGATTGCACGGGGATCGGGCCCCGCTCGTTAGGCGGAAGAGGAGCCTGCGCAGCCGGCGGCGGAGCGGAAGCGGCGGGCGTGGCGTTCGCGCCTGGCTGCGTTGCCGGAGCAGCATCGCGTGGGTTCGCGGCGGCGGCCGGCTGTCCACCAATCGCCGAGCCAGGTCCGGCGTGCGAATCAGCCGGAGCCGGCGTCCCAGCGGGAGATGGCGAGACAACGGGAGCAGGCACGGTGGGCGCGGTCGTTTGCGGTCCGCCTTGCTCCACCGGAGCGGGGGCCGCAGCAGCGCCAGCGGCAGGTGCGGCGGCAGGCGCTACGATCGGACCGGCCGGCGCGGGTTTTTTCTGTGCCAGTTCCGCGAGGCTTAATTGCATGGCGCGATCAACCGGGATGTGGGCCACGCCTTTCTCTTTATCGACCCAACCGTAGGTGTGCAGGGCCGCGGCCTCGTCGTGCACGACTTTCAATTTTTCCATCCGCGCAGCGGCGCGCGTTTCTTCGTAACGATCGCCGCGCGGCATCATGCCGAGCACGGCCCAGACGAAGAGCGCGAAGACGGCGAAGAGCAAGACCACTCCGAGCCAGGTTCCGAAGGCGGAACGAGGTTGTTCGAAGCTGAGCGGTGGTTCTTCGGTCGGCACGGTTAGTTCTGGCTGCGGAGAGATTCGATAATGCGCGGGTCACGGACCGGGAAGAGCGAGGCCGTGTTCACGATGCGGAGATAGAAAAAGGCGAGGGTGGCGCCGATCCCGATGAGCGGAGCGAGATCGAGCAGGCTGAAATGAACGCCGGCGGTGTGCAATTCCGGCATTACCACGACGTAGACGTCGAGCAGTTGCATGCAGAGGATCCAGGCGGCGAGCAGGACGAGCTTGTCCGGCTTCTTCTTCGTCGCGCGCAGCAGAAGCACACCGAATGGAACGAAAAAGCGGCCCACCACCAAGATGAGGCTGAGCACGTTCCAGCCTTCCGTGTTTCGCAAAATGAAATACTCCGTCTCCTCCGGAATGTTCGCGTACCAAATGAGCATGTACTGGCTGAAGCCGATGTAGGCCCAGAAAACCGTGAAGGCCAGCATCCATTTCCCCATGAAATGGAAGTGCTCGATCGTGACCGTCTCGCGCAAATAGCCGGCCTTCCGCAACGCGAAAATGACGAGCACGGTGAGCGACATGGAACTGCCGGCCGCACCCGCGAAAATGTAAACGCCCCACATGGTGGAGAACCATTTGTAGTTCAAGCTCGCCAGCCAATCGAAGGCGCCGAAGGTGAGCGCAAAGGCGAAGAGCGGGAGAAACACAAACGCGAGTTTGCGCATCGTGAGCGTGCGGGCGGGGTTGCCATCCTTGTCCTGCGCCACGGAGATGCGGCGATAAATGAAGGCCGCGATGCTGAAATACGCGAAGAAGAAGACCGCGCGGATGATCCAGAAATTGAGATTCAGATAAGCGCGTTTGCTATCGAGCAAATGATCCTGCCCTGCGGGAATCGTGAGCCACTCGTAGAGAACGTTGCGGCAAAGAAAGACGGGGATAAAGAAGAGCGCCATCACCGGCAGGAGCATCGCGATGTTCTCCCATTGCCGCCGCACCACGACCGACCATTCCGCATCGACCGCGTGATGCACGATCGTCCAAAAGAAACAGCCCGCGCAAAGCGTGAAGAAAAACGCGAACCCGAAGAGCCAGGAATACGCGAACTGCACCGGCGCGAGATATGCGCCCAGCGCGCTCAAACCGAGACCGACGAGCGCAATGATGCCCAACATCACCGACAGCCCGGCAAAGCGGCTCTTTTCAAAATATTCGCCCTCAGGCGTAGGCACCACGTGAGACCGTTCGCTCATGATTTCGGTGCCTCCTTCGCTTCTGCCGCCGCGGGCGCAGCGGGTTCCGCGGCCGCTGGCGCCCCTTCCGTTTTCGGCGGCGCATCGAGTTCCGCGCGTCGATCCGGCGGCACATCGGCTTCCGTCGCGCGCTGGCTCCGTTGCAACGCGCGCAGATAGGCGATGATGGCCCAGCGATCGTTTACCGGCACGTTCCCGCCGTACGACATCATCGTGTTTTTACCGTGAGTGATGGTGTCAAAAATTTCGCCGTCTGCCATGTTGCGGATGCGATCGTCCTGCAGGCTCACGATCGTCGCCAGGCCGTGCGCTTTTACGATCCCGTTACCCGCCGCGGTCGCGCCGTGGCAGATGGCGCAGTTGACGTTGAAGCGCTGCGCCCCGCGCTCCATAAATTGCGGCGTCACTTCGATGGGAATTCCGGTGCCCCAGTTCGCGCCCATCTTTCCGGTGCTCATGTAATCGTTGCCACCGCCGAAACTCATTTTGGGCAGGCTGCGGCCAGTTGGCACGGGCGCAGCGCCGGGGGAAGCTTCATCGGCCGCCTGCGGCATTTCATAACCCATCGGCACCGTGCCGGCGACCGGCACGCGCGCGCCGCGGTTGTCGGCGAAGAAACCGAGCGGCGCCTGCGCCTTCACTTTCGGCTGGCGCACCATGTCAGGGAAAAGCTCGATCGGCGACCCGGTGCTTTTTTGGCCGCGGAAACCGAGGAACGCCACCATCGCGACGCCCACGAGCAGGAAGATGAGAAAGAAGCCGCGCAACATAATCAGTCTTCGTGCACCACCGTGATGTGTTGGCCGCCGCTCTGCTCGAGAAGTTCGCGCGCCTGGTTCTCGGTAAAGCGCGGATCGCGCGCTTCGATCACGAGGAAGAAGCCGTCGTTCGTCGCCCGCGCGAAACGGTTCCAGTTAAAAATGGGATGATACCAGCGCGGCAGACCGTTCATGATCAGCATCGCGAAAAATGCGGTGAACGCGGAGAAGAGCACGGTCAGCTCAAACATGATCGGGAAGAATGCCGGGACGGTTCTCCAATCAAAAGGCTTTCCGTGCACCACGAGAGGATAAATGAACCACGATGGCCCGAAGGTGAGCACCGCCGCGGTCAGCAATCCTGTGATGCCACCGCCGAGAACCGCAGCGCTGAGCCACGATTTTCCCAGGCCCATCGCGTCGTCCATCCCGTGAATCGGGAAAGGTGAGTGCACATCCCAGCGCTTGAAGCCGGCATCGCGCACCTTCTCGGCCGCGTGGAAGAGCGCGGCGGCGGTCGGATATTCCGCCGCCATTCCGTAGACCTTGTTTCCGGAGGGCGTTCTCAAGTGCGCTCCTTTCCGCCGGCTTGCACCGGGTTGTGCCCTTCCGGCGATTGATGATGCGGATCAGCTTCCGGGAGCACGATTTTTACTTCCGACATCGCGATCATCGGGAGGAAGCGAATGAAGAGCAGGAAGAGCGACATGAAGATGCCGAACGTGCCGACGAACGTCCAGATATCGACCCAGGTGGGATAGAACATCCCCCACGACGACGGCAGGAAATCGCGATGCAAACCGCCCACGATGATGATAAAACGCTCGAACCACATGCCGGCGTTCACGCACATGCAGACGAAGAAAACGACGTAGACGTTGAAGCGGAATTTTTTGAACCAGAAAAGCTGCGGGGTGACGAAGTTGCAGAACAACATTCCGACCCACCAGTACCACCAGTAGGGACCGAAGATGCGGTTATAGAACGCGTATTTTTCGTACTGATTGCCACTGTACCAGGCGACGAAAAACTCCATCGCGTAGGCGTAGCTCACGATCGAGCCGGTGAGCAAAATGATCTTGGCCATTTTGTCCACGTGCTGCGGCGTGATGATGTCCTGCAAGCTGTAGATGGCGCGCGCGGGCAGGAGAAGCGTGAGCACCATGGCGAAGCCGCCAAAGATGGCGCCCGCCACGAAATACGGCGGGAAGATGGTGGTGTGCCACGTCGGGATGACGGATGTGGCGAAGTCGAAGGACACCACGCTGTGTACCGAAAGCACCAGCGGCGTGGAAAGGCCGGCGAGCAGCAGATACGCCATTTCGTAATGCCGCCAGTTGCGGTTCGAACCGCGCCAGCCGACTGCGAAAACGCCGTAGAGCAGCTTTTTGATTTTTGAAGTCGCGCGATCACGCAAAGTCGCCAAATCCGGAATGAGCCCGGTGTACCAGAAGAGCACCGAAACGGAGAAGTAAGTCGAAACCGCGAAGACGTCCCACAAGAGCGGACTGCGGAAGTTCGGCCAGATGCCGTAGTTGTTAGGCAGCGGCGCCAGGAACCACGCCATCCAGACGCGACCGACGTGCACGCCCGGGAAAATCGCGGCGCAAATGACCGCGAAAAGCGTCATCGCTTCCGCGGCGCGGTTGATCGAGGTACGCCATTTTTGTCGGAGCAAAAACAGAATCGCGGAAATCAGCGTGCCGGCGTGACCGATACCGATCCAGAAAACGAAGTTGGTGATGTCCCACGCCCAGCCGACCGGATGATTTAAGCCCCACACGCCGACGCCTGTGGAAATCTGATACCCAAGACAGAAAAGCCCGATCCCCGCCACCAGCGCGCTGACCGCAAACGACACCCACCACCAGCGCGGCGCCGGGCCCTCGATCACGCCGCAAATGCGTTCCGTGATCCAGTTAAAGTTTCGCTTGTTCAGCACCAAAGGAACCCGCGCGAGCGGTTTCTCGATCGACGCCGAGGCCTCGCCCTGGATCACGTCTGGAGCCGTGGTTCCGCCGTTCATTTCCGAGGCGTCCTCTCTAACCGCTTAAGATCACAAAGGGAGAAACTCACGAATGCGCCTCCGTGTGTGCCGCTTCTTCCGCGTGCGGTTTCCTGCCGTGGCCTTCCTCGTGGGCGCCGCCGTGTGCCTCGGGGCTGGCCACGCCAATGTGCTGCGCGTCCGGCATTTTCATGTTCGGATTGCGCAGTCGCGCCAGATAACTGGTCCGCGTCTTCACATTCAAGTATTCGAGCAGCCGGTAATTCCGTTCCTGTGCTTTCAGCTGCGAAACTTTGCTCGCCGGATCGGCGATATCGCCGAACACGATCGCCTCCGTCGGGCAGGCCTGGGCGCAGGCGCTCGTGAACGAGTCGACCGGGATCTTCGTGTTGTCCGACGCGCCTGC
The DNA here is from genome assembly GCA_039915555.1 of Chthoniobacterales bacterium. GTDB lineage: Bacteria > Verrucomicrobiota > Verrucomicrobiia > Chthoniobacterales > UBA10450 > JACCTI01. Next base: position 3,300 of record JBDSNB010000135.1, on the reverse strand, counting down.
TTTCACATGCGCCGCAATCTTCGCTTCTTCGATCCGTTGCACGCAGAAGGTGCACTTCTCCATCACGCCGCGCATGCGCACCGTGACGTTCGGATTCTTCTGCAACTTCATCGTATCCGGCGCGCCTTTTTCGGTGAGCGGTCCGAGATATTCCTGATAAACATTGAACGCGCCCGCGATTTTTTTCTTCCCGACCGGACGCTGGTTGTAATCGAAATAATTGAAACGCCGCACCTTGAACGGGCAGTTGTTCGCGCAATACCGCGTGCCGATGCAGCGGTTGTAGGCCATCACGTTCAGGCCGTCTTCGCTGTGCACGGTGGCGTTGACCGGACAGACGGTTTCGCACGGCGCGTTCTCGCAGTGCTGACACATCATCGGCTCATGCACCATCTCAGGATTCTGTGGGAACTCGCCGCGATCCTGATTGAATTTTTTATCGCTCGCGTAATAGCGATCGATCCGCATCCAGTGCATCGCGCGCCCGTGTGAGACCTGCAATTTGCCGACCACCGGGATGTTGTTTTCCGCCTGGCAGGCGATGACACACGCGCTGCAACCGGTGCAAACATTGAGGTCGACCGTCATCCCCCATTGCTGCGCCGCGGTCAGCGGCGGATGACTGTAAAGCGACGGAAGTTTCGCCGGCACTTCGTCGTCGCCGCCGAGCTTCTTCACGAAATCCTTGTCCGCGCGATAGCGTTCGATCGTCGCTTCCCGCACCAGCCCGCGTCCCTCGATGCTCCAATGCTCTTGCGTAGTCGCGAGGGCGTAACTGCCAGCGACTTTTTTCACGCCCACACTCTTCACCGTCTTGCCGTCCGCGGTGATGAAGTGCGGATTCGTACTCGTGCGCAGGAGATAACCATTGAAGCCGGCCTCTTCCCCGACCGGTCCGGTATGTTTGCGACCGTAACCGAGCGCGATCGAAATGGAATTGTCAGCGTGTCCCGGCACGATCATGGCCGCGATCAAGAGCTGGCGTTGCAACTCTTTTCCTGCCGCGTCTTTCGTCGTCTCGGTGACCGTGATTTCGACCAAATCGCCCGTCGCCACCTTCAAATGCTTCGCCGTCTCGGGGCTCATCAAAGCCGCGTTATCCCACGTCAGCTTCGTCACCGGGTCCGGCATTTCCTGGAGCCAGCCGTTGTTGATATAACGGCCGTCGTCGATCGAATAGCTGCGCGTGAGCACGATCTCGGGCGAATCCGGCGTCGGCGCCGGCGCGGAAGTCCAGAGCGTGTGCGCGACACCGCCGGCCGAGTTGCCGTTGAAGGCGCCCGCCTTGTCGAGCGCCGGAATGTGCGTGGCAAATCCATCGCGCAAGACTTGCGACCACGCCGTCTCAAATTCTCCGGGAGGCGCCGTCGCGCGGAAAGTTTCCTTCACCAGTTCCGGGCCGTCCAATTTCGGACCACCGAGCAAACCGTTCAGCAACTCCAGATCGGAGACGCCGCCGAAGAGCGGCAAAATCATCGGCTGAATCGCCACATAGCCGCCTTCTGCGGTCAGCGCGTCGCCCCATGATTCGAGAAAATGCGACGCTGGCACGTGCCAGTTGCTCGCCACCGAGGTCGCGTCTTCGTAATACCCGACCCGCACCACCTCCGGCACTCTCTTTTGCAGGTCTTCCCAGTTCAGCGACTGCTTCGTCTCGCGATCTTCCGCCAAGCCACGCGGCGCGTTGTAAACTGGATCGCCCCCGATGATGAAAAGCTGTTTCACGCGGCCCGCGTTCATCTCCGCCGCGAGCTGCAGGATGCTGTTCGTGCGCGAATTACGCGGAAACTCGCGCACCATCAACGTCGTGCCCACGTTCTTGAGCGCGGCGTTGATCCCATAGACCATCAACTGCACCACGACCGGCTGCTGCGGGCTGGCCAAAACGAGACTCGCGCCCGGTTTCGCCATCAAATCGTTCGCGCATTCCGTCAGCCAGGCTTCGTCGAATTGCATCCCGCCTTCCGGCGCTTTCAAAGTGGCGAGGACTGAACCCAGCCCTGCGTCCTGCGAGGCGGCCGCGATCTTGCCCGCGAGCGCAAAAGTGAAAGCCGGGAGCTGACTCGCCGGCACACGCAGGCGGTGATCAGCCATCGCGCCGGTGAGCGTGAAACGATTCTCGACCACATAGAGCCGATTCATCGTGTCCTTCGAAGTCGAAACGCGGCGACGCGAAGCAAAGGCGCGCGAACTGGCGATGTCGCCTTCGCCGCAATCGAGGAAATCGCTCCCGATGGAAAGAATCACATCCGCGCGCTCGAGCCGAGGGACGAGACGCGCGTTATCGCCGAAGCTGATTTGGGTGCTGAAGTTTTGCGCTTCGCTCAAGAGCGGATCGTACTGGCACCAGCGCATCTTCGGGAAAGCCTTCTCCAGTTCGCCGCGCAAACGCTCACGCGTCGGCGAATGCGTTTCTTCCACCAGAAACGCCATCCCGGCGCCACCGTCGGCTGCGGCGCGTCCGCGCATGTCCCACAAATATTTGATGAACGCTTCACGGTCGCGCTTCTCTCCCCCGCGAGTCTTCCGACCGTTCTCGTCCTTCTCCACGTACTCGACGAAATGCTGCGAGCGCGCCGGATCGTAAAGATCGAGAATGGAAGCCTGCGCAAATGCGTCCGTCGCGCCGCCGCTCGCGGGATGCAGCGGATTGCCGTCCACTTTGATTGGGCGCCCGTCCACCGTGCTGACCACAAGGGGCAACGCGCCCGTGCGGCGCGGCATCGCGGTCGCGTAATAGAGCGGCTTCCCCGGAATGGCCCACTCCACGCTCTTCGTGAACGGCACCAGATGCGCTTCGGGCCGGCGACAACTGCTCAACCCAAAACCCGCCAGGGCCATCGACGCGCCCATCATCTTCAAGAATCCGCGCCGCGACCATTCATCGCCTTCGAGTTGCGCCGCGCCCGCGGGGAATTCTTTCTCCAGCCAGCCGCGAAACTCCGGCGTGTCACTCAGCTCACCGACGCTGCGCCAGTATTGCTTCCCGGTTTTCGGCTCGGGCGGATGTTCGAAGACGCGTTTCATCGGTGGCACCCCTGACAATTTAACGGCGGCTGAATATTCCAGCGTTCCTTCAAAGTCTGGCCGATCTCCACCTGTGTGAGCTTCTGCTTCTGCGCGAAATCGCCCTCCGCATCCTTCGGCTGGCCATACTTCGCCACGAACTCGGTTGGCTTCACGTCCTCCGGTTTCCAATCGAGATTAAAAATCTGATCTTCCGGGCGCAAGAATTTCTCCGGCTGGCGATGACACTCGAGACACCAGGCCATGCTATGCGGCTTCGCGTGTTGCACCACC
>JBDSNB010000194.1:0-6543 GCA_039915555.1 Chthoniobacterales bacterium | reverse complement strand
AGGGTTTACGCTTTCGCGTAAACGCCGATCAGCTTCCGCTTCGACGGCTTCGGAGCCTTAAAGTCGCTCACGAATCCAGTCTTCGTGCGAATCTCGACATGCCCAGCGCCCTTTGCAGTGTAAACGAGAACCGCACCGATCGGAGCGGCATAGGGATTGTTCACCGGCAGTTTCTTGAAGCCGTAATTCTGCACCAACTCGTCACCCGCCTGCTTGGCCAGCGCGGTCTTCGGGTAAGAATCGACCGCTCCGGCGGCCAGCAAAGCTTCCTTCACGTAACGCCAGCAGCGCGACTTCGAGTGGGCGTTGGCGCGCTCCTGCGCGATCGTCGCCGCCCGGGCCAGCGTTGGATTCAACTTCGGGTCGATCTTCGCGATCGGCCCTACGAGTTTCCGCTTATCGGACTCGTCCGCCAGCGGGATGGAAACCACTTTCCCAGTCGCATCTTTCAAAGCAAAAGGCTTTGCCGCGAACGTGGGGGTCGTCTGCCGCACTGACACGGTGGCCGGCTGTGAGGCCGACGGCCGGTTCCGCACCGGTTCAAAAGTGAGCGGAGGAGCGGCGAAAACAGACGCGGCCATCAAGCTGCCGCAGAGAAGGGTTAAGGAAGTGACTTTCAGCATCAGGGAACGCCCCCTATCGCGGCATTTTCCGGCTGCCGCAAGGATTTTTTGTCAAAAAAGCCCGTCCACGCCGGGCTCTTCGCCTCGCGGATTGCAGGCTACGTGCACCGCAGCAGCCGGCCATCAAAGAACAGATTCCACGCCTCTCCGTCTTGCGAAATCTCCATCGTCTTGGCGAGCACGCCGTCCTCGCGGAAGTCGTAGGTCAACCGCGCGTGCATCCCGGAGCCGCCATGCGCGACCGTCAGGACATTGTCCACGCAGCTGCCAGTGAAAATTTCCGGCGGCGATCCCATGCAATCGAACCAACTCAACGTGTAGATCTCGTCCTTCGGCTCGAAAGTGAAGACTCCGTGCCCCGCGAAGGTAACCTTCCCTCCGCGCGCCTGTTCGTAATCTGTGATGAGCGCAAACCCATCCAGCGCGACGCGGGCCTGCATTCTACCGTTGGCCATCCCACCCGCCGGATCCCACGGCGAAGGGTAAAGCTTTTCTGCGCCCTCCCAGCGGCCAGCGAGTTTTTCCAGCGTCCGATGTCCGGCACTCGGCTTTCGCATTTCCATAATCCCTTCTTTGCGCGCACCGAATGAATAAGCAAATCGAGCCTGCGGCGCGGCCTGCACATTCACAAATTCTTGCTCTGCGGCGCAATCCCTCCCTAGACTGGCAACCGATGAAGGCCTTTCGCCTTGTCGGAATGGTTGCTGTCGTGGTGTGCGCGACCGCCCTGCACGCCCGCGAACCGTTGTTTGAAGGGCTCGGCACTCATACCCGCAAAATCACGACGAAGAGCCCACAGGCGCAACGCTACTTCGACCAGGGCCTCGCTTTCGTTCACGGCTTTAATCACTCCGCGGCCATTCGCTCCTTCGAGGAAGCAGTTCGGCTCGATCCCGGATGCGCCATGGCGCATTGGGGCGTCGCGCTCGCGTGCGGGCCGCATATCAATTTCCCGCTCGTCCCGCCGCCAGCCGCCGAGTTGGCGTGGAAGGAACTCGCGCTTGCGCAAGAGCACGCCTCGAAAGCGTCACCCGTCGAGCAGGCCCTGATCGCAGCGCTCAGCCACCGCTACGCCCACCCGCAACCGGAAGATCGCGCACCGCTTGACCACGCGTTCGCCGACGCCATGCGCGAAGTTTGGAAGAAGTATCCGAAAGACGCCGACGTCGGCGCCTTCTTTGCCGAAGCCATGATGGATCTGCGGCCTTGGGATCAGTGGACACCCGAAGGCAAGGAGCAACCGGGCACCACGGAAATTCTCGCCACACTCAACGCAGTCTTGAAACTGAACCCGCGCCATCCGTTCGCCAATCATCTCTACATCCACGCGGTCGAAGCGTCTCCGCATCCGGAATTAGCCGACAAAGCCGCGGAGCGCTTGCGCAACTTGCAACCGGGCCTTGCGCATAACGTCCACATGCCTTCTCACATCGATATCCGCCGCGGCCGCTGGCATTTGGCTGTCGCCACGAACGCGCGCGCGGTCGAAGCCGACGCCGCCTATCGGAGAACCGCGGGCCAAATGACCGGCCTCCTCCCTGTTTACGCCGCGCACAACCGACACATGCTCGCCTACGCCGCGATGATGACAGGCCAGCGCGAACTCGCGATGAAGCACATCCGCGCCATGGTGGCCGAGATCTCGCCGGATTTTCTGAAGGAGAACGCATCCCTGGCGGAAGGCTTCCTCGCCATGCCGCTCGAAGTGCTGGTGCGGTTTGGGCGGTGGGACGAAGTCTTAAACGAACCGGAGAACTATCCTGACTACGCGCCTTTTACACGCGCCTTCCATCACGCGGCCCGCGCCTTCGCTTTCTCCGGCCAGGGCGACACCGCGAAAGCGCGTGCGGAGCAGGCGACCTTCGCGCAGCTTACGCCGCAGGTCACCGACGAGATGTTTCTCGGCAACAACACCGGCCAATCCATTCTCGCCCTCGCCGCGGAAATGCTGGAAGGCGAAATCTTGATCCAGGAAAACAAGATGGATTACGGCGTCGCCAAACTTCAGGTCGCGGTAAAAAGGGAGGACGCGCTCAAATACGACGAGCCGCCCGGCTGGCTCATCCCGGTGCGACACGCGCTCGGCGCCACGCTCATGCGCGCAGAGCGCTACGCAGAAGCGGAGCAGGTCTACCGCGAAGACCTGAAGCGGTCGCCCGACAACGGCTGGGCGCTGCGCGGCCTGGCCGATAGCTTGCGCGAGCAAAAGAAGAACGCCGACGAAATGAAGGGCCTGCAGGCGCGGTTCGAAAAAATCTGGGCGAAATCCGATCTGAAAATCACCAGTTCGTGTCTCTGTCTGCCGGCCAAAACCACCAGCACCAATTGAAGAATCAACGCGCGGGTTGCGCTTCGTTCTTCCCTTCCACGATTCGATATCGTTGATCGAGCGGAAGCTTCGCAAAGCGCTGTTTCGCCCCGCTCGCCGGCCAGGCCACTTCCACACTCTTGATCGAAGTCACATCCCCGAGTCCGATCTCCTGCGCGAGGGTGGAGCCGCCGTAGCTCCCGCCACTCGAAACGACGGTGTGCATGGTGCGCGCGCCATGCGGCGTCTCCACTTCCACTGCGATGCGCGCGCCGATCGCGCTCCGATTCGTTTTCGTGCCGGTTAATTCCAAATGCAGCCAGTGGTTCTCGCCGCCGGGATTCAGAAAAAGAGCGCGTGGGAAAATATCGCCCGGAAATTCGCCGCCCAAGACCTGCAGAATATCTTCATCGCCATCGCCATCCACATCGCCCAGCGCAACCGCGCTGCCTTTCTGCAGGTGCGCGATGCCCGCACTGCTCGAAACGTCTTCAAATTTTTCCCCGCCCAGATTGCGCAACAACCGTTTCGGAAGCAGCGCGCGATAATCAGACGCGCCGGTCGAGAGATAAAGATCCGGCCAGCCATCGTTGTCGAAGTCGCCTGCCACCACTCCAGTGGCGTAGTAGACGTGGCCCAGCCCGGCGGCCGCCGTGACATCGCGCAACCGCCCCTTGTCGTTGTGATACAAGCGCGGCAACTCCGCCGTGTGCGGCTGTCCTAACAAATCCGCCGCCACCTGTCCGGCGGCATAAAACGACGCGATCTTCGAGTAGCCGGCGACGAACAGATCGAGCCAACCATCCTGGTCGTAATCAAAAAAAACGACCGACGAACTGTGCGCCGGTTCCAGTCTCTCCGGCGCGGCAAACTTCCGTTTCTTCTTCGTCTCCGGCCGGTTGGCAAAGAGCAAACACGGACCGTAGCCCTGCGCGACCGCGAGTTCCGGGAAGCCATCATTGTCGAGATCACCCCACGCCGCGCCTTTCACGTAACCGGTCACTTCGAGACCAGTCTCCTTCGCCACTTCGCTGAATTTCCCGTTGCCCTGGTTGTGGAAAAGTTTGCACGCACGCTCCGGCCGCGCCGGGAGATCCTGATAAAGCGGCACGTCGAATCCCGCGACCTTGCTCGATTCAATCCCGACAAGGAGATCGAGCCGCCCGTCGTTGTCGTAATCGCCCCACGCTCCGCATTGCGTCGGCGCCTCGAAGTACAACCCGGCCGCTTCCGTCACATCCTCAAACGTGCCGTCGCCGCGATTGCGCAAAAGCGATGGCGGCTGATCGCCGAGATCGCCTAACAAGCCCCCGCCGCGCAGCACGAGCACATCGAGATGGCCGTCGTTGTCGTAATCGGCCTGCAACAAATTCATCCCGCCAGTCAAACCGACGAGCCCCGCGGTTTCGGTGCGCTCCTCAAACGCGCCGTCGCCCTTGTTCTCGAAGTAGCGCAATTGATCGCGCTGCGGATAGAGCCCGGAAGAGCTGATGAGCAGATCGGGCTTCCCGTCGCCGTTGAAGTCATCCATCACCACGCCACCCGCGAGCGCCGGTGGTCCGAGATCGAGCGACGGCGCGACATTGGTGAAGCTCGGGAACGCTCCCTCGGGCGCAAACTTCTCCGGCGGAATCAGCCACCGTTCCGGCACCTTTTCCGGATGCTCGCCGACCGTCATGTAAGCGATGTTCAAGAGCCAGCGCGAGGTCATGTCACCAGGGTTCGTCTCCAGCAATTCCAAATACTCGCGGATCGCGGCGCGCGAGCCTTCCTGCTGCGCATGCACGCCCGCGCCCTCGATCGGCAACAGGCAGGAGCGCGGGCCGTACATCGAGCAACAATTCGCCTGCTCGCCCTGCCGCAGGTACGACACCGCCAGATAACCGCGGATCACAGGCAAAAAGTTCGCGTCGAAATCCTTCGGGTGCGCGAGCGCGGCGTCTTTCGCTTTCTGAAAACCCTCAGCCGCGGCGCCGCTCTCCCCTGCCAGGAGTTGCTCGTAGGCCTTCTTCGCATCGAGGAACGCCGTCGTCTTCACGTCCACCGCCTTGTCCACGTGGCGCAGGTAACGCGCTAGATGCAGATCGGGCCGCTGCGCGATCACGCGCCGATCATAGTCTTTCCCCAGCTCTGCCAGCCGCTCGGCCATCCGACGATTGCTCTCCGGCTGTTCGGCGCGCGCCGTCGCCAGCACCACCGAAAAAAGAACCGCGCCGAGCAATCGGCCCACAGCTACGGCTGGACCTGGAAGTTGAACATCATCGCGTGATCTTCGTGCTCTAGATTATGGCAATGCGAAACGTAATCGCCCACGTTGTCAGTAAACGTTCCCTGAACTCGCAGCGTCCCAGGCACGCCCGCCACCCGACGCGGCACGAGAAACGTGTCTTTCGGTCCGGCATCGCCCGCCGAAGGCGGCACGCCATTCACGTCGAGGATATGCCAATGGATATCGTGAATGTGCATCGGATGCGCCTGGCCGGAACTGTTCACGAACGTCCAGATTTCCGTCGTGTTCAGTTGCGGCATCGCGTCGAGCCGGGCCGGATCGTAAAGCTGCCCGTTCACCGTCCAGACCGGGCGCCCTTTGATCGTGCCGGGTTCGAGCGTGAAGGTGCGATTAACGGTCGGCGCCGCTTTCGGTGCTGCTTTTCGCGTCGCAACCGAGAGCGAAGTCGGAAGCACACTACTGTCGATCTCATCGCGCACGACATCGAAACGCATGAGGTCGGCGATCATCGGATTCGTCGTGTCCTGGTTCTTCAGAATTAACGAAGCGCCCAGCGCGTAATTCGCAAAATCAACCACCACCTCGATGCGTTCCCCGGGCGAAACCACGATCGACGATCGCGAAACCGGCGCGTTCAAGAGTCCGCCATCGGTCGCGATCTGCATCAAAGAATCGCCCGTGCTCAAAGCAAAGGTGTAATTGCGGGCGTTCGATCCATTCACAATCCGGAAGCGATACTTCCGCCGCGCGACTTCGAAGTAGGGCTGCATCGCTCCGTTCACCAGCAAGGTGTCGCCAAAAACGCCGCTCGAAATCGCCGTGTCGTCGAGCGGATAATTGAGCGATCCGTCGAAGTTGAAGAGCCGATCCTGGATCGTGAGCAGCACGTCGCTCTTCCCACTCGGCAATCCGAGCACATCCTCCGCCGGGTCCCTGATGATATAACCTCCGGCCAGCCCCATGTATGCGTGGCGTCCTGTGGTATCGATCGCGTGATCGTGATACCAGAGCGTGGCGGCCGCTTGATTGTTCGGATACGTGTAGGTCTTCATCCCGCCCGGCCCGATCAAATCGTACGGCAAGCCATCCGACTCCGGCGGCGTGTGTCCGCCATGCAAATGGACCGACATGCTCTCCTGCAGATTATTCACCTGCCGCACCACCACGGTGCGGTCGCGCGTGGCCCGGATCGTGGGCCCTGGATAAAGCCCGTTGTAACCCCAGATCGTCGTCAATCGTCCGGAGAGAATTTCTCTCTGCCCCACCTGCATCGTGATGTCGTAGTAATCGGTCGTCGCGTCCGTCGAAGTCGGCGCCAGCACCGGCATGATCGGGAGCGGCACCTGAAAGGGCGCGCGCGGCGGACGCGGACCGCTGAAGCC
>JBDSNB010000258.1:0-2376 GCA_039915555.1 Chthoniobacterales bacterium | reverse complement strand
CCCCGCACACCACCCTCGCCGGTCTCTACGAGCGCTCGGCGCAGCACAACAACGAGCCGCCCTTCGACCTGCCAAAACGCTGGATCGAGCGAAAAGCGAAGCTCAATCTCAGCACGCCGTACAACTTTATCTCCACCGCTGATATCATCGGCGGCAACAGCGGCAGCCCGGTCGTAAACAAGGCGAACGAATTCGTCGGCATCATTTTCGACGGCAACATCCAATCCCTCGCCCTCGATGTCGCCTACACTGACAAGCAAGCCCGCGCCGTCAGCGTCGATTCCGCCGCCATCACCGAAGCGTTGCGCAAAGTCTACGACGCCGGTTCGCTCGCCGACGAGCTGGAGAAAGCGAAGTAGGGATCAGGAGGCGGCAGTCGCCGACTGCCGCCTACAATTCCTTCAGCAATGTCTTCCAGCGAGCCCACGCATCTTCGCGCGCCTGCTTGTTGTCCGGCGAAGCATCCGGCGCTTCCCCGGCGCGCATAAACCCGTGCCCCGCGCCTTTGTAAATCACGGGCTCGTATTTCTTCCCGGCCGCTTTCATCAGCTCTTCGCCTTTCGCGATGCTGGCATTCACGCGTTCGTCTTTCTCAGCGTAGAACCCGTAGACCGGTCCCGTGATTTTCGCGGCGTCCGCCGCTTCATCGACTGCTGTGCCGTAAAACGAGTACGTGGCCTTGATCTTCGGATTAACGCTCGCATAACCGAACGACCAACCCCCGCCCCAGCAAAAACCAGACACTGCGATCGTTCCGTTCCCCGCAGGAATTTTCTCCGCATATTCCGCCGTCGCATTCAAATCCGCGGTCACCTGTTCCTTCGGCAAAGCTCCGATCGCCTTCCGCGCGCCGTCCACATCGTCAAACGTCTGCCCACTTAGCATGTCGGGTGCGATTGCGATCACGCCGTTTTCCGCCAGTTGATCGCACACCCCGCGCACCCAATCCGTCAGCCCAAAAATCTCGTGGATGACGATGACGACCGGCGCCTTCGCTTTCTTCTCGGGATAAACCACGAACGCCTTCAGCGTGCGCTCGCCCGATTTATATTCCACCCACTCCCCGTGGCGTGGCGAATCGTTCAACCGCGGTTTCGCCCACTCCTGCGCCTGCGCGAAGCTCGCGCTGAGCAGTCCGAGAATGAGCGCTGTTGTTTTGATCCAGTGACGTATCTGCATGCGGGCAACCTACCCCGCATGATCATCCGCGCCACGCTTGAAGATCATATTGTCGAGGCTGAGCGGACCCGGCCCACGGAAGAAGATGTAGAGAAAAATGAAACAGTAGACGACCGCCAGCTCGCCCTTGTTAACGATCGGCAGCGCTCCCTGCGGCGCATGCGCCATGAAATAACCGACCGCCATCATGCCGCTGGAGAGAAAGGCCGCCGGACGAGTCAGAAGTCCCAGCGCAATCAGCAAGCCGCCCGCCAGTTCGATGATGCCGCCGAGCAACATCAAACCTTCCGCGCCACCTTTCCCACCGAACATCCCAAACAATTTTTGCGCGCCATGACAGGCAAACAGCAGGCCGACAATAATCCGCATGATCGCGTAGACGTAACCAGAGTATTTTCCTAATGAGTTCACGGCGTGCAGGCTGGGGGTTGTCCGCTCGGTCTGTCAAGATTTCCCGCCGCGCCGTCATCCCGAGCCGCTGAACGTCTTTGCGTCTAAGGTTGTCGAACGCACTTCCTTAGCCGGCCATTTCATGAACCACTTTCTTCTCCGTCTCTTCGCTCTCGCACTACTCGCGTCGCCGATCGCGTCCGCCAAATCCCCCGCGCTTCCCCCCAACGCTCTCCACTTCCCCCACGAAGGCAGTGACCTTCAGCCCGATCCCGCCGCGCTCTTCGGCAAGTTGCCGAACGGCCTCCGCTACATCGTGCGTCCGAATCCGGAACCGAAAGGCCGCGTCTCACTTCGGCTTCTCGTCCTCGCCGGTTCCCTGCAGGAAAACGACGACCAGCGCGGACTCGCGCATTTCCTCGAGCACATGGCTTTTAACGGCAGCAAAAACTATCCGCCCGGCACGCTCGTAAGTTTCTTCCAGCGCATGGGCATGAACTTCGGCGGCGACACGAATGCCAGCACCAGCTTCGAGCGCACGATCTACCTGCTGGAGCTCGCGCAAGCAGATCGCGACACGATCGCGGAAGGTCTGCGCGTGCTCGGCGACTACGCGGGCGGCCTCCTCCTGACCAAGGAAGAAATCGATCGCGAACGCGGCGTCATCCTGTCTGAGAAACGCGTCAGCGATTCTGTCGGCTACCGCACCTTCATCGCGCAATTCGAAGCCATGCTCGGCACGACTCGGCTGCCCCGCCGGATGCCGATCGGCGAAGCGGAAGTGATCACGAAAGCGGACCGCGCGCG
>JBDSNB010000248.1:0-3723 GCA_039915555.1 Chthoniobacterales bacterium | reverse complement strand
GACGCCGTGCGATTGGAGGGCGCGAATGCCGGTCACGCTGGCTTGCGCGGCGCGCATCGTGGTGATGATCGGGATCTTGATCAAACGCGCGCCGGTCCGCATTTTGATTTCGTCTTCCCGCGGGATTTTGCCGCTGGGTGTGTTGATGATGAGCTGCACATCGCCGTTCGTGATCCGATCGAGGACGTGCGGACGGCCTTCGCGCAATTTGAAAACGCGCGTCACGGGGACGCCCGCTTCGGCGAGCGTTTCCGCGGTCCCGCTGGTGGCGATGATGCCGAAGCCGAGCCCGATGAAGTCGCGCGCCAGGGGAACAACGCGCGGTTTGTCGCTGTCTTTCACGCTGATGAAAATGTTGCCGGCTTTCGGGAGAGGGGGCGGCGCGGCCATCTGCGCCTTGGCGTAGGCGCGGCCGAGATCGATATCGATGCCCATCACTTCGCCGGTCGATTTCATCTCCGGCCCCAGCCCCATGTCGCTGCCTTGATAGCGCAGGAACGGGAAGACCGGTTCTTTCACCGAAAAATGTTTTGGCAGGATTTCATCGGTGAATCCGAGTTCGCCGAGCTTCTTTCCGGCCATCACTTTGGCGGCCAGCTTGGCGAGCGGGACGCCGATCGCCTTGCTCACAAACGGGACGGTGCGCGACGCGCGGGGATTCACTTCGAGCACGTAAACATCGTCGCCTTTGACCGCGAATTGCACGTTCATGAGACCGCGGACTTCGAGCGCGTGTGCCATCGCTTTGGTTGCGTTCCGGATTTCGGCCAGTACTTTTTCCGAAAGCGAAAAAGTGGGAATGGCACAGGCGCTATCGCCGCTGTGAATGCCCGCCAGCTGCACGTGTTCCATGATCGCGCCGATCACGGCAGTCTCGCCGTCCGCGATGCAATCAACATCAACCTCGATCGCGTCCTCCAGAAAGCGATCGACGAGGACCGGGCGATCGGGGCTGACCTCGATTGCGGTCTCCATGTAGCGGCGGAGATCGTCGTCGTTATAGACCAGCTCCATCGCGCGACCGCCCAGCACGAATGACGGCCTAACGAGCACAGGATAGCCGACCCGTTGCGCAATCGTGACCGCTTCCTCCGCGCTCACCGCGGTGCCGCTGGGCGTCTGGCGGAGGCCGAGTTGATCGAGCATGGCGGCGAAAAGTTTGCGATCTTCCGCGCGCTCGATGCTCTCGGGTTGGGTGCCGAGAATCGGAACGTTCGCAGCGCGGAGGCCGGCGGCGAGATTGAGCGGCGTCTGCCCGCCGAACTGCACAATCACGCCTTCGGGTTGTTCCTGATCGTAAATGTTGAGCACATCTTCGAGGGTGAGCGGCTCGAAGTAGAGTTTGTCACTCGTGTCGTAATCGGTCGAAACGGTCTCGGGATTCGAGTTCACCATGATGGTTTCGAAATCGAGTTCGCGGAGCGCGAAAGCCGCGTGCACGCAGCAGTAATCGAACTCGATCCCCTGCCCGATGCGGTTCGGTCCACCGCCGAGGATCATGATTTTGCGCCGATCGCTGCGCCGCATCTCGTTCTCGCTCCCGTAGGTGCTGTAGTAATACGGCGTGTAAGCTTCGAACTCCGCCGCGCAGGTATCGACGAGCCGATAGGTGGGGATGACGCCCGCGGCAATACGAGCGGCGCGGACCTCCGCTTCGGTGACGCCGCGCGCGAAAGCGATCTGGCGATCGGAGAAACCGAGTTTTTTAGCGCGGCGGAAGGCGGGTGGGTCCAACTGGAACACGGCCGTCTCGGCTGTGCGGCCGGCAGGCGTCCCGCCTGCCGCTTCATCATCACGCAACAGTTTCCATTCGTTAGAAACCACCACTTCATCGTCTCGTAAACCAGCCTTCGCCGGATTGCGCCGGATGTAGCTGCGATATTCCTGGAGCGTTTCCCAATCGCGCACGATCCGATCAAAGCTTTCGCTTTGCCAAAGGTGTCCGTCGGCGTCTCGGGCGGGCAATTGATGTGCGGTGAAACTTTTCCACGAGTGCAGAATCTCGGAGAGTAAATGCCCGCGCAGTGGCTGCACAAGCACGTGGATGTGGTTGGGCATGACGACGAAGCCGTCCAGGAAATAGCGCTTACCGTCGAAGTGTCGGAGCGCGGCAGCGATAGTCTCGGCGGCTGCTTTCTCGCGGAGGATACAGGACCCATGACCGCGATCGAGCCACACTTCCCGGGTCCCGATGAAACGTTGTTGATACTTGTGCGCGGTTTCCGACGTCCAAGGCTCGGGGTGGTGAGGTAGCCAGTTTTCGAGCTCTTGTTTCCACTCTGCGCGTAACGACGCTGGGACGGAATCGGCGAGGCGAAAGGTAACGAAGTAAGTAGCACCGGGCTGTTCCCAATGGGGGAGGTTGCGACGGGTGCGATAGATGGTGCTGAGTTTGTCGAAGGCGCGGAAGAGCGGCCGGAACACGGCCGTCCCGGCTGTGTGGCCGATAGGCCTCCCGCCTGTCGAGTGGTGGAGCGCGGATTCAGCAGGCGAGACGCCTGCTGGCCGCACAGCCGGGACTGCCGTGCTCCGGGATGTGTGCGACGTGTTGTCGGCGTTTTCCGTGAGCGCTTCCGCTTCCTCCACGATCTGGCGGATGTTATGCAGGAACCAGCGATCGATTTTTGTCAGCTCGAAAACTTCGTCCACCGACATGCCGTCCTGGAAAGCTTGCGCAATGTGGAAAATGCGTTCGGCGTTCGGAGCGGTGAGGCGGGCGCGCAGAGTTTCGGGATCGACCCGCTTTTCATTGCCATCCGCGCACAAACCAAAGCGCTTGATCTCTAGAGAACGGAGCGCTTTTTGCAGCGCTTCTTTGAAGGTGCGACCGATCGCCATCGCTTCGCCCACGCTCTTCATTTGCGTAGTAAGAACGGGGTCGGCGTGGGGAAATTTTTCGAAGGTGAAGCGCGGGATTTTCACTACGCAGTAGTCAATCGTGGGCTCGAAACTGGCGGGTGTCTCGCGCGTGATATCGTTGCGGATTTCGTCGAGCGTGTAACCGACGGCGAGCTTGGCGGCGATCTTGGCGATCGGGAAACCAGTGGCTTTCGAGGCGAGCGCGCTGGAACGCGAGACGCGCGGATTCATCTCGATCACGACCATGCGGCCGTTCTCTGGATTCACCGCGAACTGGATGTTCGAACCGCCGGTCTCGACGCCGATCTCGCGGATGACCGCGAAGGAGGCGTCGCGCATGAGCTGAAACTCGCGGTCGGAAAGCGTTTGCGTGGGCGCGACCGTGATGGAGTCGCCGGTGTGCACGCCCATCGGGTCGACATTTTCGATCGAGCAGATGACGACGCAGTTGTCGGCGTGGTCGCGCATCACTTCCATCTCGAATTCCTTCCAGCCCACGAGCGATTCTTCGATCAGAACCTCGCTCACGGGCGAGAGATCGAGGCCGCGGGTGGCGATTTCGTCGAGCTCTTGGCGATTGTAGGCGATGCCACCGCCAGCGCCGCCGAGGGTGAAGGCCGGTCGGATGATGAGCGGGAACGCGCCAATGTTCTCGGCGATTTGGGCGACGTCGCCAATCGTGTGCGCGATTCCGGAGCGGGGAACGTCGAGGCCGATTCGCAGCATGGCTTCTTTGAAGAGCTGGCGATCTTCGCCCTTCGCGATGGCCTGGGCGTTGGCGCCGATTAATTTCACGCCGTGACGCGCGAGGGCGCCGTTGCGGTTTAATTCCATCGCGGCGTTGAGCGCGGTTTGGCCGCCCAT
>JBDSNB010000235.1:0-3996 GCA_039915555.1 Chthoniobacterales bacterium | reverse complement strand
CCAGATTATAGCTCTCCGCCTTCCGGCTCAGATCCGCGGCGAGGATGAAGCCAAAAATCAGACCCGCCAGCAGCAGCGCCGCCGCCGCTCCCAGGGGAATGTAAAAACGCCGCTTCGTGTACCAAGGCTGCGTGTAATCGTCCACGTAGCGGCTGCGTCTGGGATATAGAACGGGCATGCGAAGAGTGGCGTCGGGCGGCGGAACCTGCGGTGACGCGCAACTTAGGTGCAACTCCGCGCAAAATCCAAAACCGAAACGCGGGCGGCGTTCCCGCTCCGAAGTTCGAGGTTGGACGTTCGGCGTTGGACGTTGGACGTTTCCGTTCTGCAAAACGGCCACGAAGAATTGATTGAGATCCTCCGCGCGACCATTCAGCGCGAGGGTCCGATCACGTTCGCGCACTTCATGGATCAGGCGCTCTACCATCCGGATTACGGCTACTACAGTTCCGGACGCGCCTCGCTCGGGCGCAGCGGCGATTTTTTCACGAGCGTGAGCGTCGGCCCGCTTTTCGGGCGTCTCCTCGCGATGCAGTTCGCAGAAATGTGGGAAACGCTCGGACGAGACGACGATTTTGAAATCGTCGAGCAAGGAGCGCAGGGCGGCGAGTTCGCGCATGATGTCCTCTCCGCGGCGCAAGCAGAGCATCCCGAATTTTTCGCCGCACTGCGCTACCGCATCGTCGAGCCGTTCCCGGTTTTGCAAAAACGCCAGGAAACCGCGCTCGCGCAATTTGCCGAAAAGATCGCCTGGTGCCGCTCGTTAGCCGACATGCCGCCCTTTCGCGGCGTCCATTTCTCAAACGAACTGCTCGACGCTTTCCCCGTCCATCTCCTGCGCTGGACCGGCACGGAATGGTGCGAACGTCATGTCACAGAGCGCGCTGGCGTCTTCGAGTTCGTCGACCGCGCGCTCTCCGATCCGCGCATCGCCCGGCGCCTGCCGGTAGCAGCGCCCGCCGGTTACGAAACGGAAGTAGATCTCGCGGCGCTCGATTGGATCGAAACCGTCGCGCAAAAGATAAGCAGCGGCTACGTCGTCACCGCCGATTACGGGTGGCCGCGCGAAGAATTTTTCGCGCCGCAACGCGCCACCGGCACGTTCCGCTGCTACGCGCAGCATCGCGTGCACGATTCGCCTTTCGTCGAAATCGGCCAGACCGACATCACCGCGCACGTCGAATGGACCAGCCTCACCGAGTGCGCGCAGGACTCCGGGTTCACGCTCGCCGGTTTCACCGATCAGCATCACTTCCTCACCGGCCTGCTCGCGAATGCGCCCGGCGAAAAACTCGTCGCCTCCGCCGACGCGAAAACAAAACGCGCCCTGCAAACTCTCCTTCATCCCCAGCATCTCGGGATGAAATTCCAGTTCCTCTGCCTCACAAAAAACGTCGCGCCCGGCGTCACGCTTTCCGGTCTCCGCTTCGCGCGCGATCCCGCCATTTACATGACGGGCCGGTAGTCGCTAGGCTCTGGCTCGATGACCGCCACCGCCAATCCCGAAGACGCCGCGCCGCTCGCCGGCGAAGATCACAAACCCGACTTCTTCGGCCATCCGCGCGGCCTTTGGTATCTCGCCTTCACCGAGGCTTGGGAACGCTTCTCCTTCTACGGGATGCAGGCACTGCTTGTCCTCTACATGGTCAAGTATCTCCTCCTCCCGGGACGCATCGAGCACGTCATCGGGTTCGAGAGTTTCCGCCAGCTCTACGGCGGGATCGAGGGCCAGGCGCTCGCTTCCGCCATCTTCGGCACCTACGCCGCCAGCGTTTATCTCACGCCCATTTTTGGCGGTTTCCTGGCCGATCGCATTCTCGGCCGGCGCCGCACCGTGTTGTTAG
The DNA here is from genome assembly GCA_039915555.1 of Chthoniobacterales bacterium. Classification (GTDB taxonomy): domain Bacteria; phylum Verrucomicrobiota; class Verrucomicrobiia; order Chthoniobacterales; family UBA10450; genus JACCTI01. Next base: position 2,152 of record JBDSNB010000235.1, on the reverse strand, counting down.
GCGCGCTCACCATGGCGGCCGGCCATTTTCTCATGGCCTTCGAAGCCTTGTTTCTTTTCGCCCTCCTCTGCCTCGTCCTCGGCAGCGGCATGTTCAAAGGCAACATCGCCAGCCAGGTCGGCGCACTTTATAAACCCGAGGATCTCCGCCGCGCCGACGCCTTCCAGATTTTCTACCTCGGCATCAACGCCGGCGTCATCGCCTCCCCGCTGGTGGTCGGCACCCTCGGCGAAATTTACGGCTGGCACTACGGCTTCGCCGCCGCCGGCGTCGGCATGCTCATCGCCATCGCCATCTTTCTCTCCGGTCAAAAATATCTGCGTAGCGAAGAAACCGCCGCCCGTGCGGCCGCGGTCGCAAAAACTCCCCGCGCCAAACTCACCGGGCGCGACTGGCGCGCCGTCATCGCCTTGATCGCGCTCATCCCCGTCATGGCCATCGCGATTGTGCCTAACAACCAAATCTTTAACGCCTACCTCGTCTGGGGCGACCAGCAATTCGACCTCAACTTCATGGGCAAAAAACTGCCCACCACCTGGCTCGTCACGCTTGACGCCATTGTCAGCGTCAGCTTCCTCGCCCTCGTCGCGCTCTTCTACCGTTGGTTCGGCAAGCGCTACCGCGAACCGGACGAAACGACCAAGATCATCATCGGCTCCGTCTTCTCCGTCGCCGGCATGATGTGCCTCTTCCTCGCCGCCTTCACCAAAGGCGAAGGCGAAAAAATCGGCCTCTTCTGGCCCGTCGCTTTCCACTTCCTCAACAGCATCGGCTTCGCCCACATGCTCCCGGTCAGCCTCGCCCTCTTCGCGAAGTATGCGCCGCAAGCGATCAACGCCACCATCATCGGCCTCTACTACCTCGCCTTCTTCTTCGCCAACAGCATGGTTGGTTGGGTCGGCGGCTTCTACGAGACGATGCCCACCACCACCTTCTGGCTCATGCACGCCGGCTTCGCCGCTGGCGCCGGGCTGTGCTTCGTGATCTTCAAGTTCGTCGCCAGCCACCAGCTTACCGTCGAGCCGACCGTTAAGGCGGAAGTTTAAGCACGAAAATGATGACGCGACGATCCATCGGCCGCGTTTGGAGGATCGGTCGGGCTTAGCAATTAACGTAAGAGCGCCGTGACCTTGGCCAGGATGTCTTCCACGATACCGGCCGAAAGTTCCCGGCAAAGGTGACCTTACGCGTAGACCAATCGAGGCTCTTGACCTGATCGCAGAGGACTGCGCCGCTGAGGCGGAGCCCCTCGGGGAGCACGACCTCGAAGGGATAACCTTTGATCTGGCTCGTGACGGGGCAGAAAATGGCAAGGCGAGAACGCTGATTGTAAGCGCGCGGAGAGAGGACGACGCCGGTCTGTGTCCCGCCTGTTCGTGGCCGCTTTGCGGGCTGAATTGCAGCCAGACCAGATCGCCGCGATCGGGGATGTAACGCCGTGCCCTTTACCGGACTTCGCTGCCCTGCGCCCGCGCGGTGTCGATTTCTGCGTGGCGGTTTTTCTTGCTGATGCCCGCGACCAAGTCCGCCAGCTCGTAGCTTTCGCCGGCAATGGGGGCGATAACGAGACGACCGCGGGTGACCCGGATATCCACCTGGGCCGAGGGCGATCTCATTCGCGTAGGCGCTGGGAATGCGAAGAGCGAGGCTGTTACCCCACTTCTGCAAGACGGTAGTCATGTATCTACATTATAGACACACTAGTTGAGCGGCAATCAAAACGGCCGGACATCGAGACGTCCCCCGACCGTTTTGATTTTGCTTCGCAGCGCATCGCGGCGCAGCGCCCCTATTCGATAAACCGGATCGTCATCGGGTACCGGTAGAATTTTCCATCGCTCGCTTTGATGGAGGCGATGATGACCAGAACCGCGTTCAAGACCCAAAGGATGGCGAGGAAAACGAAGCCGATGAGGACCAGACAGAAGACACCGGAGATGATGGTGTAGAGCAACATGGAGAGCTGGAAATTGACCGCTTCCTTACCGTGCGCGTCGAGCTCGCCCGATTCATCGCGCTTGGCCAGCCAGACGATGAGCGGCCCGAGGACGTGGCCGGGAAAATGGAGGAAGACGCCGAGCAAAGCGCTGGCGTGGCAGGCGACGGCCCACAGGCGCACGTTGGTGAGGGAAGGAGCGCTGAGCGGCAAGGG
>JBDSNB010000195.1:0-5151 GCA_039915555.1 Chthoniobacterales bacterium | reverse complement strand
GCGAGGCCGAGACCGAGTCCGCCAAAGCTGCCCACGGGAAGGTTGCCTTGCTCGAAGGCCTGGAAAATTTTCGGTAAGGCCTCGGGACCGATGCCCACGCCGGTATCGGTGACGCGCACGATTAATTCGCCGTCCACGTTACTGGTGGTGACGCGCACCTCTCCCCCGGCGGGGGTGAATTTCACGCCGTTCTTGATGATGTTCCAAAAAACCTGCTGCAGGCGCGCGCCATCTCCCAAGACGCAGCAATCTTGCGCGTCTTTTTCGAAGATGATCGCGACGCGTTTGCTCGAGCCGACACTCCGCACGATCTCCTCGGTCTCGCTCAACAGGGTGTGGATGTCGAGCGGCGTGCGCGTGAGGGCCAGCTTGCCATGGCGGATGCGCGAATGATCGAGGAGATCGTCGATCAAGCGCGCCTCGAGCTCCGCGTTGCGGCGAATGATGGACGCCTGTTCGCGCACGTCTTCCGGAAGGGCGGGGTCCATCTCCATCGCGGTCGACATCATGAGGACGGGACTGAGCGGGGTGCGCAGCTCGTGGCTGAGTGCAGCGAGGAACTGGTCCTTCGCCTTGTTTGCACTTTCCGCCGCCTTTTTCGCGGTCAGGAGTTCGGTCTCGAAATGATTGCGCTGGCGCATCCGCACCAGGACGCAATCGCTCTCCCACCTCCCGTTTCTTTCCTGCCGGCGCGCGTTCAGGAGGAAGGGAAGGTCTTCGCCGCTCGGCAGGCGCAGCGACATGTAAACTTCCTCCACCTCGCCCTGCAGCTTCAAGAGCGGAAACAGATGCGTTTGGTAAAAGACGCGGCCACCGGGCGAGAGCAGCTTTTGCAGATGTTGCCCGATCAATTCCTCGGGCGCCCAGCCCACGAGGCGACCGAGAGTCGCGTTGGCGCGAACGATGTGGCCGTCATCGGTGAAGGTGAGGATCCCGCACGGAGCATTGTCGATGGACAGATCATTCACGTTGGCGTCGCGATCGCGGGCCTGGCCGAGCGCGCGGCCAGGTATTCCTTCATTAGCCGGATGGTTTCGTCCGGATGACTCATGTGCGGACAATGTCCGGTGGCTTCCATCACGCGCAGGGTGCTGCCGGCCAGATGGCGATGGGTATATTCGCCGACCTCGCGGGGCGCGATCGCATCGGCGGAGCATTGGAGGACGAGGGACGGAATGGTAACCTTCGAAAGGTCCTCCCGGTTGTCGCCAAAAAATGTCGCCTCCGCAAAGCGGCGCGCGATCTCGGGATCAGTCGAACAAAAGCTCGCCTCGAGTTCCTTCGTCAGCTCAGGCCGCTCCGGATTCTTCATGATGATGGGGGTGAGAAAGCTGGCCCAGCCGAGATAATTGCGCTCCATCGTGTCGAGCAATCCTTCGATGTCGGCGCGTTCGAAACCGCCCACGTAGTCACCGTCGTTGATGTAGCGCGGCGAAGGCCCGATCAGAATCAGCTCGGAGAACCTCTCCGGTTCCTGATTGACGGCGAGCACGCCCACCATGCTGCCGACGGAATGGCCGACGAAAATCACATCCTGCAAATCCAGTTGGTGGCAGACTTCGAGAACGTCGCGCGCGTAGCCTTCCAAGTTGGAATAGCGCTGCGCATCGTAGGCCGACCAATCCGATTTTCCTGATCCGACAAAATCGAAAAGGACGACGCGGAAATCCTCTTCGAAAGCCGGCGCCACGAACCGCCACATGCTTTGGTCGCAGCCGAACCCGTGGGCAAACAGCATGGGCTGGCGGCCCGCGCCGGTGATCACGACGTTGTTGCGCTTTTGAATGTCCGTCACCATTGGGCGCATTGTACGGCATCGCGGTCTGCTCACAAGACTCTTGCCGTCGAGCGATGGAAGCGATGCCGCGCCGCCAACTGGGAAACGCTGGAGCGGGTCGAGGACGACGCGGGATCAGGGCTGGCCGCTTGAGGCAAAATCTCCGTAGCGCTTCATCTGTTCGCCGAGCACGCCGTCGACGGCTTTTGCGATCGCCTGAAAATTATCCGGGTCATGCCCGCCGACCGCGTAAGCGATCGAGACTTGCGTGCCATTGTTTTGAACCTTGAAGCTGACTTTCATCGAGCCGGCGACCCCCATGAAGTGGAGAGGACCGAGTCCGCCGCTGAAGACCAGCACCACGCCGGGATTGGCATGGACGACGGTCATGTGACGCACCGAGCCGCCCTCCGCTAGCGTCTCGCACCAACAGCCGCCGGCCTTTGGCTCAATCGAGATGTTTTTCGCCGCGCCGGAAAACGAGTGAGCGTCGCTCCACCACGCGCTGATCTGGACGAATGCCTCGTAGGCGGCCTTCGGATTGACCGCGACATCCGTCTCGTGAGCGATGACGAAACCGGTGGCGCTCTGCGAGACGACTTTCGCGCGTGCCGCCGGGACGACCAATAAACCGATCGTCAGGGCAGTGGCGGCCTGGAGGATGCGGTTCATTTTTGTCGCCTCGAGTTGATCTACCCTAACGAATCTTCTTCATGCGGCCCGGCGCTGACCGAGCGAAGGCTTCTTAGAAATGCGCGCCCACGTACTCCCACATCTGGTGATGCCAGTACGGCCACTCGTGGCCGCCTTTCGGGCCCCAGTCGTCCAATGAATGGCGAATGCCGCGGGTGTTGAGCACGTCGGACATCCGGTAGGTCGGGCCTGGCACTTCCCATGGGCCGCAGCCGGTCGCGAGATGGATGTCGCAGCTCGCCAACTGGTGGAGAAACCAGGGGTCATTCTGGTTGGCCATGTAGTCGACCGGATTATTGAAATAGAAATTATCGTCATACATCCCGTCCATCGAATCGCGCATGTCGTAGACGCCGGAGAGCGCATAACAACGCTTCACGCGGTCGGGATGTTTGAAGAGAGTGTTGGCGGCGTGGAAGGCGCCGAGGGACGCGCCGTAGGTGGTGATCGGGATTCCACCCGTCTGGCATTGGGCATCGATGAAGGGAAAGACTTCGTTGGCGACGTAGTCGTCGTACTGCGCCTGCAGCCAACTGCGATGAAACGGGTGTGCGCTCTTGTTTTGGAACGAATCATTGTTCACGCCGTTGATGGAGAAAATGCGGATGCGGCCTTCTTCGAGATAGGGACCGAGAGTGCGGATCATGCCCTGGCCTTCCTGCTCCCATTCGTCGCCGCCGCTCGTCGGGAAAGCGAGGATGGGCATGCCGTAATGGCCGTAAACGGCGACGCCCATGTCGCGGTTGAGGCGGTGAGAGTACCAACGGTGATAGTCACGGTGCATAACCCTGCGAGGATACCGGCTTGGCGTTAGGGCTCAAGCGCCGTCGCGTTGAGAGCGGGTGGTTTACTTTTTCGAGCAAGGAGAGTTCGTTACCGCCCATGAAAGCGTTTCAGGGTTATCAGCTCATCAAACCGGACGACCTGCACTGGCGGCCGTCGAACCTGATGCAGATCCCGAACGCGGATTACCTCGAGCGGACGGGGAGCGAGAAGATGGGCGCGCGGCTCTGGCGCCTGCCGCGGCAAAGCGCAAACACGCCGCACAAACACATCCGCGCGGAGGAGTTTACTTTGTCCTCGAAGGAACCGGCCGGATGCGGGTGGGGGAGGAGACATTGACCGTGCCGAAACATGGCGGCGTGCTCGTCGGAGCAGACGAGCTGCGCCAGGTCTTCAATGACACCGACGCCGAAGTGCTCTGGCTCATTATTGGAGCGCCGGAAGAGCTGGAGTTTCGGCAGGGCTCGAAGTCGGCGGTGGATCTATCGCTTTTCTACCCGGTCGATCCGAAGCAATTGCCTAACGAGCTGGCCGGTGAGGAGTGGCCGCCAACGATCTGACTCGGATCAAGCGGGCCGGTGCCGCGAGAAAGTTACTTCTTCGCCGAGGCAAAGCTGGCGTAGCGCTTGAGCGATTCGCCAAGGACGCCGTCGACGGCTTTGGCGATCTCCTTGAAGTTGTCGGGATCGTATCCACAGACGGCGTAGCTCAGCATGACGTGCGTGCCTTTCTCTTGGGCTTGAAGTTGACCGTCATCGATCCAGCGACGCCCATGAATTAAGCGGCCCGAGCCCGCCGGAGAAAACCAGCATCGTTCCCGGCATCGCGTGGATGACGCTCATGTGTCGGACCGATCCGCCATCGGGCAGTATTTCGCACCAACAGCCGCCCGCTTTTGCGTCGATCGAAATGTTTCGAGCTGCGCCCGAAAAGGAGTGAGCGTCGTTCCACCACGGCCGATATTTACGAAGGCGTCGCAGGCTCCTTTCGGATCGAACGCGACGTCGGCTTCGTGCGTGACGAGGAAACCGGAGGCGCTTTGTGAAGCCACTTTGGCATCAGCTCCCGGCGCGGAAATCAAAGCGATCGTTAGGGCGGCGGCAAAGTGGAAAGCTCGTTTCATAATCGTGTGCAACCCGGAGGTCCTCACGGCCTAACAGACTTCCGAAGCGAAGGCACGCGCAAAACGCCATGTGCTGGACGACGTGCCATCGCCGCAGCCGAGAGCGAGGACCTTCATTCCGTAATGCCCGTAAACGACGACATCATCTCGCGATTGAGACGGTGGGAATAGCAGCGGTGATAGTCGCAGGGCAGACCGGTCGAGAATTTCTGTGCCGCGCCCGGGCTCAGGCCCGCTTTCAACGTCGCGCCTTCGCGCCGTCGGATGAAGGGCTAGCGTAGTTCAGCAGCGGCCTCTTCTGCGGCACTGTGCGGCGCCGGAGTCGACCGCTTGTTTTTCCACAACTTGATGGCGCCAGTCGCGAGGCTCATCGCCATCAAAAGGCCTGCCATGAGTGCAATGTCCGGTGCGCTTTCGAAGATCGAGCGCCAGGGAATTCCGATGAATCTCGGGACGGCGAAGATGAGCGCGAGCGGCACCGCAATGTCGAACAGCACCGTCCGTCCGATGGGCGCCGGGCGGGGCGCGCGGGCGGCGCGGAGAAGCGACCGCAGCTGCATCGCCGCCAGCACCAGGCTGGCGGCGGCAACGACGAAGTAGATGTGTCGAAGTGGCCGAAATGGGGGAGGCAGCGGCTGGCCGTGCATAAGCGCTGCGATCGCGGCCGCGATCTCACGCGGGTGATCAACGAACATCGAGGAGACGTTCGTCAGGACCACAATCGCGCTGTTTTGTTCCGGCAACAGCACGATTGCGCCGCGGTAATTTGGCAAAG
>JBDSNB010000080.1:0-2770 GCA_039915555.1 Chthoniobacterales bacterium | reverse complement strand
CGACAAAGACGCGTCCACGCCGGATAATGCGTCGCGCCCATGCATATTCGCTCGCCAGAATCGCCAGCCCGATCGGGATCACGATCACCGCCGGCCCCGGGAGCACAATCATCGCGATGCCGATCAGTAGCACGGTCAAGCCCAGTACCGAATAGACGAGCTTGCGGATCACCGGCATCCGATCCAGCCCCAGCTTCTCGTTCAACCGCTGTTGCCAGGCGCGTTTCCGCTGCTCGTAACGGTGACGGGTCGATCCTTCCACTTCCATGACTAGAAAATCGGGCGCGACTACTTCTCCGCGAAGGCCGCGAGCTTTTGTTCCAACTGCGGAGGCACGTGCGCGACGATCACCGCCGCCTCGCCTTCGTAGTGCAACTCCAGCACCCGCCCGACGCGATGAATCTCCGCGATCAACCCCGAATCCGTCAACGGAATGCGGAACCGCAGATTCAGGTGCCACGACGTCACGCTATCCTGCAACGCCTGCACCAACTCGCTCACGCCTTCCCCCTTCCGCGCCGAGATCGCCACGCTGCCCGGAAAACGATGTTGATACGCCGTGATCAAATCGGCGTTCGGGAGCGCGTCTACTTTGTTGAAAACCAGCAACGTCTGTTTGCCGAACGCACCCAGTTCCTTGGTCACGGCATTGACCGCTTCGATGTGTTCGTCCACGCGCGGGTGACTCAAATCGACGACGTGAATCAAAAGGTCGGCCTCGCTCACTTCCTCGAGCGTGGCCTTGAACGACTCGATCAACATGTGCGGCAGATTGCGCAGGAACCCAACGGTGTCGGTTAACAACATGCGCTGCTTGTTCGGCAGCGTGATGCTGCGCGTCGTTGGATCCAGCGTGGCGAAAAGGCGATTAGCCGCGATCACATCCGCGCCCGTCAGGAGATTCAAAAGCGTGGACTTCCCCGCGTTCGTGTAGCCGACCACCGCAGCCACCGGCCACTGATGGCGCCGCCGTCCTTCGCGTTGGACCGACCGCACCTTGCGCACGCCTTCGAGTTCCCGCTCCAGTTTCGCGATCCGTTCCTGCACCCGCCGCCGATCCACTTCGAGCTGCGTCTCACCCGGTCCGCGTGTCCCGATTCCACCCGTCTGCCGCGAAAGGTGGGTCCACATTCTCGTCAAACGCGGGAGCAGATACTGCAACTGCGCGAGTTCGATCTGGAGCCGCCCTTCACGGCTCCGCGCGCGTTGCGCGAAGATGTCGAGAATGAGCTGGGTGCGATCGAGCACCTTGCGCGAAAAAAGATCTTCCAGGTTCCGACCCTGCGCGGGAGAAAGCTCGTTATCGAAGATGACCGACGTGACCTGTTGATTCTGGAACGAATCCTTGATCATCTGCGCCTTGCCTTTGCCGATGTAATAAGGCGCGGTCGGTTTATCGAGCCGCTGCGTCACCGTATCCACCACCTGCGCGCCCGCGGAACTGGCCAGCTCGCGCAATTCCTCCATCGAATCCGCGAGATCCCATTTCGAGACACCGTCCTGCTCGAGCCCCACGAGGACCGCACGCTCCTGTCCCTTCCTGGCCTGGACCTCGATCATTCGTTTTTTTGCGCAAAGGAGAGACGAGCCTTGCGCGCGATCGAGTCGATCGCTTCGGATGAGCCTATGTGAGAAAAGTTCAGCGGCTCGAAACTAGTTTGCCGCTGAAACCAGGTCAATTGTCTTTTCGCGTAGCGCCGCGTCGCCTGCTGAATCGACGCCACGCAATCCTGCTGCGAAATGCGGCCCGCCAGCAGGTCGCGGATTTGCCGCAAGCCGAGCGTTTGCTCCGCGGTCGGGCCCATTGCCCGCGCCGCGCGCACTTCCTCCACCACTCCTTCGGAAAACATCGCTTCCACTCGTGCGTTAATACGCTCGTAAAGGTCCACGCGGTCGCGAAAAAGAAACACGCCTGCCGGATTTCGCGTTGGCGCGGCGCGTTGTCGTTGCGCGGAGACCGGCCGCCCGCTCAACAGGCAAACTTCCAGCGCCCGCACCAGCCGGCGTTTGTTCCGCCGGTCGATCACCACCGCCGTCTCCGGATCGAGCGGCCGCAGCCTAACGAACAATTCGTTTTCGCTCAATTGGTCGAGTCGTTCGCGCAGTCGCGCATTGGCGCGCGGAAGGGGCGAGAGCCCGTGCGTGAGCGCCTGCACATACATCCCCGTTCCTCCGACCACGAAGGCCGGTTTCCTTCGTTGGTGAATCTCCGCGATCGCCGCCAGCGCGGCGCGACGAAACTTCTCCGCATTCATCTCGTCATTCAGCCGGCACGTGCCAATCAAGTAATGCGGCACCGCGCCACGTGTCGCCGCATCCGGTTTCGCCGTCAGCACATCCAGCCCGGCGTAAACTTGAAACGCATCCGCGCTCACAATCTCGCCGTCGCAACGCTGCGCCACCTGCGCCGCGATCTCAGACTTCCCCGTCGCGGTCGGTCCGACAATGTAGAACGCGTCAGAGGTCATGGCTTTCCCGCGATTTCATCGCTCCAAAAGAAAACGGGAGACGCGCGGCCCTCGCCACGACGTCTCCCGTTTTGTAAAACAATCTCAGCTTAGCTCGCCGAAGAATGATGATCGCTCGACTTCGCGCCGCTCACGAGCAGCTTGCGACCGAGGAAGTCCTTGTCGTGCAACTCGTTGACGGCGCGTTGCGCTTCTTCCACCGTGTTCATTTGCACGAAGGCGAAACCTTTCGAGCGCTGGTTGTGCTTGTAGGTCACAACCTCTGCGTTCTGCACTTCACCCACGCCGTTGAAGAGCTCGAA
>JBDSNB010000255.1:0-4937 GCA_039915555.1 Chthoniobacterales bacterium | reverse complement strand
CGAGAAACGATTTCGCATCGTCCGCAGTCGCCGGCTCAGGCGACGCCTTCAGGCAACGCTCCATCGCGCCCCGCGCGTCGTCGACCTTGCCAATACTGTAGGCGGCCCACGCGAGGTCGTGCAGAACCTGCGGATCGGCGGTAAGCTGGCGGGCGCTCTCTTGCAGAAGATTATAAGACCATGGGAAGTCCCCCGTTTCAAAGGCAATCCGCCCCAGAACCGCCGTCGTCGTCGGATCGCTCGGCGAAAGTTCTCGCGCCAGTTTTGCATAACTCAGCGCCTTTTCGCGATTGGCCAACGGGCCGCCATAGAGCTGGGCCAGCTTGAGCGCGGCCGGCGCGAGTTTGGGATTGAGCTTGAGCGCAGCTTCGTAGGCTTCCGCAGCCTGCGCGAGGGCGCCTTTGGTTTCGTACGCTTCCGCCAGGCGCATCCGTGTTACGGGATCGTTAGGCTGCTCTTTCACCAACGGTTCGAGTTGTTCGACGGACATGGTCTGCGCCTGGCCCGAGCCGTCACCCAAGAGGGCCAACCGGCTCTCCGCTTCCGCTCGGCTGGGAAAGTCCCCCGTGGAGGCGAGCGCCCGCTGGAAGGCCGCCCGCGCCGCGTCCGTTTGCCCCATCATGGAGTGCGCCATACCGAGATGAAACCCAATCTCGGCGCTGCCTCCGCTTTTCTCGAGACTCTCCTGCAAGAGTATGACCGCCTGCTGATAATCGCCGCGCTTAAAGAGCACCCACCCCAGCGTATCGGAGATCGCGGGGCCCACTGGATCCAGCGTGCGTGCCTTCTTGGCGAGCTCGTACGCCTTGTCCAGTTGATTCAAATGGACGGCCGAGAGGTAGGCGAGATTGTTCAACGCGGGAATAAAACTCTCATTCACCGCCAGGACTTTTTCGTAGGCGTCAGCCGCTTTTTGGTATTCCTTCTGTTTTTCGTAGATCAGCCCCAGCGTCATCCAGGCGCCTTCGTTTTTTTGGTTTTGCGAAAGCACTGCTTCCGCTTGGCGGATCGCCTCCGGCAGCCGGTCGTCTTCCAGATAGAGAGACACCAACATCTCGTAGGCAGACAAAAACTTGGGATCCAGTTCCATCGCTTTCTTTAACGCTTTTTCGGTTCCCGCCGAATCCTTTTGCGCGCGCAAAACTTTCGCCTGCAAAAAGTGCAGGGCGGGCACCTCTGGTCGTTTCTCTAATTGGCTCTGCACTTGGCCCATCGCCCTTGGAAAATCCTTCTGTTCCAAATCCAGCTCGACCAGTCGGCTGAGCGCCAGGAGGTTTTCCGGAGCCAGCGTCAACACTTTCTCGAACGACGCGCGAGCCTCCTCGATCTTCTTTTGCTGTTGCTGGATGACGCCCAGGAAAAAGTAAAATTCAGGCGTTTCCGGCGACTGCTTGATCTGCTCTTGAAAAATGTTCGCTGCATCGTCCAAACGTCCGGTGGCCCGATATCCCTCTGCCAAGAGAAGCTGGGCGGGCCTCAGCCCCGCACGTCCCTTCAGCACTTCCTCCAACGCGCTCACCGCCGCCGCCGGGTTCCCGCTTTGCAGATTTATTTGCGCGCGGAGCAAAATCGCCTCGAGATAATTCGGATTCGCGATGATGGCCTGATCGAGCACCGTGAGCGCTTGCGGCGCTTTTTTCTGCTGCAGGTAGGCTTGCGCGAATCGATACTTCACCAGCGGGAGGCCGGGATAGTTTTTCTCGATTTTTTCCAGCTCCTCGAGCGCTTTATCTGGCTCGTTTTTCGCGATCAAACAATCGGCCCGCAGCAAACACGCGTCGATGTTGATGGGATCGCGCGAGAAAACATTTCCCAATTGCTTGATGGCCTCGTCGTATTTTTTTTTGGCGAAATCCTGACGGGCAAGCATGATCCAGGCCGGCAGGAAATCGGGCGCCTTGTCGGTGATCTCTTTTAGGAAAGCACTCGCTGCCTCTGGACTCTCGGTTTTGGACAAATACTCCGCGTAAGTGGTCCTGACAGGAGATCGGATCGGAGCCAACTCCGCCGCGGTCTTGAATTCCTCGCGCGCCCGCTTGGGATCCTGCTGCAAGAGATGCAGGATGCCCATGGCTTGGTGAGCTTCCGGATTTTTCGGCTCCAATTCCACCGCGCGCTTGATCGCGGCCTCCGCCGTAGGCACATCCTGTTTCCGGATGGCCACGTTCGCGACCGCGATCTGGTAGGAAGCGGTCTCCTTCTCCGTGAAATTCTGCACCGCGATTTCGGCGGCCGGAAGGTCTTCCGGCGTGCGCGCCATTTCGGTCAACAAAACCAGTGCGCCGCCATCGTTCGGGGTTTGCTCCAGGATTGTCATCACTTCCTTCCGCGCCTCGGGTAATTGGCCCACGGTAAAATGAACCCGAGCCATCCGGAGACGATTGGCGGTGTCATTCGGCACCATCTCCGAAGCACGCTTTAAGAAAGCGCCCGCTCGCAGCGGCGCGCCCTCCTCCCACCAAATGGCGCCCAGCTTTACGAAAGGCTCTGGGTCTTTGGGATCGATCTCGATGACTTTCAGGTATTCGATCTTGGCCTTGTCGTATTCCCCGGCCTTGTAGTCACGCGCGGCCCGCTCCAGCCAGCGCGTTTTTCTGGCCTCAGCGCTGCAGCCTGTAAGACTGCCGGCGGCGAAAACCGCGATCGTGAACAAAATGGCGAAGTGGAATCTCATAGTTTTGGAGGAATGATCATTTGCGGCGTTCGAAAATTATTGGAGGCCATCTACACGCGTTCCGCGGCCGGCTGCGTGGATCCTTTTTTCGCACCCGGCTCCGCGCTTTCCTTCTTCTCGAGGCCGAGCTTTTCCATCAACTCATACAGCGTCGGCCGGCTGATGCCAAGATCGGCCGCCGCGTTGGTGATGCGCCCGGAATGACGTTTTAGGGCTTGGGATACCGTCTCCCGTTCGGCGAATTCGCGCGCCTCCTTCAGAGTCGTGGGCGCCACGCGGTCGGTGCCATCCGTCAACTCCAAATCTTGCGCGGTGATACGTTTGCCCTCCGCCATGATGACGGCGCGTTTAATGCGATTTTGCAACTCACGCACGTTCCCCGGCCACGCGTGACTGCTGAGAGCGCGGAGCGCGTCCGGCCCGAACGAGAGCTTGGGTCGATCACACTGGGCGGCGGCATTTTGCAAAAATTCCCCAGCCACGAGCATGACGTCGTCTCCCCGTTCGCGCAGCGGCGGCAATTTAATTACCACGACCGCCAGGCGGAAATAGAGATCCTCGCGGAACCGCCCGGTGGCGATGTTGTTTTTAAGATCGGCGTTGGTGGCGGCGATGACACGGGCGTCGGCCTTTAATTCCTGACGGCCACCCACACGCTGGAACGTTTGCTCCTGGAGGAACCGGAGCAGTTTCACCTGGATGGCTGGTGGCAAATCTCCAATCTCATCAAGGAACAGCGTCCCACCGGCGGCGGACTCGATCAGCCCTTTGCGCTGCATATGCGCTCCCGTGAAGGCTCCCTTCTCGTGGCCGAACAACTCGCTCTCGAGCAAATTTTCCGGGATCGCGCTGCAATTGATCGGACTGAAAGGTCCTTCGCGCCGCTGGCTCCGACGATGAATGGCCATCGCCGCCATCTCCTTCCCGGTTCCGCTTTCGCCTAACAAGAGAACAGGCGCCGTGGTCGCAGCCACTTTGCGGATGAAATTGAAAACCCCGTGCATCTGAGGGCTCGTCCCGAGCATTTCCTCAAACACCTCGGGCTTCGCCCCCCGCTGCAAGGCGCTATACTCGCGCTCGAGTTCCACCACGTACATGCAGCGTCTCAGGATGTGACCGAGCTCGTCGAGGTCCACCGGCTTGCAGAGAAAATCGTAAGCGCCCGCTCCCACCGCTTCGAGCGCATTTTTCTTATCGCCTTGCCCCGAGACGATGATCACTTTCGCCTGCGGATCATCTGCCAGGATTTCGGCCAGCGCCGCCAGACCTTCGTCAGGATCATTGGCGCGTGGCGGTAATCCGAGATCGAGCAGCGTCACGGCGGGCGTTTCCATGCGGCAGGCGCTCAGACCGCTGATGCGATCCTCCGCGAGCACGACGTCGTAATCCTTGCCCAACGCCCATTTCATTTGGGTCCGGATGGCTTCGTCGTCGTCGATGATGAGCAATTTTTGCTTCATGCTGAGTGAGAAGTAATGGGCAGAGCCACCCGAAAAGTCGAGCCTTTGCCCAATTCGCTCGTGACCTGCACGGTCCCGCCATGCGCTTCTACGATCGCTTTCGTTTGAAACATCCCGATGCCGATTCCCTGTTTCTTGGTGGTTTGAAACGGAACGAAAAGCTGCCGGCGCAGAAACTCCGCACTCATTCCGCAACCCGTGTCTCGGATGGTCAAAAAGACGCGGTCATCTTTCGTGTGCGTGCTTATCTCGACCTCGCCGCCGCCGGCCACCGCGTCTCGCGCGTTGAGCAGCAAATTAGTAATGACGCTCTCTAGTCTTTCGCGGTCCGCTCTGATCTTGGGCGCCGGCTGCAGATCCGTTTCGATCTTCATCCCGGCGAGTTCGCTCGATTTCGTGATCGCCTCCCGCACAAGCTGATTGAGATCGAATTCAACCGGATGGATCTCCAATTTCCCGCGCAACACGCTCACCTTGCTCGTGACAGAATTAATCCGCTCCACCGTGCTGGAGATGGCGCGTAACGCATCCTGACGAAAAGCCGGATCATCGAAATGAATCGGCAAGTTTTTCAAGGTCAGATTGAGACTGGAAGCGGCGTTCTTGAGATCGTGCACGAAGAAAGCGGAGACAGTCTGGAACGCTTCCAATTCTCGCGCCCTCATGATTTCTCCCGTCAGTTTCACTTTCAAAAGACTGGCACCTAGTTGATCGCCGATGCATTTAAGCAGCTCGAACTCTTCGGTCGTATAAGGCACTCCGCTCACCCGATCGGCAAGGATGCAAAGACCGAGCGATTTTTT
>JBDSNB010000081.1:0-10837 GCA_039915555.1 Chthoniobacterales bacterium | reverse complement strand
TCGCGTTGACTTGCGAAAACAGGCAACCGGCTTTACGTCTCAGGCCGCTTCTTTTTGCCTCGTGGTGTAACGGTAGCACGAGAGATTCTGAATCTCTTTGTCAAGGTTCGAATCCTTGCGAGGCAGCCACTAAATTTTCGAATTTCGAATTCGGATTTTCGATTTTCAAGCCGGGGCCCCTTGGGCGATGGATATGCTCATGCTTTACCAGGTCGTTTCTCTTTTCGGCGCGGTCGTCATTCTCACCGCCTATCTCGCGCTTCAGACCGGTCGGCTTCAGGCAACCGATCGATGGTTTAGCATTTTGAACTTTGTCGGCTCGGCTTTGCTCACCTGGGTGGCGGTGATCGATTGGCGGATCGGATTTATTTTTTTGGAAAGCGCCTGGGCGTTGCTCTCACTCCCTGGCATTTTCCGGCGCACCGCCGTTTGATTTTCGGCGCGCTCGGAAGAATGCCTGCAGGAGAGCTGCGGCTTCCTCCGCCATCACTGCTGTCCTGATCTCACACTGGTGATTGAGGGTCGGCATTTGCAATAGGTTCAAGAGACCGCCCGCCGCCCCGCTCCGTTCGTCAGCGCAGCCGAAGATGACGCGCCGCATCCGCACGTGGACGAGCGCGCCGGCGCACATCGCACAAGGCTCTTTCGTCACGTAGAGATCGCAATCGTTCAAACGCCAGTCGCCCACAGCGGCTTCGGCCTGCGTCACGGCCAGCATCTCGGCGTGCGCGGTGGCGTCCTTCAAAAGCTCCACCTGATTGTGAGCGCGCGCGATGACGCGACCAGCCTGCACGACCACCGCGCCCACCGGCACTTCGCCTGCCTTGAACGCTTTCTCCGCCAGCCGCAACGCCTGTTGCATGAAGACGGCGTCCGGGTCGAGGTCGTTCATCACAGGGCTGACTTTAACCGCCGCGGAGCGACGCGCGCGCAGTTTTGTGAGCAGGCGGTCGCATGCGTATTTCCTTTACAAGGCTGCTGCCGCTTCGTCACCGTCGCCTCGTGCGCGCGCTGCCCTTCATTGCCCTCCTTCTTTTTGCGGGCGCCTCGTCGAGTTCTGCGCAAGTGCAGGAAAAAAAACTGATCGACCGAATTCTGGAGCCCGATATGTCGCTGCAGAACAATGCGCAGGATAAAAAATTCACGATCAGCGGAACCACGAAGACGAAAGAGGCGCCGACAAAATCATTTTATGTGGCGGAGCGTCCGCGCGAAAAAATGTTCCAGGGAACGCGCAGCTTTTTCACGAAGATCTTCGGCACCCGAAAGGCCCGTTACGGTGAGGAGAAGGCCAACTTGCAAACCCGCGGCAAACTCGCCACCCCACAGCTCCCCGTCACTTCTTCCGCCTACGCGGCCATGCCGCCTGCGCGTGGCAACAATCAAACGTATGCCGTCTCAGAGTTTCCCGAGACCCGACCGTTCCTCGTCCGCGGCAAAAGCCAAAAAGCGCTCAGCCAGCAGGATCACCCGCTCACAATCGATCAGGTGCGCGAACTCCTGAACAAGACCAAGTAGCGGCGCTCGCTTCGTCTTCGCACCTCGTGATCGATCCGAAAGAAGCTTTGGCCCAGCTCACGCAGGGCGCGGCGCAGATTATCAGCGAGCGCGAGCTGGCCGAGAAACTTGCGCTCGGCCGGCCTTTGCGCGTGAAGCTGGGCGCCGACCCCACAAGTCCTGATCTGCACCTCGGACATTCGCTCGCGCTGCGAAAAATGCGGCAGTTCCAGGATCTCGGCCACACCGGCGTGCTCATCATCGGCGATTACACCGCGATGATCGGCGACCCGAGCGGCCGCTCGATCACGCGTCCGCAGTTGACGCGCGAGCAGGTCTTGGCAAACGCGGAATCGTATCGCGAGCAGGCTTTCAAAGTGCTCGACGAAGCGCGAACCGAGATCGTCTACAACGGCGCCTGGTTCTCGAAGATGAACTTTGAAGAAGTCCTGCGCCTGAACAGTCTGGTCACGTTGCAGCAAATGTTGCAGCGGGAGGATTTCCGCGCGCGTCTCGATCAGGAGCAACCGATTCACGCGCACGAAATCCAATACCCGATCATGCAAGGCTGGGACTCGGTCATGGTGGAGGCCGACGTCGAACTCGGCGGAACGGATCAACTTTTCAACAACCTCGTCGGCCGCGATTTTCAGAAACAGCGAAACATCGCCCCGCAAGTTGTGCTTCTCCTTCCGATCCTCGAAGGCCTCGACGGCAGGAAAAAGATGAGCAAGAGCCTCGGCAATTACATCGGAATCAGCGAGAGCCCGTCCGAAATTTTCGGGAAGCTGATGAGCATCTCCGATGAATTGATGGCGCGCTACTACGCGCTCCTCCTCGGCCGTCCGCTTGCGCCGGAGACGCATCCGCTCGAAGCCAAGAAGCAGCTCGGCGTGGAGATCGTGCAGACTTATCACTCGGCGACGGCGGCCGAAAAAGTGGTCACGGATTGGAATGCGCGTTTCAGCGAGAAGCGCCTCTCCGACGCAGACCTTCCGCTTTTTTCCGCCGCGCCAAGCGACGCCCTCACAATCGTAGTCGCCGCCTACGAGCAGGCCTTCGCGCTCAAGAAATCACGCACCGAAGCCCGTCGCCTGATCGAACAAGGCAGCGTGCAAATCGACGGCGTGAAGATCGCCACGCCCGCGACCACGCTTTCGCTGACTCCCGGACAAATCCTGCGCCTCGATAAAACGCGCGCTGTCCGAATCGGCTGAGCCAGCCTCGCGGTACAAGAAAAGCGCGGAGCAAAAATGCTCCGCGCTTCCCCAAACCTAACCGTGCCCAGCGTTATGCCGTCGCGGTCTCGAACATCGGCATCATTGCCGGACGCTCCACCAACGGGGTGGCAATCCCTTCGAAGTGAGCGCGAATGCTGCGCAACTCCGAGTTGAGAAATGCGTCGATAAAATTGAAGCGGCGATCCAGCCAGGCGAAGAGCTTGCTTTTGATCTCGTAATGCACCGCGAAGGTGACCTCGGTGCAGTTCGGGCGGACTTCGGTAAAATCCACCAAACCCATCAGATCGATGTTGCCGCCGCTGGATTCGAACGCCAGCTCTTCCGGGCTATCGGTCTCGGTCGCGAGCAGAGTGGTGTTCGCCTTGAAACCCAACGGTCCGCGAAAGCTGAAATCCACCGTCTTCGACGAAGTCACCGTCGCCTTCGTGACCATCACGAAGTGACGCCGATAGGATTGGATCGCGGTGAGACGCGCTTTGCATTCCGGGGCCGACTGAGACATGTGCAGTGTTTTTTGTAGGAGCATAGGTAATGAGAAGGTTGAGCCATTACTTTTAGCAATGCACATGCCTTTGACGTTTACCTAGGGAGCGCCCCGTTTCGACCCCGAAAAAGTGTCAAATGGCTGACACTTGTGTCATGATCTCAACGCGAATCCCGGTCCCGTGACACACCTAAAGCCGCGAGCCACACATCCGGAAGCGCGTCCAAATCCGACAAGAGACCGGACAAGATCGGCACCCCCGCGGTTTTCTCAAGCACGTCTCGATTCGTCCCCAGCGCGACGTCCGGCGTTTGCTCCAGAGAATTTAGCACCACGCCCCGGCAACTCAGACCCGAAGCGACCACGCTCCGCACGGTGAGCAGTGTGTGATTCAGGCAACCGAGCCGATTCATCGCCACCACCATCACCGGCAGCCCCATCTCGACCGCAAGATCGCTCACGAAGTATTGCGGTCCGATCGGCACAAGCCAGCCGCCCACTCCCTCCACCAGCACGAAATCGAATCGCTCCTGCAAATCCGCCAGGCCCACCAGCAATCGCGAGCTCTCAATCGTCACGCCCTCCTCCATCGCAGCGGGCCATGGCGCGGCAGGCGTTTTCAGCCACACCGGATTCACCTCATCGATCGTGAGCCCATCGCTGCTCGCCGCGAGCAACATCTCGGCATCCTGCCGATCGCCACAGCAAATCGGCTTAAACCCCGCGCAACGCACACCCTGGGCGCGCAGGAAGCGCAGTAACGCGACCGCGGTAAACGTCTTCCCGACGCCGGTATCAGTCCCAGTGAGAAAAAGGCTCACGCGAACCAGTTTCCGCTACGCGGCCCGCGTCCGTGCGTCGGCGAAAGCCTGCATCATCGAGCGGAAAATCATCGCTCCATCCGCACTCCCGAGCCGTTCCTCGCACGCGCGGTCCGGATGCGGCATCAAGCCGAAAACATTCCGCTCGCGATTGCAGATGCCCGCGATGTTCTCCAGCGAACCATTCGGATTCGCCTCCGGCACAATCTTGCCGTTCGCATCCGCGTAGCGCAGGAGGACCTGACGATTCGCGTTCAACTCGCCGAGCGTCTTTTTATCGGCAAAAAAGCAACCTTCCCCGTGCGCCACCGGCAACCGCAGCAACGTTCCTTCCGCGCAACCGATCGTAAACGGCGAATTCGCCACCTCCACGCGCATCGTCGCCATTTCACACACGAACCGCAGCGAGCGATTCCGCACCAGCGCGCCCGGCAACAATCCCGCCTCGCACAGAATCTGGAAGCCGTTGCAAATCCCGATCACGAGCATGCCCGCGCGCGCCTTCTCCACGACCGACGCCATGATCGGTGAAAACCGCGCGATCGCGCCGCAGCGCAAATAATCGCCGTAGGAAAATCCGCCCGGCACCACGATCGCGTCGCAACCTTCGAGCGACGTCTCCTTATGCCAGACATACTCCCCCTGCGCGCCATCGAGTCCGCGCAAGGCCGCGAGGCAATCCTGATCGCAATTCGATCCCGGAAATTGGATGACGGCAAACTTCATTGCGGCGCGTCTCCTTTTTCCAACCGGTAATCCTCGATCACCGGATTCGAAAGCAGGTCGCGGCAGAGCTCGTGCAAACGCGACTCCACTTCCGCGCCGTCGCCGGCCAACTCGATCTCCAAGTATTTCCCGATCCGCACCTCGCGCACTTCCGGCATCCCGAGGTGCTGCATCGCCTCGCGCACCGCCGCGCCCTGCGGGTCCAGCACGGCTGCTTTCGGCGTCACGATTACCTTCATCTTCATCGGCTCAATATTGACGCCGCCGCCTGCGCAACAAGCCCAATATGCCAACCGGCAGTCTTCGCGCGGATCTAGACTGATCGCATCACTATTTGATTGACGTCTTGAGGCCGGATCGTGTCTCTGGCAGCGCGCTCCCGCATGACGCACGGAGGCACTCCCTACGATATCGCCATGCCCGGCGTTGAATGTCGAAGCGGCGGCGGCGACCACGCTCTCATCGTCACCTTCAATAATCCAATTGTGAGCGGATCAGCGAGTGTCGGCAGCGGCACGGGCACTGTTTCCGGCAGCCCCACCTTCTTCGGGAACACCATGACCGTGAACCTGACGGGAGTGACCGACAGCTTCGGTCAATCGTTGTCGCCCGCAGCCATCACGTTCACCACTCTTATTGGCGACGTAAACGGGAACCGCTCGGTAAACTCGAACGATGTCGCTCAAGTGAAAGCGCTGACTAATGCGCCCCTCAACGGCTCCAACTTCCGCGCCGACGTAAATGCCAACGGCAACATCAACGCCACCGACGTCGCGCTGGTGAAAGCGTCGACCAATCACACGATTCCCTAACCAGGCCAACACCACGCGATCGTTCTCGGAACACGGACCGCACCACAGGGCGATCCGCTGGGCGTGTCCTCGAAAAAGAAAAAACCACCGCAGTCACGCGGACTGCGGTGGTGATTTCTTTTCTCCAGCTGAGCGAGGCTCTACTTGCGTGAGCGGCTTTTCTTTTTCGCTCCAGACTTCGACCCCTTCGCGTTGTAATCGCCGTCGCCGTCATTCGCTTCTGGATTGACGAGGCTCTCCGCCAAGCGCGTCAGGAGTTTGTCCGCGTCGCCCTCTTCATCGAGCGTCTTCTGCAGCAAATCCGCCGCTTTATTTTCACCGCAACGACGGGCCCAGGTGCGCACCGTGCCGTAGCTCGCCATCTCGTAGTGCTCCACCTTTTGCGCGGCGGCAATAATACCGGCGTCCAGCACCGCATCGTCGGCGTCCAGCTCAAGAATTTCTTTCCCTTCTTCGAGCAAGCCCTTCATCGCTTTGCAGGTCTTGGCTTTCGCAGGTTTTCCCAGCGCGCGAAAGACCGATTCCAGACGGGTCACCTGTACCTTGGTGGCTTTGAGGTGATCCTCCAGCGCCCGTTTCAAGTCTGGCGAAGTCGCTTTCTTCACCATCTTCGGCAGCGCCTGCACGATCTGCTTTTCCGCGCTGTAGATGTCCTTCAATTCTTCTTCCAACAATGTCTTCAATGATTCGATTTTCATGAGTTCTCTCCGCTAGTCGTTAAGGTGAAAGACCGGGACAATAGCTGCCGTCCAAGCCTGGCGCGTCAAAGCACCAAGGATGAAACGAATCCCAGCATGCGAGTGCGCGTGTCAGAAACAGAACGCGGACCGCGGTTACGCGTTCGCTTCGGAAGCGTCCGGAGTCGACGTCCCCGCAACATCCGCGCCGAGCGGTTCGCCCACCGAATAGCGGGTAAAGCGGCGAATGACAATGTTCTCGCCCAACTCCGAAATTTTGCTCGCGACCAGTTCCTTGATCGTCTGATCCGGGTTCTTGATGAACCCCTGCTCCATTAAACAAACCGTGCTGAAAAACTTATCCAGCTTCCCTTCCACGATCTTGCCGATCACGTTCTCCGGCTTGCCCTTCACCTGACCCAAGTAGATCGCCTTCTCAGATTCGATCGTCTGCGCCGGCACTTCCTCGCGCGTGACGCACGTGGGCTGCGCCGCTGCGATATGCATCGTGATGTCTTTGACGAACGCGCGGAAACCTTCGTTCTTCGCCACGAAATCCGTTTCGCAATTCACTTCCACAAGCACACCCACCTTGCCTTGCAGGTGAATATAAGAAGCCACAATGCCCTCTTTGGTCGCACGCGACGCCTTCTTGCCCGCACTTGCGATTCCCTTGGTGCGCAGCGCCGCCTCCGCTTTCTCCAGATCGCCGCCCGATTCCGTGAGCGCGCGTTTGCAATCCATCATGCCCGCGTTGGTTTTTTCGCGGAGCTGCTTAACGAGTTGTGGGTCGATATCGGCCATAAGAATAAAAGGTAAACAAACCGCCAGCGGACCATTTCGGGCCGCCAGCAAAGAAATTTGAGGATCGAGAACCGGCTAGGCGGACACGCCCGCCATCTCGACCTGCTCGCGCACTCGCGCTTCGCCACTAGCCGAAACGATCGAGTCCACCAGCTTCTGCAAAACCACGCGGATCGCGCGGATCGCATCGTCATTTCCCGCGATCGGATAGTCGATCAACTCCGGATCCGCATTCGTATCCACGATCGCCACCGTCGGAATGCCAAGCCGCTTCGCTTCCAGCACCGCGTTCTGCTCGCGCGTCGTATCGATAATCACCATCGCGTCAGGCAGCTTGCTCATCTCGATGATGCCCTCAAGATTCCGGCGCAATTTCGCGCCTTCGCGTCCGAGCGCGGCCAGCTCTTGCTTGCCCATCTTCTTGTATTCGGGCGACTGCTCGATCTCCTCGATGTATTTCAAACGCCCGATCGATTTCCGGATCGTGGTCAGATTGGTGAGCGTCCCGCCCAGCCAACGCTGATTCACAAAAAATTGTCCGCAAGCCGTGGCCGCTTCCTTCACCGCCTCCTGCGCCTGCTTCTTGCAGCCTACAAAAAGGATCTTCCCGCCCCGCCGCGTCACTTCCTGCAGGAAATCGGTCGCGGTCTCCAGTTGCTTCACCGTCTCATCGAGATTGATGATGTAAATCTGGTTGCGCTTCTCGAAGATGAACGGCTTCATCTTGGGATTCCAGCGCTTCGTCTGGTGGCCAAAATGGACGCCAGCTTCGAGCAATTCGGGGACGAGTTCAGTCATTGATGCCATAGGGAAAAAACGGTAACCGCCCCGCGGAAGCGGAGCGGACCGGGAAGATGCAGCACCCTCCCCGCGAAGGCAAACGGAATGTTGCCGGCTATTTCCGCCGTCCTCTCTCAGAAAAGCACGAGACCTAGCGAGATCCAGAGGCCGCCCAGCAGCATCGCCACCGCCGTATAGCCGACAATGTCCCGCGCCGCGACTCTCGTGATCGCGAGGAGCGGCAACGCCCAGAAAGGCTGCAACATATTCGTGAGTTGATCGCCGTAAGCGACGGCCATCACCATCGTGGCGGGGTCCACGCCAATATCGATTGCAGCCCGCACGGCGATCGGGCCCTGGATGGCCCATTGCCCGCCACCGGACGGGACGAAGATGTTGACCACGGCGGCCGAGAAGAAAGTCGTGAGCGGAAGCAGCGTGCCGTGGCCGATCGCAGCGAGTGAGGTGGCGAAACGGGCTGTGAGCCCAGTCGCGGCCATGATTCCCATGATCCCGGCGTAGAGCGGGAACTGGAGAATGATTCCGGCCGCGCCAGCCGCCGCGCGCTCGACGGCGCGGACGTAATTCATCGGGGTCCGATGCAAGAGGAGCCCGAGCGCCAACATCGTGAGGTTGACGGTGTCGGGCGTGAGTTCGCGGATGCCCGATGGGCCCTCTGCGGGAAAATAGTAGCGCCAACCCCAGATCGCGATGAGCGCGAGAAGAGCCCAGGAAACGAAAGGCGTATCTTCGAGCACATGCGGCAGCCATGGCTTGCGCTCGCTGGTCGCAACGGCCGGCGTCGGGACATCGGGTTCGTCAGTGATGCCGAACGACCCGGCCGACCGCATCGTGGTTTCGTCGCGCGGTGCGAGCATTGCCATTATCAGCGGCAAGAGAACGAGGAGCCCGCCCGTGATGACGAGATTCATGGGACTGAAGAGCGTGCGATCGAGCGGAATCGGGCCGATCGGCGGTGAGGCTCCGAAGATCTCCGCGATGCCGGATGCGCGCGTGACCTTAAGCGGCGCGCTCCCGGAGAAGCCGCCATGCCAGACCATGAGGCCGAGATAACCGGAGGCGACGAGGAGCGGATAATGAACGCGCACGCCTTTGCGTTCCATCGCGGCGCCCACTTCGCGCGCCGCGATTGCACCCACGATGAGGCCGAGCCCCCAGTTGAGCACGCCGGTTGTCGTGGCCAAAACGGCCACGAGCGCGGCCGCGCCCGCGCCAGTGGTTGGAAATTGCGCGACACGTCTCATTAGCCGAGCCACCGGCGGGCTGCTCGCGACCGCGTGCCCGGTGACGAGAATAAGCGCCATCTGCATGGCAAACTTCAGCAAACTCCAGAGCCCCACCTCGGACGACCAGGCGTCCACCACGTTGCCAAACGACGTGGGCGTCAACGCCAGCGCGAGGCCGATCGTGACGAAGGTGAGTAGCACCGCGAGCACGAACGGATCGGGCATCACATTCCGAAACGCACGGCTGATGAGAAGTCCGAGCCGCGCGATCATGAAGAGGGCCGAGGGTTCATACGTCGTTCAAACGCCCACCGTGATATCCGGCGCGCGCCTTGAACGCCAGCAGATCAAGCGCAATCCGCCTCCGAGTTACGCCTTGCCCCTGGCATGCTCGGCGTAACGCGCGAGGAGCCAGCACAAATCGGAGAGCCGATTCACATAGCGCAGGATTTCGCGATTGAACTCCGGAATTCCCTCCGCCAATCCGGCGACGCGTCGCTCCGCGCGACGGCAGGTGGTGCGGGCCACATCGAGAGCAGCGGAAATCGGCATGCTGCCGGGAATGGCCCACCCTTTGTAGTGCAGCAGTTTGTCTTTCTCCAGATCGTCGATCAGCGCCGTGAGCCGATCGACCATCGCCGCGGTGGTCAGTTCGTAGCCGTCTTTTTGATAGCGCGCCAAATCCTCGGGCGCGGTCGCCAATTCTCCCATGAGCGGAATCAACTCCTTCTGCACACCGAGCAGAATTTCTCGCGTGAATTCATCCGGCGCTTGCACACGCGCCACCCCGAGGGCGGCGTTCAATTCATCCACGCAGCCGTAGGCGTCTACCCGAGGATCGGTCTTCGCCACCCGCCGCCCATACATGAGCGAGGTCTGGCCGGCGTCTCCCTTTTTCGTGGCAATGGACATCGGGGAATTGTAGGGCGTTTCTGTGAAACGCCAACGCCTAGGCGATATCGCGTCGGTGGCGTCTGACCCAGACGCCCTCCACTCACGCCGAAAACAAAAAAACGCCGGACCACCTTTGCGGCTATCCGGCGTTTCTTGGATGGGAATTATATAGTGAACTACCCGAGCGCGGGCTGCACTTCCGGTTCGTCCATCAACGACGTGCCGACCTGTTCGCCCAACTCGACGAGTTTGATCTCGCGGACGGCGGGGAAGCCAGTGCCAGCCGGGATCAGGTGACCCATGATAACGTTTTCCTTGAAGCCGCGGAGACGATCGACCTTACCGAGCGTAGCCGCTTCCGTGAGGACGCGCGTGGTGTCCTGGAAGGACGCGGCGGAGATGAAGCTGTCGGTTTCGAGTGAGGCTTTGGTGATGCCGAGCAGGACCGGAGTCGCTTCCGCGGGTTTGCCGCCCTGCGCGACCACGGTTTCGTTTTCCTTCTCGAAGTCGAGCCGATCGATTTGATCGCCCCAGAGGAGAGAGGTGTCGCCCGGGTCGGTGATCTTCACCTTGCGCAGCATCTGCCTAACGATGATTTCGATGTGCTTGTCGTTAATCTCGACGCCTTGGAGGCGGTAGACTTCCTGCACTTCGTTCACGAGATGTTCCTGCAAATCCTGTGGTCCGCAGACCTCGAGGATTTCGTGCGGGACTACCGGACCTTCAGTGAGCTGCTGGCCTTTCTTCACGAAGTCACCCTTGAAAGCGATGATGTGCTTCGTGAGCGGGATGAGGTGTTCCTCTTCGGCGCCGGTCTCGACATCCTTCAGAATAAGCTTGCGCTTGCCGCGGAC
>JBDSNB010000268.1:0-3451 GCA_039915555.1 Chthoniobacterales bacterium | reverse complement strand
TTGCACGTGGAAAGCCCTAGTACTCACGCCGAAGAAAACGGCAGCTCGGGAAGTTGGTGGATTGTCAGTTGAGTTTATCAGTGGCGATTTGAAATCCGATGAGCGGGAACAGTGACCGGTGCGGCGTTTTCCACAGTAAACTCAGATGGGAACTAAATTATACGTAGGAAATCTTTCCTTCAACACGACCGAAACCGATCTTCAAGATCTTTTCGCTCAAGCTGGCCCGGTGCAAGAGGTCACGCTGATGCAGGATAAGTTCACCGGCAAATCGCGCGGCTTCGCTTTCGTCACGA
Organism: Chthoniobacterales bacterium; assembly: GCA_039915555.1. Taxonomy (GTDB): domain Bacteria; phylum Verrucomicrobiota; class Verrucomicrobiia; order Chthoniobacterales; family UBA10450; genus JACCTI01. The sequence continues at coordinate 3,155 of JBDSNB010000268.1, read as the reverse complement.
TGACGACTGATGCGGACGCGCAGAAGGCGATCACCGAGTTCAATGGGAAAACGGTGGAAGGCCGGCCGCTGACCGTGAATGAAGCACGCCCACGCGAAGCACGTCCTCCTGGTGGTGGCGGCGGCTACGGTGGCGGCGGAGGCGGACGTGGCGGTGGCGGCGGCGGCTACGGTGGTGGCGGCGGCGGTGGCGGCTACGGCGGTGGTGGCGGCGGCGGCGGCTACGGTGGCGGTGGCGGCGGTGGACGTCGCGATGGCGGTGGCCGAAGCGGCGGTCGCGGACGCTAGTCCCGCAAACAAACAATCAACCAACAAAGAAGCGGTCGCGCGAGCGGCCGCTTTTTTTGTGCCTGCGATCCTTGGCGGGATCGGCGTAAATATTTTTCAAACCGAACAACGCAACTTGGCTATGACTTGCGATATGAGTAAAAGCAGCAACTTCAACCATCCTTAGAACCTTATTCTTATGGCCAAAAACAAAAACAAAGCGCAAGACCAGCAATCCTCTGAGAACATTTCCATTCCGCCGATTTCGAAGCAGGCCGCGGGAGCCGCGACCGGCGCTGTGATCGGCAGCGTCGCCGGCCCAGTGGGCGCGGTGGTGGGCGGAGTAATCGGCGCGATGGCGGGAAGAGCAGCGGGCAGTTCCAGTGGTGGCGGCAAATCGTCCCGCAGCCGCAAGGCGCCGGCGAAGAAAAGCGCGAAGTCGAGCGGCACGCGCGGCTCGAAAAAAAGCAGCGGCGGAAAAAGCAAATCAGCCCCAGTGAAATCCTCGAAGACCGCGACCAAGTCGAAAGCCCGCGGCAAGAAGAGCAGCGCCAAAAAGAGCGCCGGCAAATCGGCGAAAGCGAAACCGGCGAAGAAGTCCGCGAAGGCGACCGGAAAGCGGACCGGGCGACGCTAGGCGGGAGGCGCGGCGCGTGGTGGGCAGGGTTGGATTCGAACCAACGAAGGCGTAAGCCAGCGGATTTACAGTCCGCCCCGTTTGGCCACTTCGGTACCTACCCGTTCGGCGCGAGCGTTGATATAGGCGCGACCACGTTTGGTCGCAAGTTTCTTTGCTTAGGCGCGGTATGGCTGGGAATCAGCGGGCGCTCGGGGCGCTGGCGAAGAATTCGGCCACCGTGTCGACGATGAACGCTTGGGCAGCGGGTGCCAATTCCGGGTAGATGGGGAGCGCGAGTGTTTCGCGAGTGGCTCGTTCGGTCTCGGGCAGATCGCCTTCCTGGTAGCCGAGGCGCGCGAAGCAATCCTGCTGGTGCAGGCCGAGGGGATAATAGATGGCGTTGCCGATTTCGCGTTCGGTAAGATGCGCGCGGAGCGCCTCACGTTGCGGGGTACGAACGACGTACTGGTGATAAATGTGATGATTGGTGAGCCCGCTTTCGCGGAACGGTTCGGCGGGCAATTGGAGAGCGCTCGTTAGGCCCCGGCGGGTAAACGCTTCCCGGTAGCGATCCGCAACGGTGCGCCGGCCGGCGGACCAGGCGTTCAAATGAGGAAGCTTGATCTGGAGGATGGCGGCCTGGATTTCATCGAGGCGAAAATTTCCGCCGATGAAATGGTGGAAGTAACGCTCTTCCATGCCGTGCTGACGACAGACGCGCAGGCGTTTTGCAAACTCTTCGTCGCGACAAACGATCAGGCCGGCATCGCCCGCCGCGCCGAGATTCTTCGACGGGTAAAAGCTGAAGTAGCCGGCTTCGCCCATGGTGCCGGCTTGCGCGCTGGTCCCGTCGGCGCGCGGATATTCGGCGCCGATGGCCTGCGCAGCATCTTCAATCACAAGGAGTCCGTACTCACGGGCGAGTTTGATGATCGCGTCCATCTCGCAGCAGAGTCCGAAAAGGTGGACGGGAACGATCGCGCGGATGGTTTGCCCTTTTTGGTTGCGGAGCCGGCCCTCGGCGTCGCGCTGGCAGTGTTGCTCGAGATACTGTGCGATCGCGGCGGGCGAAATGTTGTAGGTGACGGGATCGATATCGACGAAAACGGGAGTGGCGCCGATACGCGCGATGCAGCCGGCGGTGGCGAAAAAGGTGTAGGAAGTGGTGATGAGCGCGTCGCCCGGGCCAAAGCCAAGGGCCATGAGGATGGCGAGGAAAGCATCCGTGCCGGAGGAAACGCCGATCGCATGCGGCGCGACGCAATAATCGCAGATCGCCTGCTCGAAGGCCTCGACCTTGGGACCGAGGATGAATCGCTGGCTGGCGAGAATTTCCTCGATCTCGGCCCGGATGGGCGCGGCCAGGGTGCGATATTGCTCGCTCAGATCGAGAAGGGGCACGCGCATGGCGCGCAGCATGCCAGCTTGAGGGGGCGGTTCAACTCCGAAGGCTTTTTGGGGACAACCGTCGCGTCTTGTCAGCGAGGGGCTTAAACACTCGGCAGGGCCAAAGGAGCGGCGGTTTGCAACCGGCGAGGGCGCTTTCCAAGGGGCCCTTCCTGGTTAGAGGGTGTCATGCACTTGGCGATCGCGCGCGAGGGCGCGGTAGGGACAGCGCGCTGCGCTGTCCGAGAGACGAGGCCGCCGGTGGACGCACGGACGTTCCAGTGCAGGCCACGCGTTTCGGTCGCCGCAGCGCGGCGCCCCTACCTCGCAGACCCCTCTCTGGAACACGCCAAAGTGCATGACACGCTCTAGAGTCCGGCTAGTCCGCGCAAAAACAATTCGAGCGTCTCCGCGTCCCGCACATGAGCGTTTAGGCGCGTCAGCCGTTCGTCCTCCGCCACCTCTGGGAGAGCCACTCGTCGCGGACGTTTTCCTTCTCGGAAGACGATCTCATCCCATTGCAGCGCGCTGATCGCCTCGCCGAACCGGGCCACCGCCCGCCCGCGAAAATAGGCGCGCGTCGTTTCCGGCGGCGTCACGATCGCCGCCGCAATCTCGTCTTCGGTCACGAAGCGGCGCATCGCCCCCCGCCGCACCAGTTCGTAGTGCAGGCCATCCTCCGCCACGGAGTGATATTCGAGATCGATCGCCTGCAGCCAGGGATCGGTCCAGGAAAGCTCTTCCTCTGCTTGCAGCGCGCCGAGAAGATTGCGCTTCGCCACCCAATCAACGCGATCGCCGGTTAACGAGACATCCCGTTCGAGATCGGCGAGCACCTGCTCCCATTCGCGCAACAGCCACGCGCGCTCGTCGTGATCGCCGAC
>JBDSNB010000021.1:0-3843 GCA_039915555.1 Chthoniobacterales bacterium | reverse complement strand
CCGCAGCGGCGCCACTCTCGGCACCTTCGAGGAAGAGAAAGTGCGCGAAGGTTTGCGCACCGGCGAATTTATCGGCACCGACCTCGGCTGGATGGAGGGCATGGCCACGTGGCGACCGCTCTCTGAGTTGGACGATTTCCGCACCGCGCCGCCGCCGGCAGAGCCGGTCGCGCCTGACGCCACTCCGACCGCCGAGGTGGCATCGCCGGCGGTGGTCGCTACCGGTTCCGTCACTGGTCTGCCCTGGGAGAATCGGGAGCAAGTCGGATGGCTGAACGCGCTCTTTGAAACGATTCAGATGGTTCTGCTACGCCCGGCGGAAGCGTTCACCGCCATGCGTCGCGGAGGCGGTTTCCTGGATCCGCTGCTCTACACGCTTATCCTCGGAATGATCGGCGCAGTGATTTCGTTCATCCTTTCGTTTGGCCTGCGCTCGTTCGGTCTCGGTAGCTCCAACGGCCTCGGCACCATGATGGGCATGGGTGCGGCGTCATTCGGCATGCTTGTCTTAATGCCGGTGATCATTATTCTCTCGACCTTTATTTTTGCCGGACTCATCCATCTGGTCCTGACGCTATTGGGCGGCGCGAAACTATCGTTTGAAGCCACCTTGCGAGTCGTCTGTTATGCGTCGGGGTCTGCTGGCGTCCTGCAAATTATTCCGCTCTGCGGCGGGTTGATCGCGATGGTTTATTCCATCGTGCTCAACTGCCAGGGCATCGCGCGCGTGCATGAAACGGATACTGGGAAAGCGTTAATCGCAGTCCTGTCGCCGGTCCTACTTTGTTGCGGCGGCGCGATCTTCTTCGCTGTGATGGTGGGTGGCCTGGCGGCTGCGGGCGCCAACTGGCACTGACGCCTGTGCGCGTCGAATTGCGGCGCTTGCGCGCGGGCGAGGCGGATCACGAGTTGATCTGGCTCGCGGTGACAGTCGGCGCAGCTCTCGTGGCGAGCGCGTGGCTGGCGCTGCAGTTGCCATGGCCGGTTTGCACTTTCCGGTCGCTGACTGGCGTGCCATGCCTGACGTGTGGCGCAACGCACTCGTCGCTCGCATTTCTTCACGGAAATTTCGGCGCGGCTTTGCGCTTTAATCCGCTGATCTTTGCCGGTCTTTGCGCCGTCGCGCTTTTCGATCTCTACGCGCTGGTCGTGTTGGTGACGCGGACGCGGAGAGTGCGGGTGTCGTTTCCGAATCCGCGGACGCGGAAGTGGCTGCTCGCGGTTGGATTGCTGATCGGGTTCTCGAACTGGATCTACCTGCTGCGCCAGTGAGAGGACGACTCAGCGTGGCGGACGGCCGACATCATCTTCCGGCGCGCCGCGATGTTGCCGGATAAATTCTGAGGGATTGATCCAACCGCGCGTGTCATCGCGGTAGCCAGGACCGATGAACGGGGTGATGAATTCGCGCATCTCGAAATGAAGATGTGCGAGGTAGCGCCCGCTCGCACTGCCGACGGTGGCGATGGGTTCGCCGCGGCGCACGTTCTGTGACGGGGCGACGAGCATCTTCTCGACATGCGCGTAGTAGGACTGCACGTATTTCCGCTCACCATTTTCTTCATAGGCGTGGAGGACGATGACGATGTTGCCCCAGCCCGGACCGCCTTCGTGCGCGAACAGCACACGGCCATCGGCGATCGCGTAGATCGGGTCGCCAAAGTCGCTGTTCTCGCCGCCGATCCCGTTTAGGTCGTCGCCGAGATGGCGATTTTCGGTGAACGGCTGCGCGTTGTAGGCGAAGGCGCCGTGTTCGTTGCCGAGCGGGAAATCGAAACGCGTGGCAGTGGGGAGCGCGGCGAGTTCGAAAGGTGAGGGGAGCTGGAAGGCGGGCTCGAGTTTCGCCAGCGGTCGCATCTCCGACCAGAGCCGCCAGCCGAGCAGGCCGAGCGTCGTGAGCACGAAGACGAGCAGCATCGCCAGTACGATCCTTGCGCTTGATCTTCCCTTGCTCGTTTTCCGCTTCATCTTTACGCTCGCGCGATGCGCACCCTGGTCACCGGCGGCGCGGGCTTCATCGGCTCGCACCTGGTCGAGAAACTACTCGCCGCAGGACATGAAGTCGCGATCCTCGACGACTTCAACGATTTTTATGATCCGCGAATCAAACGCGCGAACCTGGCGGGCGTGGCCGGCGAGGTGGCGATTCATCAAGTGGATCTGCGGGATGCCAATGCGGTGCGCGGCCTTTTCCATCGCGAAAAGTGTGAGATGATTGCGCATCTGGCGGCGCGTGCGGGAGTCCGGCCGTCGATTAGTCATCCCCGGCTCTATTACGACACGAACGTTGGTGGGACCTTGCATCTTTTGGAAGCGGCACGGGCGACGGGAATCGAGCGATTTATCTTCGCGTCCAGCTCGTCGGTCTATGGCGTCTCGAAGGTGGTGCCGTTTTCCGAGGAGCTGCACCTGACGCAGACGATCAGTCCCTACGCGGCGACGAAAATCGCCGGCGAGTTTCTTTGTTCCACCTACTCGCATCTCTACCAGATGCGGGTTGTGGCGCTGCGTTTCTTCACGGTTTACGGCGCGCGACAGCGGCCCGATTTGGCGATTCATCAATTCACGCGGCGGATTCAGGCGGGGCAACCGATCGATCAATTCGGCGATGGAACGACGCGCCGCGATTACACTTACATCGACGACATCATCCAGGGTGTGATGGCGGCGACGCGATACGAAGGTGCGATGTTTGATGTTTTCAATCTGGGCGAAAGCGAAACGATCGAACTGCGCGAGTTGATCGCGGAGATCGAGCGCGCGGTGGGGCGCAAGGCGGAGATCAATCGGATGGCAGAGCAACCCGGCGATGTGCCGATTACCTGCGCGGATATCTCCAAGGCGCGGCGGTTGTTGGGATACAATCCGACGACTTCGTTCACGGAGGGTCTGCCGAAGTTTGTCGAGTGGTATCTGCGCACGCACGGCGGACGTTGAGCGGGACGCGTTCGTTACGGTCAACGCGCTCCCGTTTCGGAAAATGCGAAAGGATGGGAGAGATCCCTCGGCCGTCTTGGCTGCTCGGGATGACATGGTCATGCTTTCCGTGAAACACTCGCCCACTTCACTCCCGACGACCGTCTTGCAAAAGCCCTCTTTCTCGCCATGTTACCCGCCGATGTCGGGAATTGTCTTCGAATCTCCGGCCGTCCGTTTTTCGTCACGAATTTGGGAGTTATTGCAGCGAGCGTTCGCGACTCTCCTCTTTCGGTGGGGTGCGGCGCGCCAATCTCGAACACTTTCCCGGCATGGAGGGGCGGAGTTTCCTGCGGCCACGCGAACTGCTTTCGAGCTATTGAAACGAATCCTACGGGATCGGCGTGCTGCGGACCGGGCATCACTGGATGCGCTTCGCCCGAACTACAATTCGGTTAAACTAGAGGATCCATATCATGGCATCTCAATCATCCGGGAGGGGCTCGCGGCGTCCGCGTGGCGGCGCTTCCCGACGCAGGGGGGGCGACGATCGTCCTTACCGGCCAAAATCATCCACAGCTCCCAAGACGCCGGCAAAACCAAAGTCGTTGTGGGACAAAATCATGGGCTTTTTCTCGAACGGAAATCCGCCCATCGCTCGCGTGCCGCAGCCGGCGCGCAATGGCTCGGCTTCCAGTTCCTCCGCGCCGCGCACGGCGCGCAAGCCTGAGTCAGTCGAAGTCACCACGCCGCGTCTTTACGTCGGCAACCTGTCGTTCGAAGCCACGGAGAGCGATCTCTTCGAGCTCTTCAACGGCGTGGGTGAAGTGCAGAACGCAGAGGTTGTGACCTACAAGCACAACCAGCGCTCGAAAGGTTTCGCCTTCGTGCAAATGAACACGGTGGAAGAAGCGCAACGCGCCGTCA
>JBDSNB010000212.1:0-6093 GCA_039915555.1 Chthoniobacterales bacterium | reverse complement strand
CCGCTCCCGATCACGACAAAATCGTATTCCTTCATCCCAGTCGCAGGTTATCGATCAAGCGCGTCTTGCCAAAGTAAACCGCCACCGCCAGCAGCGTTTGCGCGTTCGCGATTTCCTGAGGTTGCAGACTATCCGCGTCCAGCGCTTCTACGTAATCGATCCGCGCGCCGCTGGCGATGCCGATGTGGCGGCTAATTTCCGCCACCAACCGCGCCGCCGACGTCTCTCCACCCCGAAACGCCTCCCCCGCCGCGAGCAGCGCCGCCCGTAACACCGGCGCCTGCGCGCGTTCCTCCGAGCTCAAATATTGATTCCGCGAACTGCAAGCCAACCCATCCGGCTCCCGCACCGTCGGCGCGCCAATAATCTCCACCGCGAAATCCAAATCCCGCACCATCCGGCGAATGATCGCCAACTGCTGAAAATCCTTCTCCCCAAAAACCGCTGCATCCGGCACGAGGAGATGAAACAGCTTCGTCACCACCGTACAGACGCCCTCAAAATGTCCAGGTCGCGACTTCCCACAAAGCGTCCGCGAAAGCGCTGACTCCTCCACCTGCACCGAGCGATCGGAAAAATACATTTCGTTAGGCCGAGGTCGGAAAAGCAAATCCACTCCCGCCGCGCGACAAGCCTCCTCGTCGTCAGCGGCCGGCCGCGGATACTTCTCAAAATCCGCTCCCGGCCCAAACTGCAACGGATTCACAAAAATACTCACCGCCACTTCGCCCCCTTTGCCCGCCGCCTCCCGCGCCAGCCGAATCAATTCCAAATGCCCGCGATGCAAAGCTCCCATCGTCGGCACCAACACCCGCCGTCGCCCCTCCTCCGACCGCGTCTCGCGCATCTCGCGCGTGGTCTCGCACAGCTTCATGTCGCCTTTCCATCCAGCCAGATCGCCTGCCGCGCAAAACGGAATTTCGCGCTCCCGAAATCCTGCCAACCCGCGCGAGTCGCCATCGCCTGCCACTCCGCAAAACTAAACGCCCGCGCCGCCGAAGCGCGCCCGTCGTTCTGCGTCATTCGATCGCGATAGATCAGAGCAGTCAGCAGATCGACGCCCGAGGTTAAGAAAAATCCGCGCCGCAAATCCGAAACCAAAACAAAGCGCCGCGAAAGCTCCCGCGCACGCCGCAGCAAATGCACCGCGTCCTCTTCGCTGAAGTGATGCAAAGCCAGCGAGCAAATCACGATGTCGAATGGCTCCAGCGTTTCGAACGCGAGCACATCAGCACATTCGCAATGAATCTCCGGATAATCAGCGCTCAACCGAAGCGCGATCTCGATCGTCGTCGCTTGAAAATCCACCGCCACAATCTCCGCCATCGCTCCAATCGAGCGCGCATAATCCGCCACTTGCCGCGGAATGTCCGCTGAGCCCGTGGCCAGATCGAGCACCCGCACGCGCTCGCCGGGTCGGATCCACCGCTTCATAAAGCGCGCAACGATCCGGTAACTGCCGAAGTATCGATTCAAGCCGCGCAGACTTTTCAGCGCCGCCTCCAGTTCTGCTGGCGACGCGTCCGGCCGATCCATCAGCTCCGGCTCCGACGCCGTGAATTGACGCGACTTCATGGCCGACGGCGCTAAGCGCTCAAAAATTTATGCCAGGATTCCGGCAGTTGCGCCGTCTCCACCTCGCTCGCGATTCGTCCCTCAAACTCCGGCCGAAACGCCGTGCTCGTCCCGTAAACCATGATCAAATCCTCCGAGCCCTCCACGCGAATCGCATGCGCCACACCCGGTGGAATCACCACCCCCACGTTGTTCGTCCCGCGATGATTATCGCCCTCGATCCACAACCGCATCGTCCGCGCCGGCATCCCCTCGCGCGCCTCGCGCAAGATCATTTCGGCAATCCCCTGCACGAAAAACATCGCATCCCACTGCTCCTGATCGTAACGCCGCAGCGCGTAGTCCGGACTCTCGTCTCGGAAAAGTTTTTGAAACCAAGCGGCCGGCTTCTCATCCTCCGGGATGCTCGGCGGATGCACGTGAAACCCCTTCGCCGTCTGCGCAAACATCCGCGCCGTCGCCCACTGCGTCGGCCAGAATCCGATCTGCCCCAGCACGCCTTCCTCCCGCCGCGCAAATTCCCCAAACACTCCGCGATGTCGTTGCGGATGCACCGTTCGCGAAAAAATCTCCACCCCCGGAATCCAGACCGCGCGCAGATCCGCCGCCGTCCCATCGGCCGCCAGCAACTTGCCCGCTTCGATTCCGCCCTGCGCCAACTGCTCCGCCACATCAGACGCCGCGTAATCCCGCGTCACCAGCGCCCTCCGTGCGTCCGCGGAAAGGCCCGCCCAAAGTTGTTCGTCGTTCTTCTTCATCGGAGATGCGTCTCGCGCTGACATTATATTGATTGAACCACCGCGCAGGCAAAATTACGCTGCCCCGCCCGGCGGCCGGCTTTTCTTCCGCCGCTCCCGCATGCTCGATTATTGCATCTACCTCTTGTATCGCGCGGGTGCCGGAGTGCTGCGTTTGCTTCCTCTCCCGCTGGTTTTTCGGCTCGGTGAACTCAGCGGCCTCCTCGCGTGGATGCTCTCGCGGAAATACCGCCGTCTCACGCGCCACAACCTTGCCATCGCTTTCGGCCGCGAGAAATCAGAACGTGAGTTGCGCCGCCTCACGCGCCAACATTTCCAACGCCTCGGCGCCAATCTCCTCTCCAGCGCGAAATTCGGCTCCATGCCGCTGCCAGCCGTCGCTCATAGCGTCACTCTGGAAAACGCCGACCTCATCCACGAGCAAATCCGCGAGGGCCGCGGCGCGGTGGTCATCCTCAGCCATCTCGGAAGCTGGGAACTCTTCGCGCAAATTTTTCCCCTTCACTTCGGCCAGGCGCCGCTCGGTTCCGTTTTTCAAAAACTCGGCAACCGCTACATCGATGCCGATGTTCGGCAACGCCGCGAACGCTCCGGGGTGCAATTGTTCGATCGGCGGGACGGTTTCCAGGCTCCGATTGATCTTCTCCGCGCCGGCGGCATCCTGGGCGTGCTGGCCGATCAACACGCAGGCGATCACGGCCTTTGGACGCCCTTTTTCGGTAGGCTCGCCTCCACCACGCCGCTTCCCGCCCTCCTCGCCAAACGCACCCACGTCCCCCTCCTCGCGGCCGCCATCTACACCACCGGTCGCGGCCGGTGGAAAATGGTCTTCCACCCGCGCTTCGATCGTGCAGACGACTCCATCGCCACCCTCACCGCCAAAACCAATGTCATCGTCGCCGGGCAAATTCGGCAGGCGCCCGAAGATTGGTTCTGGGTCCACAACCGCTGGAAAACGCCCCGCCCAAACTTCCTCCTCCCGAAATACAAACGCGGCGTCTACCTTCCCGCGGAAACCATTTTGAAACCGTTCCGCATCCTCATCCGCAGCACGAACTGGCTCGGCGACAGCGTCATCAGCGCCGCCGCCGTGCGCGCCATCAAGCGCGGCCGGCCCGACGCGCACCTCACAATTGCCGCGCGCGCGAAAATCGCGCCGCTGTGGAAACTCGTGCCGGAAGTGGATGAGATTCTTCCGCTGCCCACCCGCTCGCTTCTCGGCACTTCGCGCCTCTTACGCAAACAAACCGCGTTCGACGTCGCGATCCTCTTTCCGAATTCCCTGCGCAGCGCGCTCGAAGTCTGGCTCGCAGGAATCCCGCGGCGTGTCGGCTATCGCGGCCACCATCGCTCCTGGCTCCTTAATCAAATCGTGCCGGAGCGAATGCAACGCGGACCGACCGAACATCAGTTGCACCATTACCTGCATCTCGCCCGGGAGCTGGGCGGGGCCACAGATGAGACCGAAGCGACACCGCGGCCCCATCCCTCGCATCAACCCACCCGCCTCGCCCTCTGCCCCGGCGCGGAATACGGCCCCGCGAAACGCTGGCTCCCGGAGCGTTTCGCCGAAGTCGCCGCGGCCGTCGCCGCACAACACCCGGTCCAATGGACCCTCTTCGGCACCGCCGCCGAAAAAGAAATCGGCCAGGCCATCGCCGACTCGTTAGGCGAGGCTTGCGTAAATCGCATCGGTCAAACCACGCTCGAAGAACTCATCGCCGAGCTGCGCGAATGCCGCCTCTTGCTCACCAACGACACCGGCACCATGCACCTCGCCACCCTGCTCGGCGTCCCCGTGGTCGCGATTTTCGGTTCCACCGAAGATCGCCTCACCGGTCCGCTCGGCCCCGGCCACACCGTCATCCGCCACCATGTTGCCTGCAGCCCGTGCTTCCTGCGCGAATGCCCGATCGACTTTCGTTGTATGCACGAAGTCACGTCCGAAGAAGTCACCTCCGCCGTCCTCGCGACGCTCTAGCCAAAATTCCATTGCGCTCCCGGCGTCGTTCGTCCGATTCTCGTTCCATGGGAAACGCCAGCGCACCGCGCATTCAAACCGAAGTGCAGGTCATGTTCTTCGATACCGATTGCGCCGCCGTCGTGCACAACATCGCCTATCTCCGCTTCATCGAAATCGCGCGCACCCACCTCGCCGCCGAGCTCGGCATGGGCCTCGCGCAGATGGCCGTCGACCAAAAATATCCCGTCGTCGTCCGCACCGAGATCGATTACCGCTGCCCCGCGAAATTAGGTGACAAGCTCATCATCGACGGCTGGCTCGATCAGCTCGAGCGCGTCCGTTTCTGGTGTGCCTTCCGCATCGTCCGCCCCTCAGACGAAGCGATTATTGCTGAATGCCGGCAAATGTTGGCCGTCGTAGAAATGCCGGCCGGAACATTGCTCCGCCTGCCGGAAGATTGGGAAAAATATCGCGCTTAGCTCCTGCTCCTGATCTTGATCTTACTCCTGATCTTATCCCAGAGATCCCGCGTTGAAGTAGGAGCAAGATCACGATCAGGAGCAGGATACGAAACTAGATGCACGCCAGCACCCCCACCTACGGACTCCGTGAGACCCTCCTCGAGCCGCGGACCCTCGCACCCCCGCCGACTCGGCACGCGCTCTTCGTTTTCGTGATTGCGCTGGCCGCCATCCTCCATCTTGGGACCGCGGGCTGGAGCGAAATCCACAACGGCGTGGAGGGCGAATACGCCAGCACCGCCCGCGCTCTGGAACAGACCGGAATGTGGAACCCACCCGGTCCGCCGCTTCATTTCTGGCTAACGATTGCTTCCTTCAAAATTTTCGGCGCCAGCGCGATGGCCGCGCATTTGCCGGTGGCACTCGCCTTGGTTTCCGCCATCGCATTCACCTTTCTGATTGGAGAACGTCTGGCCAGCTACTGGCGGGGTTTCATTGCCGGCTTGATCCATTTGGGCTGCGTCGGCTCCTTCATCTGGGCGCGAATCGCTACGCCGGAACCGCTCTTCGCCGCCTGCCTCGGCGCGACTCTCTTCTGCGCGGTCAGCGGATACGAGCGCAGAAACAGTCGTGCGGTCTGGTTCGCCTCCGCGTGGGTTTGCATGGCTCTGGGATGTCTCGCGAAAGGCGTTGCCGGGCTGCTTCATCCCGCGCTCATTCTCCTGCTCGTCGCCTTTTTTTGCCGCGAAGCGCGCATCCGTTTTAGGTCGCTCTTGCACTGGCGGAACGTTTTGCTTTTCCTCGCCTTGCTCTTGCCTTGGCTCGTCGCAACCCAATTCCAAGTGCTTCCGCTCCAGCTCCGCTCCGGTGCGGGCGTTCCCCTCTGGCGCTTCCTCGCTGGCCATTTTCTCTGGTGGTTTCCGGCGCTGCTCCTCGTCCTGCCCGGCGTCGTCTTCGAGTGGCGCAAAGTGTTTCGTCCGCACGATCGCGACCTCGTCGACGTCCTGCCGCTTTGCTGGATGGCGGTGGGATTTTTGCCGCTCCTCGTTTTGGCCGGGCGCCAGGATTTCGATTCCATGAATATGTGGAGCGCCTTTGCGCTTTTCGCCGCCACCGCGTGGGATCGCCTCTCCCGGCCATTGCGTCTCGCGGGGCTCGCCTTGGTGATCGCGGCGGGCGCGGTCCTCATCACGATGGGTGCTCTCAACCTCGCCGCGCTTCCGCCGCTGCCATCCGCCTGGCTCGGGGCACGTTCCGTCATCGTTTTGGGCGGGATCGCGATTCTGTTTTTTGCGCTCCTCGCCGCTTATTTTTCCTGGAAGGATCGCGAGACCCT
>JBDSNB010000201.1:0-2758 GCA_039915555.1 Chthoniobacterales bacterium | reverse complement strand
CCGGTGATCTTGAAGACCTTCCTGCCGATTGCGATTCCGAGCGCGATCGCGTGGACGCCGATCGTCAGTGGAATGCTGATCGGCTTTGGGATTTGTGTGCTGTTTGCGATGCCGGCGTTGCTGCGCTTTCGGCATGTCTCGCCGTTGCTCATTTTGCGTGGATCGAGCGAGGGCGCCGGCGGTAGGAGTCGTTTCGATTGGCCCGTGGCGCTCGTTTATTTTTTGATGGCGGCGAGCGTGACCGCGTTTGCGATTGTCCAGACGGAAACGTGGACGCGCGGCTTGATCTTTGCCGGCGCGCTCGGGCTGGCGGTCGCGATCTTCGCCGGGATGGCGAAGTTGCTCATCATGCTGGTGCGGAAATTTTTTCCGCACCGCTGGAGTTTCGCGCTGCGGCAGGGACTGGCGAATCTTTATCGGCCGAATAACCGAACGCTTTTGCTCACGGTTTCCCTCGGGCTCGGGACGTTTCTGCTGCTCAACCTTTACCTCTCGCGCGAAGTGCTGCTGACGCAGTTCCGCTCCATCGGCACGGCGGATCAACCCAACATTTTTCTCTTCGACATCCAGCCGGACCAGACCGCGGCGGTCGCGGAGACGGTGCGCTCGTTAGGCCTGCCCGTCATCCAGGAGGCGCCGATCGTGACCATGAAACTGGCGGAAGTGAAGGGGCGGAAAACAGCCGACATCCTGGCCGACCCGGCGCGGAAGATTCCGGAGTGGCAGTTGCAACGACATTACCGCTCAACCTACCGCGAGACGCTCGCGGAAACGGAGAAGATCGTGGACGGGCAGTGGATCGGGCGAGTCGAGAATTACCAGCCCGGCGACGTGGTGCCGATCTCACTCGACCGCGAGATCGCGCGTGATTTCGAGGCGAAGATCGGTGACGAGCTGGTTTTCGATGTGCAAGGGGTGCCAATCCGGACGCGCATCGCGAGCACGCGCGAGATCGATTGGAAACGCTTTCAGACGAACTTCTTCGTCGTCTTTCCAGCGGGGGTATTGGAGAACGCGCCGACGTTTGGAGTGCTTGTTAGCCGGGTGCCTGATGCGGCGGCATCGGCTCAGCTGCAGAGCGGGATCGTGGCGCAGTTCCCGAATGTTTCGGCGCTGGATCTGACCGCGGTGATTCAGACGGTGGATTCGATTTTGACGAAAGTGGCGCTGGTGATTCGGGTGATGTCGCTCTTCACGGTGGGGGCGGGGCTGATCGTGCTCGGGAGCACAATCTGGAGCGGGCGGTATCAGCGGCTGAAGGAGAGCGTGCTCTTGCGCACGCTGGGCGCGTCGCGGCGGCAGATTTATCAAATTCTCTGCGCGGAGTATTTCATGCTCGGAGTCCTCGCGAGCGGGACGGGAATTTTGCTGGCGATGGCTTCGAGCTGGGCGTTGGCCCGTTTTGTTTTCAAGCTCGATTACGCGCCTTCGCTTTGGCCGCTCCTGGTGGCGGTGGTTTCTGTAAGCGGGCTGACCGTGCTGGTGGGGTTGTTCACGAGCCGTGGAATCGGGACGCAGCCGCCGCTCGAAATCTTGCGCTCGGAAGCGGAAGGGTAGGGACATCGCGCTGCTATGTCCAAGCGGTGAGTCCCCCGGAAGGACGTTCGGGCGTTTTACAGGCTGGCCGCGCGTCCTGGACGCCGCAGCGCGGCGTCCCTATCGGTCGCGCGCGGTCGCGCGGATTGCGGGATCGAGCGATTTGAGTTCGCTCGCGGTGAGCGGGCGCCAGTGGCCGCGCGGGAGTTTTTCCAGCTTCAGGTTGCCGATGCGGACGCGCACCAGGCGATTCACTTCGTAGCCGATCTCGTAAAACATGCGGCGAATTTGCCGGTTGATGCCTTGCTTGAGAACGACGCGCACGAGCATCGGCTTGGGCGAAAAGACTTTCTCGAGTCGCGCCCGCTTTCCATCGAGCATGACGCCGCGCAGCAATTTGGCCGCGAGTTCGTGGTCCCACGGTTTGTCGAGCGTGACTTCGTATTCCTTCTCGACCTTGTAACGCGGGTGGGAGAGACGTTGCGCAAAGTCGCCGTCATTCGTCATGACGAGGAGGCCTTCGCTCTGAGTGTCGAGACGGCCGACGTTAAACAGGCGCGGCAGATTTGGCGGGAGGAGATCGAAGATCGTGTCGCGCACATTCGGATCGCTGCGGGTGGAGACAAAACCGGCCGGCTTGTTCATCACGATGTGCAGCTGATGCTGCGCGCGCACCATTTTGCTGCCGACTTTGACGTGATCGGTCGGCTCCGGCTGGACGCTGAAGTCGGTGACGACGCGGCCGTTGATCGTGACGCGGCCGGCGGCGATCAATTCATCGCAATGCCGACGGGAACCGACGCCCGCCGCAGCCAGGAAGCGGTTCAGGCGCATGGAAGGGGAAGTGAGCGACGCGTTACGCGTCGGGCTTGGTCTTCGGGAGCCCAAGAACCTTGGTGCCGTCCTTGAACTGGCCGCGCTTCTTCAGCAGGTCGACGCGCTCGAAACGTTTGAGGACGTTGCGCTTGGCGGTGATGGTGCTGGCCCCTTTGAGACTGCGATGCTGCGACATAATAAGTTCCTGGAAAAGTGAATCGGGACAGTAGCGGGCCGCGCCGGTTTTTCAACCAGAGATCGCGGGAGGCCGGCGGGGGCGGTTATTGATGGTTGCTGATCACCACCCGCGAGCCGCTCGCGGCAGCCTGATGATAAATGTGGAAGCGCTCGGTGAGCCGTGCCTGCCAATGGGGCGCCCGCTCTTTGTCGATGATGAGATAAACGG